>JANQQN010000562.1 GCA_028289325.1 Myxococcota bacterium | reverse complement strand
AGGACGGCTGACCCCAGCCGCGGTCGGATCAGCGGCGTTTGACCCGGCGCCGTTTCGTCTCACCGTCCACGCCCCGGTTCGCAAGCTCGTCGGCGCGTTCATTGCCGTCGATCCCCGCGTGGCCCGCGACCCAGACGACCTCGAGCTTCGTCCAGCTCTGCAGGCGTTCTTTCAACTCCGCGATCAGGGCCTGGTTGGCCTTCGCCTTCCAGTTCTTGACCAGCACGCCGTTGGCATAAGACGAGTCGCTGAAGATCGCGACCGGTTCGTCGTGGCCCACGTCGGCCTCTTCGAGGATGTCGAGCACGAGCCCGATCGCCGTGAGCTCGGCGACGTTGTTCGTCGCCCGACCGAGGTGCATCGCCGCCTCCCACGCCCCGCCGTCGGGGAGCACCACGTACGCGCCGGACCCCGCCGGCCCCGGGTTGCCGCGGCACGCGCCGTCGCTAAACGCGATCACCGCCCGCCCTTCGAGCTTCGCGAGCTGCCGCTGGGCCGCGTCGGCGGCGAGGGCGGCTTGGGCCGCAGTGCGCGTCCCGGCCTTGCCGAAGCCCGACCCCCGCCCCGCGGCCTTCTTGGCCGGGGCTTTGTTGGCCGCGGGCGATTCGTCGGCGGCCGCACCGTCGGCGAGCGTCTCGATCGGCGCCGAGTCGTCGACGTCCACGCGTCCTGCGCCGGCCCGGTAGATTTTGGCGCCGGGCCGATCTTGATAACGAATCGGTACCCGGCCCCCGTCGGCCTTGGGCTGTCCGTCCGCACCAACTTCGACCCATACTGTCTGATCCTTGAACGTCGCTCGCCGCCAGGGCATCCGCGAGGCTTATCCCGCCCCGTCCGCTTCGCCAACCCGCACTACGCTGATAACGTGGGCGCGTGAGCGAGGATGACGCACCACTTCCCGCGACGAATCCCTGGCGCACGCGGTCGTCACGGGTGATGTACGCGAACCCCTGGATCCAAGTCCGCGAAGATCAGGTGCTCCGGCCGGACGGCCACCCCGGGATCTATGGCGTGGTGGAGATGAAGTTGGCCGCCGGCGTGCTGGCCCTCACGCCCGACCGGAAGGTGGTGATGGTCGGTCAGTGGCGGTACCCATTCGGCGAGTACTCCTGGGAGATCATCGAAGGCGGCGTCGACCCTCACGAAACCCCGCTGCAGGCCGCCGAGCGCGAGCTACAGGAAGAGGCCGGTCTTCGCGCCGAACGATGGACACCTCTCGGCGGCCCGCTGCAGATGAGCAATTCGACGACCGACGAGGTTGCCCACCTCTTTGTCGCCGAAGACCTGTGGGCGGTCGAAGCCGCGCCCGATGAGACCGAGCTGCTCAAAACTCGACGCGTCCCCCTCGAGGAGGCGATCGCGCAGGCCGCCGACGGCCGGCTCGCCGATGCGATGACCGTCATCGCGCTGCTGCGGCTGGACCGCCGACTTCGAACCGAGACCGCGCCGTCGGTCAGGTAGAGGACGCCGCCGCGGGCGGGCGCTCATCGGCGTACGGCTGCTCTTCCACCGACCGCTCCTCCGCGAACCGGTCCTCCACTAACCGCTCGTCCACTAACCGATCCTCTACGAACCGCTCCTCCGCGAACCGCTCTTCCACGAACCGCTCCTCCACGAACCGCTCTTCCAGAGTATCCCGGTCCCGCCATGAGCCGTCGATCGACGCTCGGGCGCGGCGACGAACGACACGTTCGGCGGCGACGCTCGCGTCGGTGATCTCGGCGCCGGTCATGGCCACGACCACCGCATCTACCGGGGAAAACTCGGCGGTCGGAACCTCGGTCCGATCGAGCCGAACGAACTCGCTGACGTCCGCGGCTTCCCCTCGACTCCATTGCCGCACAATGGCGCGGTCAACCGGATGCCGGACCTCGACCGCAACCCGATCTTGCGCCGACCAGATGATCACGCCGGCCATGCCGAGGCTCGATTCACCCTCTCGTCGAAACACCAACCGTACAGAAGATCTGAACGATGGCGAAACCAGCCCGCGGACATAGGCCCAGATGCAGCCGCCTTCGAAATGAGTGACGTATCCCGTGCACCGGCCACCGTCGCCGGTCTCGAGCGCGACTCGACTCGGAATCGCAAATGCCACCGCCACGGAATCCATATTCGGCGGAGCCTTCTACGCCTTGAGATTTGATTGCTGCCGGTTCACCGACGCGCTGAGCGCGATTTGACTCACACCCGGATGCGGTCGAGAGTTCCCGCGATGAATCCTCTTCGTGCGCAGCTATCCGCGGATCGAACGCCCGCGCCGGCGACGGTCGTGATCTTCGGCGCGAGCGGTGACCTGACCAAGCGAAAGCTCGTCCCCGCACTGTACAACCTCATGCTGGAGCGCCATCTGTCGCGGATAGCCATCGTCGGCGCGTCGCGGTCGACCCTGTCGGACGACGCGTTTCGACAACGGCTGGAGGAAGGCGTCGATGCGTACTCCCGCCGGCGGCCGATCGACCGCAGCCTGTGGGACAGCATGGCCCCCAGCATTCATTACCAGCCGGTCGACTTTGCGGACCCGGCGATGTTTCGCGAGTTGAAGACGCGCCTGGAGGCGATCGAAAAGGAGCACAACCTCCCCGGCAATCGCCTCTTCTATCTGTCCACCCCGCCCTCGGTATTCGCGCCGATCATCCGAAACCTGGGCCAGGCGGGGCTGGTGAATCCGGGCGAAGACCCCTTTGCCCGCGTGGTGATCGAAAAGCCCTTCGGCACCGACCTCGCGTCCGCCCAGTCGCTGAACCATCAGGTCCACCAGGTGCTCGAGGAACGCCAGATCTACCGAATCGACCACTATCTCGGTAAGGAGACGGTGCAAAATCTGCTGGTGTTCCGCTACGCGAACTCGATCTTCGAGCCCATGTGGAACAATAAATACGTTCGCTCCGTACAGATTACGGGCGCCGAGACCCTGGGCGTCGAGCAGCGTGGCTCATACTTCGAAAAGGCCGGAATCTTGCGGGACATGGTCCAAAATCACCTCTTCCAGGTCTTGTGCCTCGCCGCGATGGAGCCGCCAGCGTCGTTCGATGCCGACGCCGTCCGCGATGAGAAGACCAAAGTGCTCAAGGCGCTGAGGCCGGTGACCGGCCGCGACGTCGATGACTTCGTCCTGCGCGGCCAATACACCAAAGGGAGCGTTCTCGGCCGCGACGTGGCGGGATATCGCGAAGAAGCCAACGTCGATCCGGAGTCGCGGACGGAAACCTACGTTGCGCTCAAGCTCGGGATCGACAACTGGCGGTGGGCCGGAGTGCCGTTCTATCTGCGGTCCGCCAAGCGAATGCCGAAGAAGGTCACGGAGATCGCCGTGCACTTCCGACCCGCGCCCCACCGGTTGTTCGGCGACGCGCGCATGGCCCATCTCGAGGGCAATGTGCTCGCGATTCGCATCCAACCCGACGAAGGCATCACCCTCACCCTCGGGTCCAAGGTGCCCGGGCAAGCGATCGAGATCGCCCCGGTGTCGATGGAGTTCCGCTACGCGTCGAGCTTCGGGGTGGAGGCGCCGGAAGCCTACGAACGCCTGCTCCTCGACGCCCTCAACGGGGAACCGACGCTGTTCACGCGCGGCGACGAGGTCGAGGCGTCGTGGCGGTTCATCACCCCGATTCACGAAGCGTGGGCCGAAAGCGAGACCGCCCCCTTCCCCTACGAAGCGGGGTCCTGGGGGCCACCGGAAGCCGAGGCGCTCCTGACCGACGGCATGATGTGGAGAAAGCCGTGAGCGCGGACAAGATCGAACGCTTCACCGCCGGCGAAGCCTTCGCAGTGAATCCCGACGCCGTCGAGCGAGAGCTCGCGTCGCTGTGGAGGGAGGCCGGTCAACGCACCGAGACCGCGGCGCCGGTGACCCGCGCCTGTCTGTTGAACGTGATCGTTCTGCTCGAAGAGCGCGAAGGGCGAGAAGGTTACGGTTCTGCCGACACGCTCCAGCGCTGGGTCGACGAGCTCCCCCGCCACGTCGCGGCGCGATCGCTGATCATCCGAAGCCAGCCCAATCCTGACGGCCGCACCGAGCTCAGCAGCTATATCTCCGCCAACTGCATCATTGCCGACGGGGGCGGCAAGCTCGTGTGCTCGGAGGAGGTCACGATCGCCGCCGCCGGCGGTGCCGACCACCATCTGCCGGGTCTGGCGCGAGCGCTGTTGGTGCCCGGGCTCCCGACGAGCGTGGTGTTCGGCGGCGTGCCCCGGGGAGCCCTGGTCGATCCGATGCTCCGCCTCGCGGATCGCGTCGTCACCAACGCCGACGCGTCGGAGACCGGTGAGCCCCTGGGCGCGCTCCGCCGCCTCATGGACGACGGTCGCCACAGCGCCATGGACCTGGGCTGGGTGGGAACGGCGGCCCTTCGGGCCGAGATCGCCAGCGTGTTCGATCCTCCGTTCGACGAACAGGCATTACAGTCGATCGATCGCATTCAGTGCACTACCCGCCCTCTCGAGCAGTGGTCGAGCCGTCTTCTGCTCGGGTGGCTCGCCCGCGCCTTGGGTGCGGAAGGGCCGGCAACGGCGGCGGTCGACGGACAGGCGTGGAGCCTGTCCCGTCCCCGTGGTGAGCCCCTGACGCTCGAGCTGATGGTGAACAGCGAGGCGGACGGACCGAGCTTCACCTTCCTGTCGTCCGCGATGCCGACACCGGTGACCGTCCAGTGCATCGGCCACCACGTCGAGGCCGCCGGCCCTCATTTGCCCACCGTCACCCGACCCCGGCTGGAGATCTCGGGGCCGGAGGCCCTGGCTCGCGCCCTCATCCATCGATCGGAGGACGGCGCATTTCGCCGTGCCCTGAAGATCGCGGAGGAGTTGTTATGAACGTCCGCCTCATCCCCGCCGATAACCCCGACGACCTGGCCGCGAAAGCCGCTGCCCATTTCGTTGCCAAGGCCACGGCCGCGAGCGGACGCTTCGTGGTCGCGCTGTCCGGCGGCAGCACGCCCCGCCTGTTTCACACCTTCCTCGCCGAGGAACGATCGGAACACGTCGACTGGAGCCGGGTGCACTTTCTTCTGTCGGACGAGCGGGCGCTGCCCCCTTCGGACCCCAACAGCAACTTCTTCATGGCCCAGGAGACGCTGCTCAAGCCCCTCGGCATCCCCCGGGCCCAGATCTATCGTCCGGAGGCCGACGCCGGCGACCTCGGAATCGCGGCGAGCCTGTACGAAACCATCGTCGCGGGGCTGACCAGCCCCGCGGGGGCGGTGGACCTCGTGGTGCTGGGCATGGGCGACGACGGCCACACCGCGAGCCTGTTTCCCGGTGAGGCGGAGCCCGGAGGGCTGGTGGCCGCGGTCTCCGCGAGCACCGGGACCGTTGCCGACCGCCGGCTAACCTTCACCTACGAGGCCCTTTCTCGGGCCCGATCGATGCTGATTTTGATATCGGGCCGTAAGAAAGCGGCCCGACTCAAGCAAGTACTGACCGAGGGTGGCGACCTTCCCATGCAGCGCGTCCTGCGCGGCAGAAAAGGCGACACGACAATCATTGCGGACCGGGACGCGCTCGCAGAGCTGGAGCCGGCGCAGATCGAGGAGCTGAAATGACGAGCGAAGATCAAGCCCAATTCGGGGTCATCGGCCTGGGGGTAATGGGGGCCAACCTCGCCCTCAACGTGGAGGACCACGGATTCTCGGTCGCGGTTTACGACCGCGCGCGAGCCCAAACCGACGGATTCATGGCCAAGGCCGCGGGCCGTCGGGCCCGCCCCGCCTACGACGCCGGTGAGCTGGTGCGCTCGTTGGCTTCGCCTCGGCGCATCCTGATCATGGTCCCCGCGGGAGCGCCGGTCGACGCCACCATCGAAGGTCTCGTTCCCCATCTGAGCCCGGGTGACGTGATCATCGATGGCGGCAACGAGTACTACACGAACACCGAGCGCCGATCGGCGGACCTCACCGCCAAGGGCATCGAGTTCATCGGGATGGGCGTTTCGGGCGGCGCGGAGGGCGCGCGATACGGCCCGAGTCTCATGCCCGGCGGGCAGCGGGCCGCGTACGACAAGGTCTCCAGCATCATGGAGAAGATCGCGGCCCAGGTCGAAGACGGCCCTTGCGTGACGTACATCGGCCCCGGCGGGGCCGGTCACTACGTGAAGATGGTACACAACGGTATCGAATACGGCGACATGCAGCTCATCGCCGAGACGTACGATCTGCTGAAGAATGTCGGAGGCCTGAGCAACGACGAGCTCGCCGACGTTTTCGGACAATGGAACGAAGGAGAGCTCGAGAGCTTCCTCATCGAGATCACCAGCAAGATCTTCAAGCAGGCCGACAGCGACGGCGACGGTCGCCTGGTCGATGCCATCCTCGACACCGCGAAGATGAAGGGGACCGGCAGCTGGACGGTGCAGGAGGGCGCCCAACTCGCGGCCCCGATCCCGACCATCGCAAGCTCCGTTGACGCCCGCGTGCTGAGCGGAATGCGTGAGCTGCGCCTGAAAGGGGCCGACATCCTGAAAGGCCCGAGCCCCTCGGTCAGCGCCGACGACAAGCGGCAGCTGATCGACGACGCCCGCGCCGCTCTGTACGCGGCCAAGATGTGCAGCTACGCCCAGGGCCTGGGGCTTCTGAACATCGCTTCCGCGGAGCGCGACTGGAACCTTCAGCTCGGAGAGATCGCCCGCATCTGGAAGGATGGCTGCATCATTCGCGCGAAGTTCCTGAAGGTCATTCAAGACGCGTACAACCGGGAGGCCGCGCTCGCGAACCTGTTGTTCGACCCGACGTTCGCCGACGAGATCGGTCGGCGGCAAGATGGTTGGCGCCGAACGATCGCGCGCGCGGTTCACGGGGGCGTCGCGATCCCCACCCTCACCGCGTCGGTCGCGTACTACGATAGTCTGCGCCGCCGCCGGTTACCCGCGAACCTGACCCAGGCCCAGCGAGATTTCTTCGGCGGACACACCTACCAACGGCTGGATCGCGAAGGCACGTTCCACACCGAGTGGGAGGGGTAAACGGACCTCATGAGCGCCGATAGCTGGCTTCGGTTGCTCTCGGAGCAGCGCCTCGGCGAGGCGGTCAAGCCCGGGTCCGGCGACCGTCGGACCCGGACCGCGTTTCAACGAGACTACGATCGGATCGTCTTTTCGACCGCCTTTCGCCGCTTGAGCGGGAAGACTCAAGTCTTTCCCCTTCCCGACAACGATGCCATCCACTCCCGACTGACCCACTCGCTCGAGGTATCCTGCGTCGGCCGCTCGTTGGGAACGATGGTCGGCGAGACCCTGCTCGAGCGGTACCCGATCTTGGGCCACGTGGGGCTGACCGAGCGGAGCTTCGGAGACATCGTGGCCGCGGCTTGCCTGGCCCACGACATTGGCAACCCGCCTTTCGGTCACGCCGGGGAAGATGCGATCGGCCGGTGGTTTCGGGCCCGCCCCGAAGTGACCGACGGCCTCACCGCGGCCGAGCGCGCCGACCTCGAGGCCTTCGAAGGCAACGCTCAGGGCTTCCGCATCCTGACCCGTCTCCAGATCCCGCGAAACCCCGGTCTCCGCCTGACGTTGGCCACGCTTTCGGCGTTCACGAAGTACCCGCGAGGCGCGGGGCCCCGGCCCCCCAACGCAGGCATCAGCGGCAAAAAACATGGCTTCTTTCAGGCCGAAGCCGACTTCTTCACCGAGATCGCGCACGGGGTCGGCCTCGTGCCGCACGAAGCCGGGTGGCTCCGGCATCCGCTCGCGTTTCTGGTCGAGGCCGCCGACGACATCTGCTACTCGATACTGGACCTCGAGGACGGTTTTCGGCTCGGCCTCGTTCCCTACGATCTCGTCGAAGGGAGCCTGAGCGCGATCGCCGCCAAAGGGGAACGATTCGCCGCCCCTGACCGGTATCCCGACCGCTCGAACCGCATTCAGAACGTTTCTTACCTGCGAGCGAAGGCCATCAACACTCTGGCCACCGAGGTCAAGAGCGCCTTCCTCGACGAGGAGACGAGGCTGGTCGCGGGAAAGATCAAGAGACCGTTGAAGGCCATCCTGCCGTCGGGACCCGAACTCGACGCGATCACCGCCGAGACGGTGGAGACCTGCTACAAGGAGCGAGCGGTGCTCGAAATCGAGCTCGCCGGGTACGAGGTGCTGAGCTTCCTCCTCGACGAGTTCGTGCCCGCAGCACGCGCCGGGTGGGGCAACGACGACAAGTTCGACAAGATCTTGGCGTTGCTCCCGGTGGCCCCGAACGTGGACAGCTCACCGTATGAGCGGCTGGTGTTGGTGACCGACTATCTGTCGGGGATGACCGACTCGTTCGCGGTCTCGCTGTTCCGACGGTTGCGAGGCATCAATCTTCCGAGCCGGACATGAGCGGCATCAGCGAAGCAGGCACCACGTCCGTGGTCGTCGGGCCGTCGCCATCGACACCCATAGCCGCTTCGACATCGATGCCGAGGGCCTCGAGGGTCTCAACGCCGACCGTCGCCTTTCGCTGGCTGTACAACACCATCGTGTGGTCGTCGCGCTTGAGCTCCAGACACAGGTCGTAGGGCTTGGGCGCCTCTTTGCACGCCCAGGTCCGAACCTTAAACGTAAGCTCGGCCTTGTCTTGGGGCAGCTTGAGCGTCAACCGGTGTCCGTCGAGCTTATAGCGCAGGAACTCGCCCATGAATCGAAACCGCGAGGCGTTCAACACGAAGCCGATCCGCCGCTTCGTTCGGCCCATGAGCGCGAGATGAAAAACCATGTCTCTCGGCCCCTTCGCGACCTTGTTTACCCACAGCCGGTTCGTGAGGTGTTTGACGGGGCCGCTGTCGGTCGGCTCGCACGCAATCCACCGCAAGACCAGCAGCATGACCAGTAGCCCGAATACGACGCGTAGCTTCATGCTGTTCAGCTTGAGGGAGCGACCGAGGGCTTGGCAAGGTCAGTCGTCGAGAGGGTGTTCTTCGATCTCGACGTGATGGGGGTAGAAGCTCACCAACCCCGCGATGTTCGCGACGTTGGCGATCGGCTGCACGTAGGCCCAGACCGCATTGTTGGCCTCGCGGTCGCCCACGCGCAGGCTGTAATAGCTCGCGTCGCCTTTAAACGGGCAATGGGTGCGGTGATCGGTCGGCGCGAGCGCATCCATCACCACGTCGGCCTTCGGAAGGTAGAGGCGCGGCGGGTAGGTGCCTTCTTTTAACTGCACCGCCGCCTTGGAGTCGGCAACGACCTCGCCGGCAAAGCGGACCACGACCCGATGAGGGTGAGGCGTCAACGTGATGTAGTCGTCTGTCGTCACGTCGGCTCAACGCTATGCAGCCCCGACCCATTCCGGCCCTTGGCCCTCGGTTCGGCGGCGGCGGGCGGAAACGACTGACCCATCCGGCCTGGCCGCGGCGCCGAGAGCATGGTCCGGGCGATCAAAGACTGGAGGTGACGGTCGACCCCCAGGGGGTGTGCATTGAGGAGGCTGTGGTGCACGGCCTCGTAATAGAGCCCCGGGAAGCTCTCCCTGACCTCTTCCAGGTCGAAGGCTTGAACGAAGCGCTCGGAGGTGTACCCGGCGCCGAGCGCGAGCTCTATCTTCGCTGGGCCCTTCACTCGGTCGGACATCAGAATGTCCGCGATGTGGCGGAGGAAACCGACCACATCGAGCTCCGCATCGTCGTCGAGATGATTGTCTTCCCGCACGATGGATAACGCCTCGTCGAGCTGCTCGCGACGCATCTGCACGATGCAGATCGCCGCCGATACCACGGCGTGTCGAACTCGCAGCTTGATGCTCGGCCCCGAGCCGCTTTCGGCAAACGACGCGATGTGTTCGTCGCCGGCGATCCGTAAACGAAGGCCGAAGCGCCCGCGGCGCTCGAGGACCACGACGTCCTCCTCGAGCCACGGGAGCACCAGCTTCAGGTCAGCGCCCTCGATCAGGTCCTCGTTGCGCACCAGCTCGCCGTCGGCGTTCATCAGATAGTCCGCGATGTCGACGGAATCATTGACCCTCAGCCCTTCGTCCGACCAGTTCTCGATATATCCGGCGAGCGACGCTTCGCGTATTCGCTCTACGGGCGCCCGTCGCGCATCGTCGGGCCGCAGAGCGGCCACGAAACGGCCGACAACCCCGCCGCCGTCGCTGCGACGCCAACCGACCGCATGCTGGATCTGACCGAGCCCCGCTCGCACCCTCGTCGCCCCCGCGCTGTTGAGGTCGCCCCAACAGAAGCTGAGGGTCTCGCCCTCCCACACGATGCCGTAGAACTCGTCGCCGAGATCGAAGCCCCCGACGTGGTCGAGCTGGTCAAGGGGCGCGGGGGTATCGTCGAGGAATCGACGGATCAGGCGATCGCCGGCGATGCGCATTGCGGTCGTGCCCTGCCAGAACCCATCGCGGGCGATCGCCTTGTGGATCAGCGCCTGCAGATCCCCTTCGACGGCCATGCCCTCGAGATCCGCGGGCACGAGCTCGTGCAGGTAGTCGGACATCTCGAGCATGACTTCCGCCGGCCCCTCGTCCATCTGTGCGGCCAGCTCTCTCAGCTCGTCCTCGGAGCTTCGATTCCACTGGTAAACGGTCGTGCGGTACGCGCTTTTGGCTACCGCGATGGAGTCATGTCCGACCAGCTGTCCGAGCTTCGCGGCCCGAAAAGCGTCGTCATTCAGTCGCTGAGCGAGCGCTTCGGAGTCCTTCGTATCCCGCTCGTTGGCGCGGGCGGCAGCGATGCCGATGTAGAAGTTGACCTCATCGGGGTGGGTTCTCCGGTCCGGGCCCCACACCCGCTCCACGATCCAGCGACGACTCGCCTCGTCGGTCATCCGCGCCACCACCGCCTGCAGCCGCTTCGACGAGCAGTCCCGCACGATGAGGCGGAACGACTTGCCGGTCTTGTGGCAGGGCGCGACCTGCTCGTCTTTCTGAAAGAGCGCCTGCAGCCGTTCGCCGAGGGCCATGACGAAGGCGGCGCCGATCCGGTGGCCGTGGCGGATCGCGAAGCGCTTGAAGGCCTGATACTGCACCGCCACCACCGCCAGTCGCTCGGTCTGCCCTGCTACGTAGGCCGTCGCCTCGTCGAGCAGCAGGTCGCGGTACGCCTGCAGCCCGCGGATGGCGATCCCCGGCTGGTCGGAGGTGGTGGCCAACAGGTACGCGGAACGAACCTCGCGCTCGCTCTCGGGCACCATCGCCGCCTCCATCTCTTGCGTGATGCTCGCCACAACGAGCCCCAGCTCCCGCTGGGTGGGTCGACGACGACGTCCGGCCGCGACCACGTACCAGCCATCCCGGTCTTCGCGCTGCTCGAAGGTCAGTCGGCGGCCATGGGGGGTGAGACCAGTGATCATGAGGGTCGTTCCCCGCCGCGAATACCGCACCAGCTGCAGCGCTTCTCCGGGGGCAACAGCGTGTTGAGTGGGGACCGATGTGTTGGCGAGGTCGGATTCGTCCCCACCATCGATGACCGACGTCTCGGCGAACGGATCATCATCCGCCGGCAACGGGTGCACCTGCACCCCAGGCGGTAACGTCTCGGCCAGCGGCGCTTCCGCTGGCCGTTCGGATGACCGCCTCCCGCCTCCCGCCATGATTAAAAGCCTAACCTATTCCGAGGCGGGTTCGGATGTGACCTCCCGCAATTGGCCGCCGTCGCTTCACTTCGAGGCCCACCTGTTGGCGAAAGGATTTCGACTCGAAGGGTCTTCGACCTCGGGCAACACCCCGTTCGTGCAGCGGACGAAGCGACGGTGCACAGCGGCTTGGTCTCGCTGGTCGCGGACCAGTTTGTTCCGTTCACTCGCGGCCCGTGGGGACGATGGAGCCGCGTCGGGGGCCGGGGACTCCAGCAGTTCAACTTGCAAGTTGCGGGCGGTGAAGGCCGCCCGCAACAGCGCCGCGGACCGCGGCATATGGTAGACCTCGGTCACCAGCTCCACCCGGCGCAGACCGCGGCTGCGGACCAGGTCCGCCACTTTCTCCGCATTGTCGAGCGTGTAGCGCGCTTCTGGCTCCCGAACGATGCGCGCTTGGGTGACCCCGTGGGCGGTGAGCCACTCGGCCATCGCATCGGCCTCCGGTTTAGGGTGGGACACCGCCCCACCGGAAACGATCACCAGTGCCTCTGGATATCGTCGGGCCCGAACCAGCGCCTGCTGAAGTCTCGCCTCCAGACCTGCACTCGGTCGGCCGGTCCGGTCGAGCCCTGCGCCGAACACGACAATGGCCGGGTCCGGCAAGGACGAGCGCGATTTCGATGCTCGGGATTCCATAGCTGGCTGCCCATCCTCCCAACGCGGACCCCACCGAGCCTCATCCACAATCTGCGACAACGATCCTTTCCTGTTCCGGTCTGGTGCTTTAAGAGTCGCGAGAGCCGTGTCGGTTCCCCAAAGGAGATTCTGAGTTGGCTGGTTTTCGACGTATCGCCTTGTTCGTGATCACAAACCTGGCTGTTGTCATACTGCTGGGTATCGTGGCGTCCCTGCTGGGCGTTGATCGTTTCTTGACCCAGAACGGCCTCAACCTCGGCGCCCTGCTCGCTTTCGCCGCCATCTTTGGTTTCGGCGGGGCCTTCATTTCCCTGCTGATATCCAAGCGGATGGCGCTGTGGACAACCGGTGCGAAGATCATTGAATCCCCGACCACCGAGCAGGAGGCGTGGCTGGTCCGCACCGTCGAGACGCAGGCCCGTCAAGCGGATATCGGCATGCCCGATGTCGCGATCTACGACAGCCCGGAGCCCAACGCCTTCGCCACCGGCGCTCGGCGCAACTCGGCCCTGGTCGCGGTCAGCACCGGGCTGCTCGAGCGGATGAACACCCGCGAGGTCGAAGCGGTGCTCGCCCACGAGGTGTCCCACGTCGCCAACGGAGACATGGTGACGATGACCCTGCTTCAAGGCGTGTTGAACACGTTCGTCATCGCCTTGTCCCGAGTGGTGGGTTTGATCGCCGGCCGGGCGATGGGCGGCGGCGACGACGAGGACGCCGCACCGTCGCCCATCGCGTACATGGTCACCAGCATCATCGCCCAGATCGTTCTCGGCGCGCTGGCGAGCTTGATCGTGATGGCCTTCAGCCGCCACCGAGAGTTCCGAGCCGACGCCGGCGCCGCCGGTCTGGTCGGGGCCGACGCGATGATCGCGGCCCTGCAGCGGCTGGGCGGGGAGGACGAGGCGGAAAGCGAAGGCCTACCCGAGCCCGTCGCCGCGTTCGGGATTCGGCCCCATCGAGGGGGCTGGCTCGCGCTGTTCGCCTCTCACCCTCCGCTCGAAGACCGGATCGCGGCCCTTCGCGGCGCGTGAGTGACCTCGTCGGTCGAGCTCCAGGGGGGGATGTCGTAGCATATCTTGCATGGAGCTCACCGACGTTCGTTACGCCGTCGATTCCCCCTTCGCGACCATCATCCTCGACCGACCCGACGCGCGAAACGCGTACAGCGAGGCCATGGTCGACGGCCTTCTCGCCGCCTTGGCCGCCGCGTCCCGCGACGATCAGGTACGCGTCATTCTCCTGACCGGGGCCGGGCAGGCCTTCAGCGCCGGCGGAGACCTCAAGCGCATGCGCGACAAAGTCGGCATGTTCGCGGGGGGACCGGTCACCCTGCGCCATAACTATGTCGCTCACATTCAGCGCATCCCGCGCGCGATCCAGCAGGTCGACAAGCCGATCATTGCTGCCATCAACGGGCCGGCGATCGGCGCCGGCCTCGACCTCGCCTGCATGTGCGACCTACGGGTCGCGGCCGAAAGCGCAAAGATGGGATCGACGTTCGTGAAGGTCGGCTTGATCCCGGGGGACGGCGGCGCGTACCTGCTCGCGAGAACGGTCGGGCTCCCCAAGGCCCTCGAACTCATCTTGAGCGGCCGAGTCATCGACGCTCGGGAGGCGCAGCGAATCGGATTGGTGGGGGCGGTGGTTCCGGACGACGAGCTGATGGCGCGCGCGACGGCCCTCGGAGAGACCATCGCGGACAACGCGCCTCTGGCCGTCCAGCTGGCCAAGCGCGCGGCCTATCGCAGCTACGATACAGATCTCGAAGGCGCGCTGGAGCTCGCGGCGACCTACCAAGGGATCGTGCAGACGTCCGACGACCATCTCGAGGCCGTCGACGCGCTGCTCAGCAAGCGCAAGCCGCACTTCCAAGGCCGCTGAGCGTCGTCGCCTCGGGCCCGCCGTCGACGCCGGCGGACCCGACCCAAAAGATCAGGACGCCTTGAGGGTCACCGTTCGCTCGACGGTGTTGAACGGGCCAGCCACCGGGTTGCCCTCGGCGTCGAGAAGCTCGAGCTTGATCTTCGCTTCGCCCATCGGGAGACCTTCGATGACGTATGCTGCCCACTTGCTGAGCATGAACTCCGTGCCGTTGATGGTCGCGCGGACCTTCATGCCACCCTCGGACAAGGTCGCGTTCACCAGGTAGAAGTCGAGCATGATGCGCTGGGCGTCATTGCCGACATAGGTGCCTTTCGGCCGGCTGTAGAACATGTGGGGGGCGGTGAAGTCGGCTTTTTGCGCTTCCCCGTCGCCGACGGTGAACTGCGAGATTGCGAACGCGGACTTGGCCTTCACGCTCTCGTGATAGGACCGGGACAGGAACGCGAGCGCAACGTAGTGCTTGGGCTCGAGCTCGACCTCGAACGCGGCGTCGTACTTCGCCATGTAAGGCGCGTTGTTCAAAATGAGGTGAATATGTTGGCCCTTGCCGGAGTTCGCGAGCATCTTCTTTGGAGGCGCTTCCGTCTGCTGCTGCAGCGAATAGTTCTCGACTTTGAAGTCAAACTTGACCTTCGGTCCAGTCACTTTGTCGCCGGCGGGGGCGGACATAGTCAGCTTCGCGTCGCCGTACTCCGGGCTGCCCTTAAGGTAGTACAGCGTGAGCCCATCTTTTGCGGCCACCTTGTCGCCAACGGGCATCACCGCCGAGGACGGCTGGCTGGCCGCCTTGACCGGCTGGCTCGCGGGGGCCTTCTTCGCGGGGGGCTTTTCGCCTTTCGGCGGCGCGGGGCACGCCGTCAATACGGCAACCAGGCCCACGAGGGAAACGGTGCAAGCGAGTCGCTTCTGATTCATGCCCTCCGTCTAGCGCGTTCGAACGCGCGTTGGCAGGGCAAAGGGGTTACAAAATGGGCAACAACCCTCAACCCGCGTCGAAAGTTTGGCGGCCTTTGGCCAATCGCATCTGTAGGAGTTCGACGACCAGCGCGAACGCCATCGCAAAGTATACGTATCCCTTATCTAGGTGCTGCCCAAAACCTTCCGCCATGAGCAGCACGGCGACCAGGACCAAAAACGACAGAGCCAGTATCTTGATCGCCGGATGCCGCTCGACAAAGTCCGCGATCGGATTCGCGGCCGCCATCATCACCAGCACGCTGCTGACCACGGCCAGGATCATCACCGGGATGTTGGCGGTCATGCCCACGGCGGTGATCACCGAGTCGAGGCTGAAGACGATGTCGACAATCATGATCTGCAGCAACACACCCCCGAAGCTCGATGCCGACGCCGGGGCGGGGCTGTGTTCCTCGGGTCGAGACTCGACTTTGGCGTGAATCTCTCGCACGGCCTTGATGAGCAAGAACGCACCCCCGGCGAGGAGGATCAGGTCTTTGCCGCTGATGCCGTCATCGGCGTTGATGAACGGAACCTGAAACAGGTTCTCGGTCAGCTGGATCAACCACCCCACAAACAGGAGCAGGATGATCCTCGAAATCATGGCCACCAACAGGCCCAGACGTCGCGCGCGGGGCCGCACGTCTTCCGGGAGGCGGGCGGTGAGCACGCTGATGAACACGATGTTGTCGATGCCGAGAACGATCTCCAGGGCGGCCAGGGTCACCAAGGCGGACATGCCTGACACCGTCAACACCGCCATCCATGCCTCGGCCTCGAACGCTCCACCGCCCGTCAGGCCAGACGCGACCCCTTCCGAGGCCAGCGCCACCGAACCCATCAGTCCTATTGCGGCGCCGACCAGCCCGGCCGCCGCCCCTCGTTTCATCCACATCTTGCCATCCCCGCCCGCGTTCTGGTATCCGACCTGGCCTTCATGGGCCTTAAAGCGCGTCCGATGACTTCGGCGCGATCTTCAGCCGCCGGGCCGTACTGGCCCCCCGCTGCCTCGGCTGGCGAGCACTCGACACGACGACCGGGCCGAGCGCGAAGTCGCCAGCGTACGTCGCCGACACCAGCAACTTGAACTGCAAAACCGAACGAGCGCTCCCCGAGAGATCGAACGACACGCGACCCGGCGCGCGGTCCGTCCGGGCGCGGGGATCCGGTCCTTCGATCCCGGTGACGCTAACGCCGCCGGGCACCGGCACGTCGATACGAAGGTCCGCCACGTTCGTCGACAGCGGTCCCACGCGCACCATCACCACCATCCGGTCTCCAACCTGAGCGTTGGCCACCGCACCGCCGCCGGTGTTCGTCAGCTGCAGGTCGACCTTCACCGGACCGTCGTCGGGCCCCGGGGCGGACCCTTCGGCCACCAACGAAGCGAACACCGGGGCGCCGGAGGTGACCGTGAGCTGGAGGTCGCCCCGGGTCCGCGCGGCATCATCGAAGTCGCCGATCACCGTGGACGAAACCCCAGTGATCTCCCGAAGCACTTCGTCACCGAGGGTCAGGGTCGCCTTGAAGGGCCGGCGGGCCGGCAGCTGAGCGTCGAGCCGCGCGAGGCCCACCAGGGCCAGGGCATCGGTCCTCAGCCCCTCGTTGCGGCCGCCGGACAGGGCGGTGATCAGCTGCGCACGCAACTCCGGGATCACCGGATGATCCGGCGCCCCGTCCGCCAACGCGGCCAGCACGAACGCCGCGTCTCGGGGTTCGAGCGCAGCGACGTCGGTGAACTTCAAGAATGGCGTCGCCTGTCGGCTTCGGCTGACCAGGCTGAGCGCGGCCCCGAGGCCCGCCCCGGACGCCAGGTCTGGCGGCCGGCCGGCCCACTCGGTTTGAAGCTGCTGCAACATCGCATCGTCCGGCCGACGGCCCAGCGCCTGAACCCACTGACCGTAAGCCACGGTGCGCGCAGAGGCGGCCCCCGACCGCGCCGCAGATCGAACCGCCTCCATCCAGTCGTCGAACCGCGGCGACACCAGCCCCCGTCGGGCCGCCCGAACCACCGCATGTCCGGCCAGGATGACGCTGCTGGGGGCAGCGGCCGGCCCGTCGGGCCACGCCCGCGGCCCGTCGGGCCCCAGACAGGCGTCGACGGCGGCCAGGGTCGTCGTCCATCGACCAGGCACCCTCGGCAGCGACACCGTCGGCCCCGTCGGCCGACTCAGGTCAGATAGGACCTGGCGCACCAGCGCCCGCGCCCCCGCGGTCTCGATATCGTCACGACCGGCGCGCGCGAGCCGAGTGACCGCCGCCGCCAGCTGGTGAACCGGCGTCGCGCCGATCGCGACCCGGCTCCGGCCGGAGTCCGTCGGCCAGCCGAAGGGCACCGGCTGGTCCAGATCCGCGCGAACCCGCGCCCCGGCGATCCGTGACGGGCCTCGGGGGCGGACGTCGATGCGACGCCGCCACGTCGCCGAGTCGCCGTCGGTCTCGGCGCGCAAGGTCAAGACCCCGCTCCGCATCGCCTCCACCCGCACCGTCTGCTGGCTCTGCCCCCCGGGACTCAGCTCGAAGGCCTGGGTGGAGGTTTCGACCACCGAGAGCCCCTCGTCGGCGGACGCCAACAGCCGGACGGCGGCTGGGCCCTTTGGCCCTCGATACACGGTCACCGGGAACTCGACGGCGTCGCCTTCCGTGAGCACCGCCGGGACGGCGGCGTCGAGCGCGAGCGGATCTCTCACTTCCAGCTCCTGGGTGGTGATCCCGAACCGGGAACCCGACCACACCACAGCCCGAACCTGTAGCTTACCTTGCCGTCGGGGGAGGGTCAGGGAGACCTTGCGCCGGCCGGTGCGCCGAAGGCGGATAGGGTCCGATAGAAACGAGGCGTTCCGGGTCAGGCGCGATGCGGGCCGAGGAGCCTGCTCTTCGAACCTCGTGATCGGCGCCTGCGCGAAGCGACCGGTCTCGACGTGGGTGAGCCAGGCCGGGGGCCGGTATCGATGAAAGAACTCGAATAGGTTTCGAGCCGGGCGAAGGACGGCGTCCACGGCCTCCGGCGCCACCACCTGCACCACAACATACGTCTTTTCCGGCGCCCGCCGGACGCTGACCTGCGCCCCGATCGTGCTCCCCGAGCGGTGTGGCCCAGGGGGCAGAGTCAACCTAACCGGCAGGGGCCGGCGTCGCCCGATGTCGACCCACACGTCATCCGTCCGAGCGACGCCGGGACCGGTTGGCTCGAAGGTGACCACCAGATGAGCACCCGGCACCGCGGTCGCGGGCACGGTCAGACTGAAGGTCGATGGCCCTTGCCCCACCTTGCGCCGCACTTCGGCCAGAACGTCGTTCGCTTCGAGGGAGACCGTGACCCAGCCCGGGGCGGGGGCGAGCCATCGCACTTGGAGGGCCTGCCCGGGGCGAGGCCGCTCCGGCGTCCAGCTCAAGCGAGCGGAGCCGGTGGAGGTCGAGGTCGAAGGCGCGAGCGCGGCGGCGCCGACCAGCGCCTGACGGTCTTGAAGCCGAACCCCCGCCCGTCCCACCGATCGTCCCTTCACCGACGCTTCGACGACGTAGGACCCATGAGGCGCCCGGCGCGGCCACCGCAGATTCACGCGAGCCGACCCGGCCCGATAGAGCTTCGAATCGACCTTCGACCAGGTTCGACCGCTCGCATCGCGCAGGCTTACCGTTATCCCCTGCCCGACCTCCGGCTCTTCGAGACCCGCGCCCCGGGCGACCACCAGCACCGGGAGAGGATCCCGCGTTCGGAACCGGTCTTGCGCCGGCAAGACGTACGCATCGAGAGGACCGACCGCATGAAGCGCGGCCCGGTCGTCTCGGATCGCGGTCTCCGTGAGGTCGAGGATCGCGGTCTCCGAGCGCTTGCTCGCCACCACCAGCTCCACCGCCTCGTCTACGTCGTGGTCCAGAACCGCAACTCCGCTCGCATTGGTGAGTTGAGGCCCGATCGGCAGATTGGCGCTCGTACGCAACCGAACCTGCACACCGCGGATCGGACGGCGGGATGCCGCGCTCAGCACCTGCACGCGAGTGCGACCCACCCCCAGCTTCGCGACCAGCGACCAACCCGCCTGAATCCAGCGCCGTTCCTTGAGCCAAGGAAGGTCGGCGGCGGTGATCTCGAGCAGCCGCAGCCCCGTCGCCTTGGGATTCGGGAGCCGGACGACCGTGGTGTTCGTCCCTCCCATCGGTCCCGATACTTTGATGTCGACCGGCGAAGACCAACGGCCGAGCGACGGCCATGGCGTCCGCTGCGGCTGGTCGAGCTGATCGACCACGTGGACCAGGTTGTCGATCGGGACCCGAAACGTCTTCACCGCGAGATTGGAAATCGCGACCGAGTTGACGACGATGGGGTCGACGTCGGTCGGAGCCAGCACCGGCGCCTCCTGAGCGATCACGAGATCCGGTTGCAAGGCAGGCACCGCGACCGTGGTCTCCAGCGACGCGTCGAGGGGCGTGCCATCGCGAGCAGCGAGGGCGACGACGACGACGCTGTACTCCTTGTTGGGCTCGAAGTCCCCGGTCACGATCAGTCGACGCCCCTTTGCTCGCACTTGATGTCCGACCTTGGGTTCGATGAGTACGGCGCCGTCGGGAACGGGGTCGGTCAGGACCCGTGTGCTCAGCACCTCGACCGCCCACCGGCCCTCCGACTGCACGGGACGCGCCTCGAGCAGCGAAAACGGCGGCCGGTCCGTCGACGCCAACCGACGGCGAACGGTCTTTTCCAGGGCGACCCCGCCCACGGCCGGACGCAGCTCGGGCGCCGCTTCGACGATCACCGCCGCCGCGTCGGCGGTGAGGACGAGCTCGCAGAGCCGACAGGTCTGGGCTGTCCCATCGATTCGAAAGGCGACGTCGGCGTTGACGGCGTTGTCGCGACGGACGGAGACATAACGGATGAGGTCATCGCGACGCACAGGGTGGGTGAACCCGAGCCAAATGCGGTCGATAGGCGACGCTTCGTCGCCCTCGATCGATCGCGGGTCGGCGTCGATCGAATCGATCGCGAACAGCGGGGTCGAGAACCGCAGCGGCGGCGACGGCCGCAGGCGGTATCGGGGCCCCACCGCACCCGGTAGGACCCGGACCACGTAGCGCGTGTTGGGCTGAAAAGGCGCGGTCGGCAGTGCGGTCAGCCGGTCGGGCGCGGTCCACCGCAGCTCGACGGGAATCGGAGGGGAGATCGCGACCCGGAGGCCCGACACGGGCGGATCGGTGATCGGCGCCGAGAAGACGAACTCGATGGGGGCCGTTCGCTCCGCCACGCCCTCGGGACTCGCGTCGACGATGGTGACCGGCACCCGAGACGCCGCGGGATCCGAGTCATCCAGGCCACAGCCCACGAGGGCCGCGAGCAATAGCCCGACGATCTGACCTCTCACGATTGGAGGAGGTAACACAGCAAGGCCTTTTGGGCGTGGAGGCGATTCTCCGCCTGATCCCAAATGGCCGATTGCGAGCCATACATGACGTCGGTCGTGATCTCGTCCCCGGGTACGGCCGGCAAGCAGTGCATGACCGCACAATCTGGCGCCGCCTTGGCCAAGGTCTCGGCGTTGATGCTGTACGCTCGAAACTTGGACAGCCGCTCCATGCGCTGCTCCTCCTGCCCCATCGACACCCAGGTGTCGGTGTACAGCACGTCGGCCCCCCGCACCGCCTCGTCGACGTCTTCGACCTGCTCGAAGCGCCCGGCGAGGTCTTCGCCCAGCCGGCGAATGTCGTCCGACAGCTCGTACCCGAGGGGAGAGGCGATCCGGACGTCGGCTCCCAAGGCGGCGAACAGCAGGCCGCTCGACGCGGCCACGTTGTTGCCATCGCCCACGAACGTAAATCTGAGTCCTTCGATCCGACCCTTTCGCTCGAGGATCGTCTGTGCGTCGGCCAGCGCTTGCGCCGGATGCCGGGTGTCGGACAGCGCATTGACGACCGGAATCCCCGCGTGTTTCGCCATCACTTCGAGTCGACGCTGGTCGAAGACTCGAGCCACGAGCGCGTGAACGTATCGGCCCATCACCCGCGCGAAGTCGGCCACTTCCTCGCCTTGGCCTAGTTTGGTGTTCGCCGCGGCCAGCTCGACCACCTGGCCCCCGAGCTCTTGCACGCCGACCGTGAACGAGACCCGGGTGCGGACCGACGGCTTTTCGAAGTACAGCGCGACGTGCCGGCCGGCGAGGTCTTCACGACGGACGCCCCGGTTACGCTCCTCCTTGAGAGCGATGGCGCTCTGCAGAAGCGCCCGCGTCTGTTCGGGGGTCAGATCCAGCTCGGTCAGATAGTGATTGGTCATTCGCGTATTCTGCTTTCGGTTGTCGGCCTTCAGGCCCTTCGGATCAGCGTGCCGACGCCGGTGTCGGTGAACAGCTCGGCGATCAGATTGTGGGGGACGCGCCCGTCGACCAGATGAACCGAGCTCACCCCGCTCGCGAGCGCCATCAACGCCGCTCGCAGCTTCATCTGCGTGGGCCCAAACCCTTCGCCGCGATCCAAACGTTGCTTGAGCTGGTCGCTCGTCAGCTCCGACACGACACGGTCGGCCTCGGTGAGACCCGGCTCGTCGCCGAGAAAGATCAGCTTTGCGGCCCCGAAGCCTCGGGCGAGCTCGGCCGCGGCGACGTCCGAGTTGAGGTTGTAGGTCTCCCCGCTCGGGCCGAGGCCCACCGGTGAGATCACGGGAATATAGCCGTCTCGCTCGAGGATACCGAGGAGCGAGACGTCGACGGACTCGACTTCGCCCACCTGGCCCAAATCTCGTTCGCTGTCGATCCGGCGAGCGCGGATCAGGCCGCCATCCTTGCCGCTGAGACCAACCGCGGAGTGACCAGCTCGGTTGAGCGCAGCGACCAGACGCTGGTTGACGGCACCGGTGAGCACCATCTCGACCACGGCCATCGAGTCGTGATCCGTCACCCGGAGCCCGTCGACAAACTCCGACTCTCGACCCAAACGCTCCAAGGTGCGGGTGATTTCGCTCGCGCCCCCATGGACCACGATGGGCAGCAAGCCCACGGACCGCAGCAGCAGGACGTCTTCCGCGAACTGCTCCTCGAGCCGAGGATCGACCATCCCGTGGCCACCGAGTTTGATGATCGCTCGCATGCCCCGAAACTGGTCGATGTACCGGAGGGCCTCGAGGAGGAGCTTCTTCTTGATCGAGGGCCCAAGGGGCGCGAGCCGCTCTCGGACCGCCACCCGGCCATCGTCCGACGTGTGGGTGATGGCCGAGTAGTCAGCGTTGATCTTGACGTAGTCGTAGGTCAGATCGCATCCGATCGACCGCGCCGACGCCCCCCCCGACCCGACGTTCAAAACGACGTCGACCACGGGTTCGGCGAGCTTCCTGCGCAGATGGCTCGAATCTTCGATGTGCAGGGCGCCCGAGCTGAACAACAGCTCGCCCTGCATTCGCAGGGCCACGTCTTCGAGCTCGAAAGGCATCCCCAGCCGGGCCGCGGCGGCGCCCGCGGTCGCCACCACCCTCGCCCCCGCGGTGTGGTCGGCGCCGGAGACCGCAGCTTTGACCAGCACCGAACCCGCGACCGCCCGGGCCACCGCTCGCGCCGCCTCCGCGTCGTCCGCGCCCTCGACCCGAACTTCGATCCGCCGGGTCGCGCCTTCTCCGTCGTCGGCGACCTGGCGCGCGAGATCCAAACAGACCTCGGTCAATGCGGCCTGCATCGAGGCCCCGCTGGGGCTGTCCGCATCTAGGGGCGGGTTGCGCGCCCGCCCGTTGGCGAGCGCGATGATCTGATCGTTGGTCGACATCTCACCGTCGACGGTCAACTGATTGAACGAGTCATCGACGGCCCGCTGCAGCACGCGTTGCCAGTCATCGGGCTCGACCGCGGCGTCGGTGGTGATAAATGCGAGCATCGTGGCCAGCGACGGCGCGATCATCCCCGCGCCCTTGGCCACGCCGTGCAGCCGGATCCGCTGGCCCGCGATGAACAGCTCGCGGTAGGCGAGCTTCACCGCGCGGTCGGTGGTCAGGATGCTCTCCGCGAAGTTCCGCGGTCGGTCCACGAGCTCCGGCAGGAGCTTCGGCAATTGCTCGATCAGGCGCCCCACCGGGAGTCGATAACCCAAGACGCCGGTGTACGCGGTGAGCACCTCGTCCGCGTCGACCGCCAGTTGGCGAGCCAGGGTCTCGGCCAGACGCAGATCGTCTTGCGCGCCGTGGACGCCGTTCAGGGCGTTGGCGTTGCCGCTGACGGCCAGGATGGCCCGCACCGGCCGATGCGAGTCACGGATCCGCTCGGTGCGGGACACACACGACGCTCGACTGCGATTATCGCTGACGCACGCCGCCAGCACCGCCGGGCCCTCGGCCAGAAGCAATCCAACGTCTCGCTTGCTGTTCTTGATGCCGAGGTTGCGGCCGGCGGCGAGAAAGCCCTTGGGCAGCACGTCGGTCACGGAGCGCCCCCCGCGCCGGGCGAGAGCCCGATGCCCGTGGGGAGCGACAACAGTCGATTCAGGTTCTGCACCGCCTGCCCCGCCGCGCCTTTGACGAGGTTGTCGATGGCGGCGAACGCACACAACACCCCGGTGCGCGGGTCGAGCGTGCACCCGATCTCCGTCAGGTTGCTGTCTCGCACGGCCGCGGTCTCCGGAGGGCGGTCCACCAGCCGAATGAACGGGGCTCGACCGTAGGCCTTGCCGTACGCCGCACGAGCGGCTTCTTCATCGACGCCGTCGACGACGGGAACATAAACCGACACGAGGATGCCTCGCCGCATCGGGACCAGGTGGGCGGTGAAGCTAACCTTGGGCGCCTGTTTGGACACGAGCGCGAGGGCCCGCTCGATCTCCGGGGTATGTTGGTGCTTCGTCACCCGGTAGGCCCGAAGGTTCTCGGTCACTTCGGCGTGCAGCAGGGCCTCGTTCACCGAGCGGCCGGCGCCGGTGGTGCCGCTTTTTCCGTCCACGATGATCGGCGCGGAAGTCGGGATCAGGCGCTCGCGAAGGAGCGGCGCCGCGGCGAGGATCGCGGCCGTCGCGTAGCAGCCGGGGTTGGCCACCAAGCGGGCCTGCGCGGGCACCTCGAGCAGCTCGGGGAGGCCGTAGTGCGCGTCGGCGAGCAGGGTCGGGCAGGGGTGCTCGAACCCGTACCACTGCACGTAGGCGTCGGGGTTCTGCAGCCGAAACGCACCCGACAGGTCGACCACCCGGGCCCCAGCGTCGAGGAGCTGGGGCGCGAGGACCGCGCTGGTCTTCGCGGGCGTGGCGAGCAAGGCGATCTGGTGGGGCTTCACGGCGGCCAGAACGTCATCGTGGGCGGTGAAGCCCAAATCCGTCGGCCACCCCGCCACCGAGGCCGCAACCGGGCGCCCTGCCCACCGGTCGGAGCTCGCCGCCACCACTCGCACCTGTGGATGCCAGGCGAGAATACGGAGCAACTCCAAACCCGAGTAGCCGGACCCACCGAACACGACGACCTCGTTCATCGGCCGAGTCGAATCACTGCCCGGCCCGGTCGGTCAACCCCGCAGTCGAGGTCCGCGGGGGCTCAGGTCGGCTCAGGGGGCGGTCGAGCCGCCGCGCTCGAGCTCCGCGGGGTCTCCCAAGGCCCTCCGCACCCTCGACAGGACCTCGGCGTCTTGCTGCCCTCGCACCAGATTCGGGCTCGGCGCGCCCTCGTGATGCGCGGACACGGTCAGCGTCGCCGCCTCCGAACGACGCTCCGTGAGCCGGCTGGCCAGCGCCGCGGCCCCGGCGTCGATGACCATCAGATGGATCGGCTCCTCGAACGCCCGCGCGATCTCCTCGGCGTGCCGATAGGTCTGAGCTTCGAGCACCTGGTAGCCATACCGCCGCAACATCTCCCGAAGCTCCACCCGGTAACCGAAGTCCTTCACGGCCAACAGCACGGTCTCGATGCCGTCGAGCTCGGGCCGGGGCGCCTGTGGATCGGTCAGGGACTCGACCACCACGGGCAGGAACAAGCTGACCGTCGTCCCACAGGTCGGCTGGCTGGTTACGGTCACCGTACCTTCACACTGCCGCGCGAAAGCCATCACCGTCGTCAACCCCAGCCCAGGGCCTTCGTCTCGAGACGCCCAGCGTCGAAAAAATGGCCGAGTCACCTTGGACACCGTATCCGGGTCCATTCCGACGCCATCGTCTTCGACCGAAACGACGGCGTAGGTGCCGGGGCGGACGCCGAGTAGATCGTCGGCCGTCACGCTTCGCGTCTCGACCCGAACGTACGCCGACCCCCCTGCCACCAGCGCTCGGCGGGCGTTGACCACGAGGTCGGTGACCGCCTCGATGAACTGCGGGCGGTCGACGCACACCCGGGGCCCCACATCGGCCAGCTCCAAATGAAGGGTCGACGCGTCCCCGAAGATCCGGTCGAGGCCCGGCCGCAGCTCGCCGACGAGCATCGCGGGGTCGAGGAGCTCGGGTTGCAGAAACTGGCGCCGGGTGAGCACGGACAGCAAAGGGGTCAGCTCCGCAGCCCGGTCGCAGGCTTGCCGAATCTTCTCGAGCTCCCCCCGCGACGGGTCATCGTGTCCGAGCGCCTCCAGACGGAGGTTCGTGCACATCTGGATGACCGAGATCAGGTTGTCGTAGTCGTGGGCGAGGCCCGACGCGAGGGCGGCCATCGCGTCGACGTGACGGAGCTTGGTGGCGTCTTTATTTTGGTCCCGCCGGATCGCGTCGTTCTCGCTCTGTAGAGAGCGGATGCGAAGCGCGTTCCCGAGCGCGACCGCCGCTTGATTGCACAGGTCTTCGACCAGCACCGCTTCTTCCCGCTCGAACCGGGGCTCGGACGGCTGGCGCACCACGTACACGAGTCCCAGCGCGTCTTCGCGGGTCTTGAGGGGCACGGCCAGCAGCGGCCCGGGCTCGACGGCTTCGGTGCGGCCGAGCTCGGGACGAAGCTCCACCCCCAGGTCGGCCGCGGTGGGGTTCTTGATGTTGAGAATCTGCTGCTCGTGGAGCGCCTCATAGGCCGAGCTGCCTGGGCGAAGCCGGATCGGCGCGGCAGCGAAGGTCCGGCGAATCGCCGGTTCCCGATCCCCGTCGGGGCACCACAACGCCGAAGGATTCAAGAATCGACCGTCCTCCGACAGCAGTCGGACGATGCAGGTCGCGTTGACCGATTCCCCGACGTAGCGGGCGACGGCGGGCACCAGCGCGTCGACGCGGTCTGTCCGTTCCGCGAAGGACCGCACCGCCTCCGACATCAGTTGCCAGCGGGACGTGGGCGAACGGCCTCTTTGGCGGGGAGGCGTCGGCTTGTACGGAGCATCCATGAGCGCGCGAGACCGCCGCGGTCATTTAAAGCAAGCTATCCGACCGTCGGCAACACCGAGGCAAAAGGGGCCTACATCCCTCGCGGATCTTGGTTCGACGCGCGACGCCATAAGACGAAGGCGAACAGCGCCATGAGGACAACGACCCCGACCTCCGACGGGGCGCCGGATACGCACCGACACCCGCCTTCGGAGGTCGACGCGGTGGGGGTGCGAGTCCAGATCGCATACGGTCGCTCGACGGATCGACCGAGTGCGTCGTTCGACCTCGATGACCACCCGCCAAAAGCCTTCCCCATCGACCGCTCCTTGAATGACGACATCGGCGTCCGTCAGGCGGGGGTCGGTCGTTTCGGCGGGCCCGAACGCCAAGCCCGGCGGCAGCTCGACCCGGATCCGCCAGGAGAGCGGACGACCCCCGGGTGGCCCGAAAACGGGCGACAACGGGCTCACCGGGCACACGAGATCGAGCCGGTCGGGCGTGAGGCCCCGTCGACCATCCGACCGGACGTCGAGGGTCAGCGTCTTGACGTCCGGGTGGCCGGCGGCGTCGATGACGATCACCGCGAACCGAAAGCGCCCGACGTGGTTAGGAACCCCCCACCGATACGGCGGGGACCCCGCCTTCGGCGGCGACCGTCGCGGTATACGGCGCGCCGACCGTGCGGTCAGCGCGAGGCGCTATTCGGGTTCGACGGTCTCGAACCGGAACTGCTTGCCCTCGAACACGAAGCGGAATTTCTTCTCGGTGGGGCCGGGCTCCACGAGGGCCGCCCGACCGTCAGCCAGCGTTCTGACCCCGAGCGTACGGACCCGCTTGGGCAACGCGACGGCGGCGGTGAGACCGTACTGATCGAACAACAAAACCTGCACCTGGGCGGCCTGGGTCGGATCGCCGAAGTTCGTATCGACGAAGGCCAGGTCATCGACCTGGTTACCGTCGAAGTCCGCGATCAAACACGGTGTGCCTGCGGCCAGCTGCTTCTCCGTGATCCCGATCCGCGCCAGCGCGTTCTGCCCGTACCGCAGCACCCCGCGGCACGGGCACGGCGCATCCGCCCCACACTGGCCATCGATATAAACCACGCCGGGCCCCGGCGCCGGCCGTTCGGTCGAGGCCGGCCGCGACCCCGCCGACGAAGGCCGCGAAGCGGCCTCGGTGCCCGTCTCCGACGCGGGCGCCGGCGCCGCCGCCGGAGGCCGAGACGGCGACGACTCGACGCAGGCCATGAGGCCGAACAACAGCACGGGCCAGTAGCGCATGATGTCCGCAAGCATACCGGGCTCGCGCCCGCACTCAACGGACTTCGATACGCTTCGACGAAAGGACCCAACAGCCGGGGTCCCAACTCCCCAGCCCCAGGTGTCGCGCCACCACCGCGACCTCAACGCCGCGAGCTGCTTCCACTTCGAAACAACGGCGTAGGCTCTCGCCGAGAGCATCTAAGGTTTAAGCCATCGACAGCGCAGGCCGGCGGCGTCGGGGGACGTCGACGAAGCCGCACACAAAACCCCGAGAACAGGCGGGGCGATCTAAAGCTTCTTGAGCCGGGATGCCGCTTCTTTAGCGACCGAGTACCGCCCGTACTTCTTGACGACGGTGGTGTAGAAGAGCTTGGCGTCGTCCTTCAGATTGAGCTTCTCGAAGCACATTCCAAGCTTGAACAAGGCCTGAGGTACGTACTTCGACTGCGGATACTTCTTTCGAACCGTGTTGTACTCCGCGGCGGCCTGCTGGTAGCTGCCCTCCTTGAAGTACGTCTCGCCGATGAGGAACTGGGCCTGGGCCCGGCGGCGACGGAATGTTCGGCGTCGCTTGTTGCGGAGCATGACCTCGCGAACCAGCCGGCGGGCTTCGACCGCCTCGCCCTTCGCGATGAGCGCCTCCGCCTCCGCGAGGGCCTTTGACGGGCTCGCTATCAGACGCTCGCGGGCTTGCGCGGCGGCGATCGCGGCCTTCTTCTCCCGGTCGGTCTTCGCGTCGTCGATCTTCTGCTGCTCGGCGAGACCTTGGAAACGCAGCTCGAGTTCTTCCTGAACCTTGCTCGTGTTCGTTTCCAGACCAACGACCCGCTCGTCGAAACCTTCCACCCGCCCCCGCAGGCGGGCGACGAGCTCCTTCATTTCATCGAGCTCGACGCCCAGGTCGGCGTCGTTCCGTCGGGCCGCTCGGCTGAGCTGCCCCACTTCGCGGGTCATGACGGCCAGCTCTTTGCGCTGCTTCTCCTCGATGGCTTGAAGCTCATCGACCGCCTTTTGCAGGCTCTGGACCCGCGTCTGAAGGCTGAACACCTCGTCAGCGAGCTTCTGGCCGTCTTCCTGACCGTAATACGCGCAGCTGGTCGCTGCGATGAGCAGCGGTGGCGCGACCCATCGCAACGCCCGATTCATCACTGCGGCTCGACGAAGTCAGCGCGTCGGTTCTCGGACCACGCGGTTTCGTTGCTCTCGGGGTTGATGGGCTCGAGCTCGCCCTTGCTGATCACGTCGAGCTGGGAGGAAGCCACGCCCAGCCGGCGCAAGTAGTCGCGAACCGCACGCGCCCGGCGCTCGCCGAGGGCCAGGTTGTACTCCTCGGTACCGCGCTCATCGGCGTGGCCCTCGATGGTCAAGGACACCGACTTCTCCTTGAGGCACCCCGCCACGCCCTGCAGCTGCTCCTTCACGTCGGCGCTCAGAGACCACCGGTTGAACTCGAAGCGAACGGTCGGATAGATGCACAGCGAGGTCGACGCGTTCATCGCGTCGGTGCTGCAGCGCGCGTTGATGCAGGTCATGCCGCCGGTGCAGTCCGCATCGGAGGCGCACGCGAGCTCGTCGACGCAACGATTGTTCGAGCACTTCAAGCCCGTGCCGCAGTCGCCGTCCGCGGCGCATTCCTGCTTACACTCGCCGGACTTACACACGAGGTTATCGGCGCAGTCGGCGTTCTTGGTGCACTCGGGCTTCGCCTCGCAGCGCCCGCCGTTACACTGCTGCCCTTCGGCGCAGTTGCTGTCATCGCGGCATTGCTGGCAAGTGCCCGCGACGCAGACCTCGCCCTTGTCGGCGCAGTTGGCATCGGTATCGCACTTCGGATACGTCGGGCCGCACGCGACGAGAGCCAACGTCGCAGCGGTCAAGAGGCTGAGGGACAGAGTCTGCAGACGGCGAAACATTGCCCGTGCGGGTAGTAAAACCGTAGGTGTGAGTCAAGCACCGGCCATGACGTACCTGGTCTATTTCCCACTCACGTTGGACAGATGGCGAACAGATGGCGACCGTCATTTGGAGACGTGTCGAAATACGACGAGCCGTCCAGACAGAGATTTCCGATAGGGATAGTATACGAGGATTTCTGGGCGGGCCCCGCCCAAACGGCGCAGCACCCGGGTCGCGTTGCTGCCCGGCGCCTTGAGCGACAGCCGGGTGTTCTCGTTGAACCACTCGCGATCTTCGCCCGGCGCCTGCCCGCGGTGCATGACCATGCGTTCGGCGCCGTCCGGAACCACGACGTCTCGAAATCCGTCGCCGTCGAAATCGTGGCCGAACAGCGGGGCCGACCCCCGGAGCGCCGCCCCGCTCGACAGGTCGAGACCGATGTAGATGTCGAGGGTCTGGGTGGGCTTGTCCGAGAAGAAGCCGGGCCCATCGACCGGGCTCCGGATGCGGACGTCGAGCCCGATGGTCGAGGACAGCATGGCTCGGGTCATGCCCATGATCGACACCTCAGCGTGGGGGTGGACCATCTCCAGCTTGCCGTCCCCATCGACATCGATGAACCGAGCCAATGATCCGAACCCACGGTCGCGGAACACTTGGGCCGGCGCGTCCTCGAACCCGCCGCCCTTACGGCCTCGGAACAACCGCAGCTCGGTCTTCAAGGTGGTGATTCCGCCGCCGATCTTCGAAACCACGAAGTCTGCGATCCCATCCCCGTCGAGGTCTTGGACGAGGCCCGAGACCCGCTGGTCTCGCGATTCGAGCTCCTCCCGGGATCGGACTTTTAACCACTGGGAGACGGCCGGCTCGGTCGAAAAGCGACCGAGCTCGTCCGCGGGATGAACGGCGATCCGGTCTTCGTAGTGGGTGACCAGGTCCACCCGCCCGTCGCCCGTCTGATCGACAAAATCGATGTTGGGAACGATGGTGGTCACCCGAAACGCATACGGCCGCCCCGACGAACCCCCGCGGCCCGACGGACGGTAGTGGTCGCTCTCCGCGTCGTAGTAGCTCCATTGCCACAGCTCGACGTCGCGCCACGTGGACCAACCGTCTTCGCCACGGCGGTACAGACGAAGTCGACGCCGCCCGGGAAGGATCAGGGTCGACGAGCCCGCGATCCGGCGAAGGAAATCCCAACAGACGATGTCTTCCTCTTCGGGGACCACGACCAGGGTCGGGGTCGCGATCAGCCGACGGAGAGGACCGACCCGAAGCCCGGTCTCGTCGGTCCCGCTCAGCTTCTGGAAGAACGCCCCCGACGACATCAGGTAGACCAGATCCGCGGCCCCATCGCCGTCCGCGTCACCCAGGTCGAAAGCCGCGGCGCCAGCCGGGGCGGGGATCCGCAGATTGGGCCGCACCGGCAGGCCAGCCCGCTGACGGAGAAAGATCGCGAGGTAACGGGTCGACGACGGCCCTGCGCCGCGCCGAAAGCTGACCACGAGGTCGGACCGCTGGTCACCGTTGACGTCGCCGTCGGTCACCCACAGCACGTTGCCGGGCACGACCAGGTTGCGACGCTCGAACGCGCCTTCCGCGGGGGCACCGACCAGCACCGAAGCGCACGCCAAACCCACCGCGCCCGAGACCCGACGGGACGCCGAACGGCTCATGGTGACCGCAACCCCAAAGCGGTGGTCAGTGTTCCCGTCGCCGTCAACAACTCCGCGCGCACGAATACGGCTCTATCCACGGGCTGGCTAGGGAGCGCGATTCGCAGCGGCACCCGCGCGTTGGCGGGCAGCGCGGCCAGGGCCACCGAGTCACCGTCCCGCCGAACTACCCATGGGTCGCTGTTGGCGAGGCTCAATCGGCTCTGCGGCGGCGGCGTTAACCGGCCGTCGTCGTCGACGACCCAGACCTCCATGGTCGTGCCGTCGGGGAGGCGTTCCGGACTGACGAGGTGGAGCTCGAGGCGGGCCGGAGGCCCCGGCGGCGGGCCGACATTGAACACGGCGAGCGCCTGTTGGTCATCGCCGACCCGCGCGCGAACCACGACCCGGCCCACGCCGACCGGGCGCGGTGCGGTGACCTCACCGGGCACGCCGACGACCTCGTCCGGCCATCCCGGAATCGTAACCTCATCGGTGGTCTGGACGTCGAGACGCACCAACAGATTGGGATCTACGACCGGTTGGCCTCTATCGGTCAGCACCACCCGGACGGTC
>JANQQN010000543.1 GCA_028289325.1 Myxococcota bacterium | reverse complement strand
CGCCGATGGTTCCGGCGGGGGCTCGGCGGGGACGACGGTGGCCCGGGTGCCGGCGCCGCGGGCCGGCGTCGATGGTTTTCGTCTGCGCGTCGCGGTGTTCGGGGCCGCGCTCAACCCGCTACACAGTCTGGACTCGAACGGCGTGCAGGGCATCCGGCGCTACGATCTGACCGCGGTGTCGCCGGGGGCGGCGCTGGAGGTCGAGGCCCTCAACGTCGGGCCTCTCGATCTTCGTCTCGGCTACACCATCGCGTTCATGTCGGGGGTCGGCGACGACGATCAGCCGGGGCTCGGAGAGGCGGGGGGTATGCAGCACGACGCGAGCCTTCGGATCGGCTTGCCGCTGTCCATCGGCAGCGTCCTGCTGACCCCGGAGATCGGCTACCACTTCGGGATGTTCGACTTCGACACGGTTCTCGCCGGTCAGGACGACGTCGTGTTCCTGTCGACTCAGAGCCACGTCGGGACGGCTGGTCTCCGACTGCAGGTCGGCTTGCTCGACGGCGTGTTGCTCGACGGCGACGTCAGCGCGCTGGTCGGCGTCACCCAGGAGAGCCCCGAGGAGCTCGGCGACGCGGCGTTGACCTTGGGAGCGGTGGCCTCGCTCGGGGTCCGGTGGAGCCTCAGCGATCGATACAGCTTGATCGTGCGGTACGCGGTGAACTACCGGACAACGAGCTACTCCGGAGCGGCGGAGCTCGACCCCACGATCACCGAAGCGACCCTCGTCGACCTCGCGCATGGGGCGTTGGCCGGGGTCGCCATCGACCTTTAGAAAGTGTAATCGGTCACGCCATGGTGAAGATGGCGGTCCTGACGCCGGTCGAGAGCTGGACGAGCGCGCTCGGTGATGATCAGTGGGACGCGGTGGTTCTGGTCGCCGCGGACCTCGACCAGATTGACAACCCTCAGCTCGCGGAGCCGATCCACGCCGCGCGGCGCGTCGATCGCCGGGTGGGGGTCGATACCCAGCTTGTGGTCGCGCCGGAGGCCCCGGGCGGACGGCTGATTCTCGCCCCCACGGGACGACTCGACCGGGACTATGACGACGTGCGGCGAATCGGCGAAGCGGCCGCTCGCGGCGTCGCGCGGGCTCGGGACGCGGGCTCGGTTCGACCGTTACTGGCGGTGACCGGTATCCCCGCCCAGGCGGCGTTTCGACGCGCGGCGGCGGTCGCGGGGCTGAGTGGGCTCGGCGCGCTGTGGCAGCCGCTCGAGGCTCGGGAGGCCAAGGGGTTCGAACACGCGGAGCCGGTGGAGGCGATCGGCCTGCTGCTGTCGGAGACCCCGGGGGCGTCCGACGAGGCCTTGGGGTGGGCCCACGCGGTCGAGGCAGGACGTCGGGTCGCCCGCGACCTATGCGGCACCGAGCCGGAGCGCATGACCCCCCAGAAGATGGCCGAGTACATCCGAAGCGAGCTGACGGACACCGACGTCGAGGTGAGCGTGGTTTCGGACCGCCCGACGTTGGAGGCCGAGTATCCGCTGCTGTCCGCGGTCGGTCGCGCTTCGTTTGCCGTCTCTCGCCATCATCCGGTGGTGGTCCGGATGAGCTACACCCCGGTCGGCCCCGTGCAACGCACGTTGCTATTCGCCGGCAAAGGGGTCGTTTATGACACCGGCGGCGCCGATATCAAATACGGGGGCGCGATGGCCGGGATGAGCCGAGACAAGGGCGGCGCGGCGGCGGTCGCGGGATTCATGCGCACGGTATCCGTCCTCAAGCCCAAGGGCTTGCGGGTGGTGGCGGAGCTCGGCTGCGTGCGCAACAGCATCGGCGCCGATAGCTTCGTGTCCGACGAGATCCTGGTCAGCCACGCGGGGACCCGGGTGCGGATCGGCAACACCGACGCCGAAGGGCGCCTGGTCCTCGCCGACCTCCTGTCCCACTTGCGAGCGGTGGCCGTGGAAGCGGTGGCGCCTCAAGTATTCTCCGTCGCGACCTTGACCGGGCACTCCGGGCGGGCGGTGGGCCCCTATACCGTGGCCTTGGACAACGGGCCCGCGCGCGATGAACGAGTGGCGGACACTCTCGCCGAGGCCGGGGAGTGGTTTGGCGAGCCGGTCGAGGTGTCTCGCCTGCGTCGCGAGGACTTCGACTTCGTGGTGCCACGCACGACGGCCGATGACGTCTTGTCGAGCAACACCGCGGCGTCGGTGTCCACCCCGCGCGGTCATCAGTTTCCCATGGCGTTCTTGAGTATCGCGTCCGGTCTCGATGAGCACGGCCGCGATAGCGATCGGCCGATTCCCTACACGCATATGGACATCGGGGGGAGCGCGACCGAGGGCGGGGACTGGCAGCATGGCCGTCCGACCGGAACCCCGGTCGTCGCCCTCAGCGGCGCGTATCTGGTCGACGAAGATGATTGAAATCAGCGTGCGCCCGCCGCCCTTCGAGGCGCGGCGGGCGCACGGCGCGATGCCTTAGCGGCGAACAACACCCTTCGGCGTGAGCCTCGTAGTTCGGAGGCTTCGGTCTTCCCTCGTCGGACCCACGACGAACGGCGAGCGGAGCACCCGTGGGCTCGCCATGTTGAACAGCTCCAAGATGGCCCCGAAGAGCACGATGAAGGCGATCAGCAGGGCGATGACTTCAATGTAGTTCATACCTCAACCTCCTGTTGTTCTTGGCTAGTGAACCGCGGCCTTCGCGGTCGAAGCCACGGTGTCCAAGAAGACGATCTGTCGGTTGCCCGCCGAACCGCTCTTGGACTCGATACCGTGGCGCGAACTGCCGACCAGCTTGCCGGCCGGCTCGACGAGCCGCAGGGTCACGAACCCACCGGCCCGGGTCAGCCGCCCTGCGTGGACCGCCGACAGGCAGATCAAACTGTTGAATGCGTAACGATCCGTGCCGTATACCCGCCGGCCGCGCAGGTTCGCGGGGGCTTCGGGGCACTTGAAGACGAACCGCTGGCCCACCAGCTTTCGATTGGCGAGACCGGTGGCCGTGAACTTCGTCTTCCACTTCACCCGCGGCGCGTACTCTCGCTGGATGGGCGTCAGCGCCTCCGCGTAGGCGTCGCCGACGAAGACCATGCTGCGCTTCGTCGCCGGCCGGTCCTGGGACCGCAAGCCGTTTTGCTCGCGACCGGAATAGCTATCGGCGCCAGGGTTGAGCTGCACCGTGACCCGTCCTCCGGATCGCGAGAGCGCCCCCGCGTGCAGCGCCGCCCAACAGATCGGGCTATCGCTGGAGTAGACGTTCGTCCCGTAGATGGCGTGGCGCTTGGTGCGCTTCGTCAGCTCCGGGCACTGAAAAGAGAAGCGTTGGCCGACGAACTTATCGCTATCGACCTGGAAGTGCTCCAGGTCGGTGCTCCATTCGAGCCCGGTCGGCTCCGGCTCGGCGGCGAGGGCTTGGCCGCCGTCCATCGAAACGACGAGCCCTGCGGCGACGAAGGCCCAAGCGAACGCCTGCGGGGCAGCTCCGCCCCGCGTTCGCCCGCACGAAGTTCCGTCGTTGATCAGAGTCTTTGTCACAGTAACCTCCTGAGTTGCGCCAAGCTCGGCCAGCGGCTTCGCTCGGCTTTGACTCTTCAAGCGAGCTCCCGCTCGCGGCGCGACACGAGCCGATGTCTTTTTTTCAAGGCGGCGCCGCGACGGGCGGGGTCGGCGTTCGGCCGAAAAATGGGGAGGGGGATGTCGTCGCGGGGTTCGAATCTCGCATTTAGGCACGGAGCGCTGAACGGACATCACCCATGAAGACCGGTCACACTCCAGATTCCGGCCCCAGGAGGGGATTTGGGCCAAGTTGCACCAAGGGCCGGCGTTGGCTGTACAATCCGACCGACAAGCGAGGCAGTGAGACGATGCACAAACGCGGTCCCGGAGCGCACGAGATCACAGTGCTCCTTCAACGGTACGGCAATGGCGAGGCGCAATGCCTCGACCATGTGTTCGTCCTCGTCTACGACGAGCTCAACCTGATCGCTCGTCGACAGCTCGATCGATCCGGCGTCGGCCGCAACGTCGAAACGAGCGCCCTCGTCAACGAAGCCTACGAGAAGCTCGTTCTCGGCAAGACGCAGCGGCTTCAGGACCGCCGGCATTTTTTTGCCGTCGCTTCTCGCGCGATGCGGCAGATCGTCGTCGACATGTACCGGACGGCGCAGACAGCCAAGCGCAACGCGGACGTCGTTTCGATCACCCAGGCCGGAAATCAACTGCTCGCGCTCGAAGACCCGGAGCAGATTATCGCCGTGCATCAGGCCCTCGAGAAGCTGGCCGAACATAGTCAAGATCTCGTCGATACGCTCGACATGGCCTGCTTCGGAGGGCTGACCAACGAGCAGATCGCCGAGCTCACCGACTGCACGGTGCGAACCGTCCAGCGAAAGCTCCAGCGGGCGCGGTCGTGGCTGGTGCACTTCATGGCGGACGGTGAGGCGGACTAGATGACCGAGCATTCAGCCCAGACCGACGGGTTCGCGGCGCTCGACGCTCTGCTCGAGCAAGCGTACGAGCTCGATGAGCCGGCGCGAACGCGATTCGTCGAGCGTCTGCCGGAACCTCATCGAGGCAAGCTCAAGCAGCTGCTGCAGCTGTCCCATTCGCTGACCCTCAAGGGCATCGCGGCCGATGCGCAGGCGGTGTTGGAAGACGCCGAGCCGCCGCCGCTGCCGCCGGCCGCCGTCCCCACCGCCACCGCCCCCACGGCCACCGCAGGTCGGTGGCGCCTCCACCGGGAGATCGGCTCGGGTGGGATGGGACAGGTATTCTACGCGACCCGCGAAGCCCCGGAAGGTATCGCCGAAAACGGTAGCGACTTCGTGCAAGAGGCGGCGATCAAGGTCCTGTGGTCGCTGAAGGCGGACCACGAAGTGCGCGCCCGGTTTCTCCGGGAACGCCGCCTGCTCGCGTCGCTTCATCATCCGGGCTTGGCGCGCTTCGTCGATGGCGGCTTCCTCGGCGACGGACGTCCCTGGTTCGCCATGGAGTACGTGGCCGGAAGCACCATCGATACCTACGTCAAAGGTCGGTCGCTCGAGGCCCGGCTGAGGCTGTTCAAGGACGTCTGCGCCACGGTGGCCCACGCTCACCAACACCTGATCGTCCATCGCGACATCAAGCCGTTGAATGTGCTCGTCGACGAGTCGGGCCGGGCCCGGCTGCTCGACTTCGGCATTGCCGGGGTGCTCGAGGATATCGACGACGGGGTTCAAACGGGAACCGCGGGCGGCCCTCTGACCCTACAGTACGCCAGCCCCGAGCAGCTCACGGGGGGCGTGGTGACCGTGGCCAGCGACATCTACCAGCTGGGCCTGATGCTGTACCAGATGCTGACTGGCAAGCTACCTTACGATCTCAAAGATGCGCCGCTCGCCGAAGCCCTGGAATCGATCTGCGAGCGCACCCCGCCGAAACCGAGTTTCCACAACCCCGCCGTAAGTCGAGACCTCGACGCGATCGTGTCGACCGCCCTCGCCAAGAACCCGGATCAACGCTATCCCTCGGCGTCCGAGCTGGCGGAAGACGTGGACCGGTACCTCGACGGCCGTCCGGTTCAGGCCGTGCCCCAGACGACGTGGTACCTGGCCCGGCGATTCCTGCGCCGAAACGCGGTGGTGGCGAGCATCGTGAGCATCGCGGCGATCGCCCTCACCGCGGCCACCGTGGTGTCGGTCCGCATGGCCAACGAGGCCCTGGCGCAAGCCAACCGCAGTCGGGCCGCGCAGCGAATCCTGACCGACGTGTTTCAAAAGGCGGATCCGTTCAAGTCGCAAGGCGGCTCCGTGACCCTCGCCCAAGCCCTGGTCCGCGCCAAGCCGGACATCGCGGCGCGCGTGGCCAGCGACCCCCTGCTCGCGTGGGAGGTCAACCTCACGGTGGCCAAGATCTACGAG
>JANQQN010000524.1 GCA_028289325.1 Myxococcota bacterium | reverse complement strand
CCGCGAGGCGAGGGTCGGTCGAAACGCCGCCGTCGAGGTGCGGCAGCGGCGCGCCCCCGAGCGCGGTTTGAAGCTGAGCCGGCTGAATGTTGACTGCGCGGTAGCGAAACGGGCCATCCGTTCCGGCCCGGCCATCGTGTTTCTCGTCAGGGTGGAGCACGATGATCTGGTTGGCCAAGGAGTATCCCGTAGCGCCGCGGTAGCCGAAGACGTGTACGCCGGCCATAGTGACGCAGGAAGTATCGCTTCAATATCCCCACCGGCGATGGCATCTCGGGCAGCAACTATCGCTTCTCTCCCGAGCCGGTAAAAGCTGCGTGACGCAAAGTACGTTCACAACACGTGGGCCTTCGACAATCGCGCCAGCGCCCGAGACAATCCCGGTGCGGAATCCGATCGCACCACGCGTTTCCTCGAACGAAACGGCTATCGACTCGATGATGGTCTCATCATGTCGCGCTACGTTCGGGCCGTAGGGACCGACCACCGCAGAGAGTTGATCTTGTTCTACATCGAATCCCTGTCGCAAAACGATCACACGATCGACGCGTTTCCGGACTCGCCAAAGCCTTCTGAGATCTATGACCAACTGTCGGAGGCTGTCGTTGAGCGCAGCCTCCGTGCCTTTAAGTTCTACCGACAAAAACGGGCGCGCCGTGAGCATGCGGTTCGCTGATCCGCTTGATTTGCTATTTCGCTGAGCTGACGCGCTCATCTCGACAGGGCGGATCACCTCGACCGGGTCGCAGGTCGGTTCGACCACCGCATATACCCGATTTTTCCGTCACGCCGGCGCTGAGCGGCCTTCGCTCGCAGGTGGAACAAGTCTTGCCGACCTGCAGCGCATGTCGCGATCGTACAGCGCGTTCGACGAGCTCTCGCTGAGCGCATACAGCAACTAAGCGATACTGGGAGGTCGGCCACAGCTAGGACGGCGGAAGGCCCGTCGCCCCATCGACCGGACAAAGCGTGCGGTGGGCCTCGACCACATAGGCAACCGCCCGCTCGACGTCGAGCGCGTCGGTTTTTGGAGTGCGGAGCCGCCCTTCGGCATCGATCGATACGTCATTGAACGCCGGGACGAGAGGCCCTACCAGTTGCTCGACATTCTCCGCCGAAAGACCGCCCGCAACCGCCAGCCCTACGGCAGAAATATAGCTTCGGAGCGCCTCGAGGCATCGACGGGTGGATGCCATCGACAACGCCTTTCCTTCGCCGCCGCTGGGGTCGATCAAGATGTCGTCGATCAGGCCGGTATATTCCTGCTGCACCCGCCGAGCCAACGACTCGGGATCTTGATGAACGGCACGAAACGCACCGGCGCCGACTTGCAAAACGATCCGGTGGCCCGGAAATCGGGCTCGGTGGCGTTCGATGATCGACGGCGACGGCCACTTTATATTGAGTTGAAAGCCGTGCACCCGGTCGCCACCGAGCTCGGAAAGCGTCGCCAACTGCGCGACGATGGCCTGGTCGTCTTTAGTCTCGTCTCGAAAGTGCAGCAGATTCACCAGGCGAGGCGCAGACGTGAAGATGCGGGGAATGGCTTCCAGCGCCGGATACCGGCCACCGAATCGATCCGGCCGCCGACCTTGAATCACCGCCGTGCTCGCGAGAACCCCCACCATGAGCAGCCGGCAGTCGCCCGGTGGCAAGGCGGCATGCACGCGCTCGACCTCTTCTTGCGACATGAAACCTGTGACGCCGATATAGGGCCTGGTCGTCGGTTCGTTCACTCGCTGCGTCCATCAACCCGGCAACCGGGACAGCAGAAGGTCGATATCTTCAACGTCCTCGGCGAGATCACCGCGTTCAGCCTCTGCGAGCGCTCGCCAGCCCCCGAGCACCAGCGTTCGACTCCGCGCACCGCAGTACCAGTAGTCGAGACCCCGGGTGGACCAAGGATGTGCGAAGCCAGCCGCGTACAGTCGTTCAATGTCGGCCCTGAACCGGGCGCGGATCTCGTTCGTAAACGGCCCCGGGTGCCCCTCAACCGGAACGACGTCTTCGCCTGTGCAGGCCGGATACCGAGTCAGCATCACCATGTCCACGTCGTTGAGATGCGTATCGACGACGGCCGGCGCAATGGACAACTCGAGGGGCGCAACTCGGGCGAATAGATCGAGTACGCGTTGTATGCGGTTGTCGAAGTCGAACGTAAACACATGGTCCGCAACGAAGAAGGAACGGTCGCGTTTGTCGGCGACGCCGTCGTCGATCATTTCGAGTTGGAGCGCGTCCGGCGTGGTACTCGAAAGCTTCGACCAGTACTTTTTTACATCTGGGTGCATAACGGCTCCTACTTTCGCGGCGCGACCCATGGCGTTTCGACCTTCGACGCTCGTGCCACTTTGTTGACGATGAAATGAGGGGCGATGAGTTGCCCGAAGAAGTTGTTGTTGTTGTTGGGCGCCATGTAGTTGAACGTGACGCTGAGCCCACTGTCGCCGTCCCAACCGAAGTCCATCATTTTTTCGAGGAGAAATCGGTCCGTGTGGCTCAGGCCCTGGTAGAACGCAGACGACTTGAGCGACCCGGCGCGTTTGAGTGGCGCGAAGCGCACGTTGTCTCCGATGCCGTCGCGCTTTTCGAAGCGTTCGATAGCTTTATCTGCAGCGAGCAGCGGAGCCAAAATCACATCACCGTCGTAGTTCATGGCTGCGATCGCCTTTACGAGGCTACCACCACTGGCCGCCACGTCGTCAAGGATCACGACCACGGCGTTGTCGGGGAGGTCGGCCGCCGCCAAGCCGTCGGGGCCATCGATGTAGCGCTCGGCCGGCGTATTCGTGAGTGTCCGATGCGTCATGGCCATCATGCCGTAGCTCTTCTCGGGTTTCGGGACGTAGAAATACATCGGTCGTCCGTCGGCGAGCGCCGTCAATTGCCGATGGTTCTCGATCATCATCTCGCCGAGCTCGCCGTTCGTTACAAACTCTGACTGCTGAATCAGCAGTTCCCGTGCGAGGGGCTGGTAGCGAGGCGGCAGCTGATTTATGGCCGCCGCGACGTCTTCCGCCGCAATGCCGGCGAGGCCGTTGAGTCGCTCGGCGATCCCGGCGCTCGTGGCGGGCGTTCCGGTCGTCGGGTCGGCCACGCGGAGGCGCGGCAGCAATCGGGGGTCCGCCGCTTCGAGCGTGGCGCGCACATGGGCATCGAGCAGGTCAACCGCGGCGCGCTCCGGCGACCCGGTGACGCCGTCGGCGCCCCTCATGACGGCATCGAGCTGCTGTCGAGCCGCGGAGGGCGGCGATACTTGGAAGGGATTCAGGTTCGTCAAGCCTCTCGGATGAATCAATGTGGCCTGCTTGCGCACGAGATTTCGAACGAAATCAGGGTCGGTAGCGATTCGCTGCAGGACGACGTCGTCGAGAACGACAACCATGTTGCGCTGGACGTTCGGGCCGGTTCTCAACGGCTCCGAGTTGCCGAACAGCTGTTTCTTACTCGAAGCCATGTACGCCAGGTTGTCGGCGACCGAACCTCGACCTGGAGTGAACAACGTGCGCCCCGAACCGACCACTTCCGAGTAGAGGGCGTTGAAGCCTTCGAGCGCCGCAAAACCCGACCCGCGAGCCAAGACTTGCCGGGCGAGCGGCTGCTGATCGGCCGGGAACATGCCGATGATTCGGTCGACTTGGGCGGCGGAAATTTGGCGGCGCTGCGCGTTCAAGATATGGGCGACATCTTTGTTCGTCAGCACGCCCTCCGACCGCAAGTGCCCCGGGATCCCCGCTCGAAGCCACCGATCGACCGGGCTGGCGGGACCCGACCTAGTCGGTATCGGGGGTTGAAGGGGCGACGACCGTACGGCACTGGCGATCGCGAAAAGCTCGTTCGTCGACGCACGCCGGACGCTGCTCAATGGCAGCGCAGGCTTTCCGTCGACGTACGCGAAGCCATCCTGCAGACTCACGGCGTAGTCGGTGTCGACCAGGACGGCCAGTCGCTCGACGACGGGCCGCAGGGCCGGTGTCCGCGAAAGCAGGTCCGCTGCGCCGGGAATGTCGGGCGCGACCACAGCAACGTCAGTTCCCCCCCGACCGACGGCGCCCGGCGGGCGAGAGCCCATCATCTTTCTGCCCGATCCCCCTGGGTCGAGCTGTCGAACCGAAGGCGCACCGTCGGGCCGAACCCCGGAGGCGGTTGGGTTCGCAGGGGAACGTGAACCGTCGGCGGCAGAGGAACGCGCTCCTCCTGCTTGCGCCCTCCATTGAACGTAAACCTGGTGCAGCGGAGAGCTCTTCTCGGCGAAAAACCTGACCCCGTTGCGAGCCAGCTCTGGAATCTCGACAAAATAGTCCGGCGGCGCATCCGGGTCGAACTTTGCGGAAACCGGATCGAGTTTCGCCTGCCCGGATGCGATCGCCTTCACGGCAAAGTGCATGCCGCCGGCGACCATGGCCGCGCCCGACAGCACCAGGGCAATACGACCCCAGAACCGATCCTCAGGTCGAAGAGCGGCGCCGGTGTAGGCATTGTGTCCGGTGATCGCTTCCTGCAGCGCGACGGTCGCTATATAGGCCCCGGAGGCGGTTCCGGCGACGGCGCCCGCCGTTCCGTAGAGCGATAGGGCGGTCGCCGCGCCTCGAACACCCAACTGACTCAGCGTCGCCAGCCCAGCCCCGATGCCGGAACCGATACCGGCGGTCGCCAACGTGGTGACCGTCGCTGGCCCGGCGTTCTTATCGAACGCCGCCCAGAAGACCCCCATGACGACGGCGAGGTTCGATCCCTCGTTGGCCCGGTCCGCGTAGTACGCGGCTCGATCTTCGGCCGCCGCCGCCACGTAATTGAAGGGGAACGTTCGTTCGTAAAGACCGCGGCCGGCGCGAAAGGCCTCCGCGTCCCGGGCCGAGAAGATGCCTTGCTGTTGGGCGTGAGTCAGAAACTCGGCCTGGCTCGCTCTATTCATCGACTCGTACAGTTTGAAGATCAGGTGCTCGGGCGTGGGCTCACGGTATCGCGCCTCGATGAAATGGCGCGCCGGCCCATCGGGATCGAGCCCCAACGGCAAGTCTCGGTAGTGTTGGCCCACTTGAAACAAGACCGCCCCTAGGACTGGGCCTCGCAGGGACGTGAAGAGTTTAGGGAGTTCGGGCCCAACCTCGCTGCGCACATCGCCCATACGGTCGAGGGCGTACTGCGCCGCGTTCTCGATCGTCTGCGGTTCGACGGCGCCGAATACGTTCGCGTAGGCGGCAAGAAGTTCAGCTTTTTGCGCATACCGATAGTCGCCGTTGAATAGAACGGCGCGCATCTCGGGCTCCATGAACTGCAAGACGGCATCCCGAGGGCTCAGGCCACTCTCCGGCGCGATCTTTCCGGACAGGCCAGCCAGATAGGTCCGGGCCATCTCGACGCCCATCGGTTGGCCCGCCAGTCTATTGAGCGTCGCCGCCACCGTTCGAGCGAAAGCCGGCTTGTTATCTTTGATCGCCGCCGCACGGGCGACTTCGTTCTGAATCCACGACGTCTGCGCCGCCTGCAGTCGCGCGGCAGCCGCCGGCGCGAGGAGCTCAGGAAGAAAAGCAAATCCGCCGGAATCGAGCGCCAAGACCAGGCCAGCCAGCTCTCGGTTCCCGTACAGAGCCTCCGCTGCGTCCGCAGGGTCATTCGTGGCCAGATAAACAACACCGGAGCTCGGATCGACGTTGAAGGAGTTGCGACCGAACAATACGTCCGACGCTTGGGGCGCCAACGTGTCTAATGCACCGAAGGCCGTGCCCTTAGACTCTCGAGCAACTGGGCGCGCGCCGACGCCTCGGCGATATCGACGGCCATCAAGCCAAGATCCTGCAGCTGCCGAACGTCGAGGTCCCGCGCCCCATCCCCGTCGGCATCACCGACCAGCGCCATCATGACCGCCCGCGGAGTGACCGTGCCGCTGGAAGACAACGCCAGTCCTCGAGTCGCGAACGCCGTTCGCACCCGTGCTTCGGCGGCCGACGAAAGCGGCGAATCGAGCCCCTCCGAACGCGCGAATCCGGCGTCTACCAGCGCCGCGTAGGCCTCTTCGACCAGCTGCTGGTCTCGTTCGGCCGTCGGCGCACTCACCGGTTGCGTGCGGACCACTGACTCTTCGATGCGCGTCGACTGGACGTCGGAGCTCATACCGCCCAAACCAGCGAATTTCGTTCCCAATACGAAACGGCTGGAATTGTTCGCCTTTTGGGGGGAGCAAAACCGTTCGGCCGACGTCCGACGACCGTCGCCCAGACGCCAACCGCGCCCGCCGGAGACCGTCAGCCGATCGAAATAGCGCTCCCCCGTAGCCATTTGGCGCAAACGAACTTGCGGGACCGACGAGGTCACAGTCCGGCTTCACATCCGACGCCATCTGGTCGCAGGATGCCGTAGGTGAAACCGGAGTTGCGCTCGGCCACTGTTGCTTGGCCATCACGTTGACCGATTTCGCTCATCTCGGGCAGCTGTACCTCGAAGACCTCGTCCTCGACGGCAATGAAACGGTTCCCGACAACTGGTTCGAGCTCGTCTCGACGGCACGGGCCGACTTTCAAGAGCCGCCCGCTGGCGCCTCGCAGCAGGAGCGATCGAAAGCTTCGAACAAGATGTCGCTCCAGTGGCTACCGCCAGGCAGCAAAGTATTCGGCTACTCGTATCAGTTTTGGCTGCCCCCGGCGTACGACAACGAGTTCGTCTCGCGCGGTGCTTTTGGTCAGTTCCTTTGGATCGATCGGAAGCGGGAGTTTGTCGTCGCTCAATTCTCCACGGCCATTGCCCACGATTCGGTCGAGTACGCGCGCATGATGCGAGCGATCGGTGATGCACTCTCGGATGCGGCCGGCAAAGCGCAAGAGCCGAGTGCGCCCTTCTAGCCGACGAACTCGATTCGTGCGCCAAGATCGTCCGACCGACGAGTGACGGTCATCGCGCGCGCCGACGAAACTCCTTGGCCATGGCCGCCGCGTTGTCCGCGGGACCCCAGAACCAACCCTTCGGGTCCCAGCACTGGGCATAGCTGTAATCATTGGTCAAAAGCTCGAGGGCGTCGGCGGCCTCCATGTCCGCCTCCATCGCTCCATAAGCCTGAGCCATAATGTAAAGGGAGGTTCCGACGTCGTTCAGAGCCCACTTCTCGAACGCCGTCTTCGAAGGCTCGAACGCGGTCATCGCGGCGTTCATCTTTCGAGCCCTCTTCGCCATACCGCTTGATGCATTCCTTCGTGTAAGGCAAGTACGGCAGGATAGTCCTTGGCCTCGAGCGCCTTCCAGGCTTTCGTCGTCAAGGTCTCGGACTTGTAGTCTCCGAAATCGACGCCGGCCGGCGTGGTAGGGAGCGGACCGCCGCAGCAACGACGCCCGCGTCCGAGGGGAGAAGCAGCTGATTCTGCCCTCGCGGACACGATCCACGGCGCTACGAACGCGACGACCCAACGCCGGGGATCAATAGCGCAAGCGGGCTGCCTCATGAACGATGAAACTGTCGGCGAGATGAGCATAACGCGTATCCGTCACCACGACCGAGTGGTGGCCGAGCACTCGCGACAGCGCGTAGATCGAGCCTCCGCAGCTGACCCACTGGGCTCAAACGTGTGCCGGAGCGAGTGAAACGTCAGGTAGTCGCGCGCAAAGCCGGCAGCGATCAGCACGCTCTGGAGCTCGGTTCGGAACGGTGGCGAGTCGCGCCGCACCATCGAGCCACGACCGTTTATGAATACGAGGTCCCCGGACGTTTGGAGTCGCCATCGCTTGAGGATGGGCACGAGTCGCGGAGGAAGTGGCACACGGCGAACCCAGCCCGACTTGGTCGGACCGCCGTACGATCGACGCACGTTCACCATCGCCTCATCGAACGAGATATCGCTCCACCGCAGTCCGGCGAGCTCGCCGAGCCGAAGACCGGTCATGACCGCCGTCGCGTAGAGCGGATGGAGCTGCGGATTCTCGTGCGACGCCGCGGCTTCTAGGAACCGGTCGATCTCATCGCGGTCGCGCAAATACCGAAACTGCTCTGGGTCGGGATTCACTTCCGCGGCGCGAAACCGAGCGACGTGCGGCACCTCGCGCAGCCAGTTCTCGCGTTGCGCCGCGCGCAGCATCGTCCCGAGCAATGTGAGGTGGTGGTTGACAGTGTTCTTCGAAACCTCGCGCGCCTTCCGCTCGCGATAGGCGTCGACCTTCGTCCGGCCGATCTCCCGCAAGGCAGTGCCGGCCCCGAAGAACGGAATCAGGTGAACGCGGATGAAGCTCTCGTCCGTGACCAGGCTGCGCTTGTGCTTGCCCCACGTCGACAGCCACTGCTGGCACAGCTCGCCGAACGTGCGGTGCCCGGCCTCGAGACCATCGAGCCCGCGCTGAACTCGGTCGTGCTGCGCGATCTGCTCACGGAGCCAGAACTTCGCGTCCGCCAGCGACGCGAACGTGCGGCAACGTCGCCGGCCATCCAACATGACCCGCGCCTGGTACGTCCCCGCCTTCGTCTTGCGGATCCCCCTTTGCAGGATCTCGTTTCGCCATGATGCCTCCATCAGGCGATGCGAGCAGCGAGCAGTCTCGGGGTACGAGGGGCCCATCTGAACCCCGACTTGGAACCGGGATTGGGCTGAAACTGGGCTTCGCGCCCGGCCTCTGCGACCCACACAGTCCAGCGCAGACCTCAGAACCTCGAGCAGAATCAAGCTATTAGAGAATGTCGGGGCGAAAGGATTCGAACCTTCGACCTCTTGACCCCCAGTCAAGCGCGCTAACCAGGCTGCGCTACGCCCCGAAGGCCCCGGAGAAAAGCGCGAGCGCGGGGTCCTGTCAAGCTTTGCCGGCGTCTACCAGGAACGGCAGTGTATTCCGACCGGCGGTTCACGACCGGGTGGTCGCCTGGGGCGGCGGAAGCCCCTACAATCGAGGATATGACGAAGCCATTTCCCCCTGGGACGTTCAACTTCGTGGACCTCGTGGCCAAGGACATCAGCGCGGCCCGGACCTTCTATGAGCCTCTGTTCGGCTGGACGTACGTGGAACAGGACACCCACGGCGGGCCACCGTACGGCATGTTTCTGAAGGACGGTAAGTCCGCGGCGGGGATCGGTCAGATGTCGAAGGAGATGATCGACCAGGGCGTTCCGAGCACGTGGAATACCTACGTGAGTGTCGATGATATCAAGGCCGCGGAAGCCAAGATCCGATCTCTTGGCGGGACGCTCATGTTCGACACCATCGATGTGTTCGACGCCGGGCGAATGACCTGGGCCCAGGATTCGGAGGGGGCGGTGTTCGCGCTGTGGCAGCCCCAGAACCACGCCGGTTCGGAGATCACCAACGTGCCGGGGTCGTTCTGCTGGAACGAACGCGCCACGCGAGATCTGTCGGGGGTCAAGGCGTTCTACGGCGAGCTGTTCGGGTGGACCTTCAAAGACGAAGACGCTCAGCCCATGAGCATGATCCACAATCAGGGCCGCGAGATGGGCCACGCGATCGTCATGTCAGAACAGTGGGGCCCCGTGCCGCCCCACTGGAACGTGTACTTCGCGGTCTCCAGCTGCGACGACTGTATCGCTCAAGCTGAGCGCAGCGGCGGCGCCAAGATCATGGGCCCCATCGATATCCCCGCCGGACGGTTCTCCATGCTCAAAGATCCGAATGGCGCCATGTTTTACGTGATTCAGCTCAGCGAGATAGACCCTTCTTAGGTTGGGAAAATCTCCCCGCAACGTTCACAGAAGCGGCGTTCACGGCACTTACTGAAAGATGCTGGACGTCACAACCGGGCCGGCAGGAACGGCAGACGCGCGATCGACGCCCACCGAGCGGCGGGGTCCGCGGGTCCGGATCCGGTCGCTCAAAGACAGATCGACGATCGAGGGCCGCCTGCATTCGCTCGGTCCCGACCGCCTGCTGGTCAGAGGCCTTCCTCGCTCGCTACCGACCGGCGTCGGCGTTCAGATCGAGATTTTGGGTCGATCCATCCACGGCAAGGTCCAGACGTGCGCTGACCGGTGTGTGTCCATCGACATCGAGCCATCGGAGGCGGTGTTCGATGCGATCGAGGCGCTCGAAGACTTCCTGTATCAAGCACCGTCGATGGCGGATCTGGGCCTGGAGGCCGCGCTCGACGGCCCCGATAACGACGAAACCACATACGGGCGCCGACCGCGGCCTGGCGCCCATCGAGCGCCGCCCGCGCGGTTCGATCCCATCGTGGCCATCGAAGAGGTGCTGGCGGAAGAGGTCGCCCGTGAGGAGCGAGGTGACGAATTCGATGATGATGATTCGGAACCGCCCAGCGTTGACCTGCCCTTGCTCGAGGCCGGCGGCGTGGTCCGCTTTCGGTCCTTCGCGCAGTTCCTCGCCCATCATGAAGCCCACCTCAGCAACCACGCCCTGCTGGTCCGCACCGCGCTGAAGCGCGTTCCGACGGAAGACCAGCTTCGACTCGACATTCCCGATGCCCCCCCGATCGATCTGTCCGGGGTGTCGCTTCAATACCGCAACGGCCAACAGTTGGGCTTCTCGTTCGGAAGTACCGCCCCCCTCGCCGCGGCTCTCCGCACCGGCGTCGAGCGGATCGGCGCGCGCCCCATCACCCCTCCGCCCCTGCCGACGGCTCAGCTCTCGCAAGACATTCACCACGCGGGGCTGGACACCTCCCTCACCGCCGACGTGCTGACCTGCTTGCGCACGCCGGTCGCACCCGAGCTCGCGGTGACCAACCGGGCGTACATCGTCATCCTCGACCAGCTTCTGCGGTCGGATTCATGCGCCGTGTGCATCGCCCACAACGCGGATCACCGGGCGGTGCTGTGGGTTCGTGACGGCTACATCGTCGCCGCGACCCGGTCCCCGACCCCCGACCACGATCGCATCGGCGCCCGGCTGGTGCGCGGGCGCGTGCTCACCGATGCTCAGCTTCGACAGGCGCTGCATAAAGCCCCCGAGCTAGGCACCGGGCTCGGGCAAGTCATCCTGCGAGAGGGCTTCGCCGACACCGCCGACGTCCACCGCGCCATCCGTCAACAGACGTTGTCTAGAATCCTCGAGCCGTGCGCGTGGGACGACGGACGGGTCGAGGTCCATCCGTGGTCACCGCCCAGCGTGCGCGCGGACCTCGTCGCGCTGCATCACCGGGTCGTCATCGCCCATCTCCTGCGGGTCCTCTTGCGCCTACTGCCCCGCGACGCTCTGGAAACGATGGTCGCCCCCCTTCGCCGAGCGCGGCTACACATGGCGCGCGACACGCTCTTTGCGACCACGGGGCTGACGGCCAAAGAAGCCCGCGTGTTGTCCACCCGAGCCAAGGTCGGCACCCTCGACGAGCTCATGACCATCGAAGGCGCCGGCTCCGACGACGGCCCGCGTCTCATCTTGCTCGGGTGGACCATGGGCGTGGTGGCCGTCCGAGAAGACGCCCCCTCTCTCACCGCCGTTCACGCCGCCGTCGGTCGAGCCGTCACCAGCGTCCGCACCGCCGTCGAACGCGCAAGCTCGGCCATCCGCGGTCACCGCTGATCGCCTCGGGCGTAGCCGCCCGCCAACAACAGCCCTACTTATACGTAACCCTGTAGATCGCCCCCGCCTTGTCATCCGACACCAACAGCGCACCGTCCGGCATCACCTGAACGTCGGACGGCCGACCCCACGCGGTCTGGGTGGCGTCGTCGAGCCACCCTGTCGCGAACGGGGTATAGGCGGTCGCACCGCCCTTGTCGTCGAGCTTCACCAGCGACACTCGGTAACCGATCTTGCGCTTTCGGTTCCACGAGCCGTGCTCGGCGATGAACAGCTGGTTCCGGTACGCCTTGGGAAACATGGTGCCGGTGTAAAACCGAAGACCGAGGGGGGCGACGTGAGGCCCGAGGCGCTGGGCTGGGGGGCGGAACTCGCCGCACTTGCGCTTGGCGCCGAACTCGGGGTCCGCGATGTCGCCCCCGTGGCAGTACGGATAGCCGAAGTGTTGTCCGGCCGCGGTCATCCGGTTCAGCTCGCAGGGCGGCCGATCGTCCCCGAGCCAGTCTCGACCGTTATCGGTGAACCACAGCTCTTTGGTCGTCGGGTGCCAGGTGAAGCCAACCGTGTTGCGGATGCCGTGGGCGACAATCTCCCGGTCCGTGCCGTCGGGCTTGATTCGGGTGAGGGAAGCGTAGATCGGATCCTTCGACTCACAGATGTTGCACGGCGCCCCTACGGGCACATACAGCCAGCCGTCGGGTCCGAACGCGATGAACTTCCAGCCGTGGTGGCGATCGGTGGGATAGGCATCGGTGACCACCACCGGCTTCGGAGGGCGAGAGAGTTTCGCTTCAATATCGTCGAAGCGAAGGATGCGCCCGATCTCCCCGACGTACAGCGCACCGTCGCGGAACGCGACCCCGTTCGGTACGCTGAGGTCGTCGGCCACCACGCGCACCGCGTCCGCGACTCCGTCTTTGTTGGCATCGCGAAGCGCGTAAACCGTGGTGTTCATCGTGCCCACGAACAGCGTGCCCGACGGGCTGAGGGTCATCATGCGGGCCCCCGGCACGTCCTTCGCGAAGTAGCTTACTCGAAAGCCGTCCGGAACCTTGATCTTGTCGAGACCGCTTGCGCCCGCGCTGCCGCTCAGGCTCAGAAGAAAGATCGCGGTCGCCCATCCCGGCCACCGTCCGCCGTTGATCATACGAGGACCGTACCCCCGGTGAGCGTCTGCTGGGCCCCCAAAAGGGCGTCGTTGATCGAGGTTCTTGCGGCGGAAACCTCGGACACCAGCTCGAGGACCTGGGGATGGGTCATGATCACCTCGTCGAACTTGCGCTTCGACAGCCGAAGCACGAAGCAGTCCGTCGCGGCCAGAACGCGGGCCACCGTCGGCTCGTTCGTGAGCAGAGACATCTCGCCGAACATGTCACCGGCGAGCAGATGAGCGAGGGTGACCGCCTGGCCCCCTCGGCCGAGCCGCACCACCTCGAGCTGACCGTACAGCAGGATGAACAGGCCGGTGCCCTTCTTGCCCTGCTCCAACACCACTTCGCCGGCTTTGACGTGTCGACTCTTGAACATCTCCATCAACGAGCGACGCTCGTCGGGATTGAACGGCATGAACACGGGGTGGGTGGCCATCGTGGTCGACAGCAGCCGCTGTCGATAGAAGTTGCGGAGGATCTTCGCCACGCTGGGATAGCTCTCGATCACCTCATCGAGCACCTCGCGGCGGATCTCGAAGATCTGCCCCGGCTCTTCGACGGTGACCGTGGCCGTGCGAATGCCCTGCTGCAGGACGGCCATCTCCCCAAAAAACGCGCCGTCGGTGAGGTACGCGAGAGGGATCTCTCGGCCGTCGGTGCCCCGTCGAGACACGCGGACCTTGCCGGTGGCCACCACGTAGAACGCGTCGCCGACCTCTCCTTCCTGGATCACCACGTCGCCGGGCACGACCTCTCGCATGCCCATCCGCACCAGAAGGTCGATGAACGCGTTGCGAGGCAGTTCGGAGAACAGCGGAATCTGGACCTCCGACAGGTCCTCCACGATCTCCTCGGTCTCGTCGGGGGGCTAAGTCG
>JANQQN010000005.1 GCA_028289325.1 Myxococcota bacterium | reverse complement strand
ACCAACGCTTGACCCCAGCCCCTCAACGCGCACCCGCACGAGCACCCGAGCCGAACACCCTGTACCAGTCACATCGCCCACCGAAGGGTACAATCGTGGGGAATCTCGATCCGTTACGGCGCCGGGCGGCTATGGTGAGCTATCCAGGCTAGATGGGCTATGCGGGCCGTCGAAAGTCGAAAGTCGAAAGTGCGGGGCGCGGAGTTGGCGCGCAGAGCATGGCCGCTCCTTCAACGCTAGACTTTGCACCCTCGACCCTTCGTTCAGGCCGGCGGGGGCTTGGTTTGCCGCCCCGCGAGCGAGCGCAGTCCGCGCGCGGCCTCCGCGTTCCGGGGCTCGAGACTCAAGCAGCGCTGCCACCACTTCTGGGCTTCTGCGTTGTTGCCTCGCGCGTACGCGATGCTCCCCAGGTATTGGTAAGCCACGGACAGGTTCTCTTGCTCGCTTACCGCGCGCCTCAGGAGCTTCACGGCCTTGGACAGATTCGCCGGCGCGTTCGGGTTCATGCTGAACACCACCCATCCCAGGGTGGCAAAATAGATGGGATCCGGATTGAGGCGACCGGCTTCCTCCAATACCTGCTTGGCATGAACGAAATCGCGGCGGCCGATCATCGCCGTCGCTTGGTCGAACAGCTGCTCGGCCCGATGGATGTCGGCGACGTCGGTCGATAGCCCTTTCTTCTTGCGATTCAAATACGCGATGTACTCGGACCGCTGCCCGGGGTCGGTGATCGTCTCGTAGGCATCGGTGATCCGCGTGAAGATCTCCTCCAGCTGCTTGGCCGCCGCCCCGAGACGACGGCCGGCGAAGGCATCGGCATGCCAGCGTCGGGCCAGCTCGAAGTACGCCGCTTTGATCTCGTCATCGGAGGTTCGGGACGTAGCGGCGAAGATCTGAAAGAAGTCTTTCGACATGATCTCCGCGTGGTAGCGCTGAACCGCGGCCTGTGCCTGTGCGTCCACGCTGGCCTTACCGAAGCCGGAAGGGTTGACTTGGAGGTCCAGCGGCTCGGCCGACAGCTCGTCGATCGCCGCCGCATTGACCGCCGCCTCGAGCGCGTTGTCGTCGGTCACTTCGGGAAGGATGGCCATACCGCTGGTGACGAGGGCGAACAGCTGAGGCACCACCTTCCCGACGTCGGCCCCGTGCGCCCGGCTGAGCTGCCGGTACGTCTTTTCGCCGTCGATGTCCTCGGCGGCGGTCGCGTATCCGAACGTCCGCCGCAGGAACGGGAGGAGGGTTTCGAACTCCGTGGTCGGCACCAGCGGCACGTCCTCTCGGCCCTTGAAGAACCGGAGGATCTGGGGCGGATGAACGTGGCGTTTGATCCCGTCGAACAACACCTGAACCGGCTCGAACTGGCCCTCCGGCACTCGCCCGATGAAGGCGTCACTCATCCGCCATCGAAACTGGCCAAACGACATCCCCAACGCCAACGGCAGCAGTCGGCCCGCGAGCAGCTTGTAGGCGGTCGCAAGACCAACCTCGGTGACCAAGCGCAGCTCGAGCAAGCTCTGCTGCAAGGTCCGGCCTTCGTCTTTCATGTACCGCAGGCAGCGCTCGAAGTCGGGCTCGGTGATCCGACCTCGGCTGAGGAGAAGGGCGCCGACGTTCTCGCCCGCCGCATTCGACTGCATGAACGTAGGATTGCCGTCGATGACGTAGATGCGGCGGTGGGTGCCGGCATCGTTGTTCATGTCGAGCATCCCCGTCGCGCGGTCGTAACGAACGGTGGACAACAGCAGAGCGACCGGCCACGTCTCCAAAGGCCCGGACTCGACCATGTCGGGAAACGGTCGCCCTCGGTACACGCCGTCGACGATCTCGCCGATCGCCGACGCGTCGCCGTTCATCGGAACCGAAGCGTCACCATCGTACCGCCGCCCGACGTTGAACGACGGCAGCCGGCGCCGCGCCTTCGGGCGACTGGTCATCGTCTCCCCGGACTCGAGCCGCGAGGGCGCGCTCCCCGCCGTCAGGTCGACGATGCTCTGGTCTCGGGAGCTATGGGCCGACAGCACGGCCCGGATCTTGGTCGCGAGGCCCGGAAGGTCGAGGGGCTTGGTCAGAAACTCGACGACCTGATACTTCTCCTCGGCTTCGACGGCGGTCTTCGGGTTCTTGAACACCCCGCTCATCATGATGATCGGGACGTCGGGACGCGCGCTCCGCCGAATCGCATCCGCGACGGCGAAGCCGTTCTTTTTGGGCAGCAGAAAGTCGATCAGGACCAGGTCGGGCGACGTCGCGTCGAAGACCTCGATGCCTTCGACGCCGTCCGCCGCCGCACACACCAGGAAGCCTTGGTCTTGCAGGAATTCCTCCAGCAAGTCCCGCACGGCCTCCTCATCGTCTACGACCAGCACCCGCTGTGGCATCGCCTACTCGCGGCCTACCACGCGCCAGGTCCGTCAGTCGACCGATAGACCGAGCGGCAACCAGGCGAGGGCCGGGGGCGTCCCCGGACGGCGGGGATCCGTGGCCAGCAGCGGGCCGATCAGGGCTTTGAAGTCCCGGGGCCACAGATCCACCGGCGGCGGACCATCGGGTGTCAGTCCGACCGAACGGGCGATCCGGGTGGCCAGGGGCAGAGGCTGTACGTCATCGGGGAAATTGAGCAATCGCACCCGGGCGGCGGGCTTCAGCCCCGCCTCGGCCCTCGCCCGCTTCAACGCCGCGACCAGGCCCCCGAGCTCATCCACGAGCCCTTGCGCCTTCGCGTCGGTACCCGTCCACACCCGTCCTCCGGCGACCGCCTCGATGGCCGCTACGTCCTTGCCTCGGCCCTCGGCGACCGCGCGTAGAAACTGACGGTACGTGGCCTCTACCCCTTTCTCCGCGATCGCCCGCTCCTGAGGCGTGGAGCGAAGAAAGGGGCTCGGCGACCCGATCCCCGCTCCCAGTCGCTCCGCGTTCACCCCGAGTCTGCGCAACAGGGTCTCAGCGGAGAACCGCAATGAGAACACGCCAATGGAACCGGTGAGCGTCGTCGGTTGGGCGTAGATCGCTTTCGCCCCGGAGGCCACGTAATAGCCGCCGCTGGCGGCAACATCGCCGAAGCTCGCGATGACCGGCTTCGTCGCCGCGAGCCGGCGCACGGCCCGGGCGATGACGTCGGACGCGTATGCCCCGCCGCCGGGGCTGTCCACCCGGAGCACCACTGCGGCGATGAACGGACTCCGTCGGGCCCGCTCCAACGCTTGTACCACCGTCTCGGCCCCCACGCCTCGCCCGAGGCCGAGGGGAAGACGCCGGGAAGGCCCCGAGGTGATCGTGTCGTCGATGTGGACGATGGCGATCGCCGGCGGTACCCCCCACCGCGGCCGGTCCGGCTTAAGGGCTTCGGCGCCCCGCGCGAGGAACACCCGGCCGTCGTACTGCTGTCGAACCCAGTCCTCGACCTCGTCCGGGTACATCACCCGGTCGACCATCTTCAGGTCCGCGGCCTCGCTGGAGGTCACAATTCCTCGCGTTAGCCAGGCTTCCACGTCGGCGGCAGGGCGGCCCCGCCCTTCGGCGATGCCGTTCACCAGCGTCGACTGCACTTGATCGAGGTATGTGGACAGCGTCTTCCGCTGAGCGGCGCTGAGACCAGAGCGGGTGAACGTCTCGGGGGCCGTCTTGTACTCGCTACGACGGTGAACTTCGACCTCGACCCCGTAGCGATCCAACGCCTCGCCGACGAACAGCAATTTGGCTTGCACGCCGTTGACCTCGAGCTGCAGGGGAGGCGGAATGATGATCGACGTGCAGGCCGAAGCCACGAAGTAGCTCTTGTCGCCCTCCCCGGTCAGCTGACAGTCGACCCGGCGGCCGCTCTTGCGCAGGCCGAGCAGCGCGCTGCGAATCTCCTGCGCCGTGGCCCACCCGACGGACAGGGGGCCGATCTGGGCCAGGACGCCCACCAACTCGTCATCCTTGTGCAGACGCTCTAGGAACAGCGGAACCCCACCGTAAGGAGGGGTCCGAAAGCCGCCCTGAAACAGGAGGAACGTCGGGTCCGGCTTGAGATCGCCGGCGAGGGTGATCACCGCAACCCGACGAACCGGCAGCAGGCTCGGTTTTCGGTGGCCACGAAATACGACCTCGGTGGTGTAGAAAACGTCGTCGTCGTCGAAGTCGAGCTGACCACCGGCGGAGAAGCGTTCGAGGTTGAGGCTCAACTGAACGATGTACCGCCCTTCGGTGGACGCGAAGCCGCCGATCTCCACGCCCCGAATCGGCTCGACGGCCGCCCGCACCGACAGATCGAGGGTATCGTCGTTGAGCTCCTCACCCTCCTCGTAGCGCCATCGAGAGCCGATCGTGACCCGAGGGCTGAGACGGAGGGCGAGGCCGGTATCGTATTGTCGGTCGAAGACCGATTGGCCCACGTCGCGCACCGAGAACCCGAGCCCCAGCCAGCTCGCGGGTCGAACCTGGGTGCCGAGGGTCCAAAAGCCTCGATCGTCGCCGTCGAACGGCCACAGGTTGGTGAAGCTGAACCCGAAGCTCACCGGCCCCATCCCGCTGCCGAAGCCGAACGAAAGGGCGCGCTGAAAATCACCGTCGTTCTCGTCGGCCTCGAATCCGATGCCGAACGAGGACCGACCGAAGAACGGAAGAGCGGCGTAAGCGCCGAGCCCGTAATCGGGCCGGATGGACCGCTCGCCGTCGTCGCTGGGAATACGCAGGCCTTCGGTCCCGACGAGCAGTCGGAGCTCCGGCCCCGGCACCCGCCCCAGACCCGCGGGATTGAAGCGAAGGGCGTAAGCGTCATCGACCTCGGCCGGAAGGCGGATCGGAACCGGGGCGGCGACCATCACGGCCACCGCCAAAAGCGCGGCGCTCATGGGCAAAAGGTACGGCGGTGTGCTCTTTCGAGCAACTATAGGGCAGGCCCCGCCGATACTTGACCGGCGTGGAGCCGAGCGCCTACCGAGGCGGTCACGACGGGACCGCGGGGCGACGAGCAAACCCTGCTGCTCGCCGGTCGGCCGCCGAGGGGCGCCCGGGGTCACCGCAGACCGCGCTGAGCGCGCTGGCCGCCGCGTGTACGGCCCGCGGCCGGCGCGACCGAGCCGCGGAGCGCGGGCAGCTCAAGGTCTTCGCCGAGACCCAACGCGCCGAGGAGGCCAGCGTCCTGCGGCGCGCTCGGCGGCTCCTGGCCCTGCTCAGCCGCACCGGCCGCGCCGATGCCGAGGCGATGGCCGAGGCGATGTTCCAGCTCACCAAAGGTCGCACCCGGCTGCCCGCGGGCAGCATCGCGGCCACGATGATCCTCGCCGCCGAGCTGGCGAAAAGGGGACGGCGTCGGGTTCGAAACAAGCCTCGTCCTTCGGGAGGACGGCGGTGGGCTAAGGGCCTGCACCCTGGTCTTTGGCACGCCCCGGAAATCAGCGAGCCGCAAGCGCCCGCCTTTCAATCCACGGCCGAGCCACCACCGCCCCCCGAAGTCGGGGTGGTCGCGGTGCGATAAGGCGCGGTCACCCCTGCGCGCGCGGCATCTCGTCCGCGGGTACGGCGGGGTCGGGCTCGGCCTCGACGACCGAGACCCCCGCTTCGACCACCTCGAGCAAGCTGGCCTTCGACAGCTCACGAGCCAGCGCCCCTCGGCCGGCCCTGAGCCGCGACGTGAGCATCCTGCCCGTCGGATCGTCTCTTCGCACCACCGCGTCCGAGGCCCCGCCCGCCGTTTGAAGGGCTTCGACAACGTCGGCGAGGGTGGTCGAAGCCAGCGGCCGGCCCGGAACGTAGGCCGCATCGGCCCCGTCGGGGGTCGAGGTCTCGGCCAGCAGCTCCGCCTGCACCAAGGCCTCGAGAACCTGCCGCGACAGCCGTGCCGACACCCTCGCTTCATCGAGCAGTTGCGCCAACGACATCACCCCTTGTCCGCGGTGGAAGTGGCCGGCGACGGCGAGGGTCAGCCGGGCACCGGCGTACTCACGGTCGCGGTGCGACACCGAGCGCTCCGGCTCGTACGTACCCGCGGACTGCACGGCGAAGGTGACCGTGGCCCCCAGCAGCGCCACCGTCCAGCTCACGTAGAGCCAGATGATGAACAGGGGCACGGCGCCCAACGATCCGTAGATCGCCGAGTAGGAGATCGCGTTGGCCGCGTACACCGCGTACAGCTGCTGGGCGATGACCCACAGGGTGCCGGCGATGAGACCTCCGACCGCCGCCGACCCCACCGGGACCCGGGTATTGGGCATGAAGTAATACAGCAGGGTCAGGGAAAAGCACGTCAGCAGCACCGGCGCCAACCGCACCACCCACCCGATCACCGGCACCGCGTCGACCATCCGCTGCATCGTGTCGCTCGCTTGAAGCGAAGCGGTGAGCGACAGCGACACCCCGATCAACACCGGTGCGATGGTCACCAACGGCCAATACACCTGAAACCGCTCGACCCAGTTCCGGCCCTTGCTTACCCCCCACACGTCGTTGAGCGCCCGTTCGATGCTGGCCAGGGTCGAGATCACGGTGAAGAACAGCACGACGGTCCCGATGGCCCCGATGCTCCCCGCGTGCACCTTGCCGATGAAGCGATCGAGGTAGTTCAAGACGACGTCCGACTCGCCGACGGTCAGCGCGCCGAGGATGAAGTTCCGCAATTTCTCTTTCACATCTTGCAGGCCATCGAAGGCAGCAAAGAGGGAGAACACCACCGCCAGCGCGGGAACCAAGGACAGCAGCGTCATGTAGGTCAGCGCCGCCGCGCGCAGCCGGATTCGCTCGGTGCGAAATGCCGCTACGACAATGTATAGAATCCGCGCAAGGATGTAGCCGAATGCCCGCACTGAAGGCGTATCTGAGCTAAGGCGGGAGGCATCCCATATTTCGCGCGTCCAAAATGACTCTTGGCGACGACGCAGCGCCAACCAGAACTCATACCGAGGCACTTTGCGCACCATATCAAGTCCATGTGGTAAACCAACGATTCGATGGTGGCCCGCCCAGATCGTCCCGCTCGCTACGAGGACGTCGATCTGGCCGATCTCTCCAAGGGCGCCTCGGTACGCCGCGACGCGGCCGAGCCCCTGCGGCGGTTGCTCGGCCGCGACGCCGGACTAGAGGGCCTTTCGCGCCTCTTTCAACCTTCGTTCCCCGGCGTTCGCACCTTCGCGATCGGCGTGCGAGCCACCCCCGACCACGCCGTCGAGCTGACCCTGGTCGGCGTAGCGCGAAACGGGGAACCCATCTGGACGGGAACGCGCACCTTCAGCCGTGGCCCCGCCGGTGCGCTGGAGATCCATCTCGGCTTCGACGAGGTCGATCCTCGGTATCAATCACGCAACATCACCGTCGACGTGATCACCAGCAAACTGGCCCTTTTGCAGCGACTCGATGGGGGTCCGTCCTGCCGGTTGACGATCGATGCGGAGGGCACCGGCCGCTACGTGTGCGCGCTGCACGGCGCGATGTTCGCCGACGAATCCGAGGAAGGGACCTCTCCCAGGTCGGGGCGAGCGATGGATCCCGACGGCGATCGTCAAGCGATCATCGAGGCGGGCAAAAGCATCATTCCCGGCCTCGCCAAACGCCGAGGGCTGGGCAAGCTCGCGATCGAAGACGCGATCGAGCAGCTCGAGCGCGCGCGCACCGGCTGGGACTTCGCCAGGCTCAGCTTCTCGGAGGCCCCAGGGTCGGTGGAAGTCGACTCCGATGAAGGCATGGGGGTGCGATCACTCGGACGAACGTTACTCCTCGACGAGGGCACGCCCGGCTGGCGGGGTGCGCTCTACCTGCACTCAGGGCAACCCGAGCTCGACGAGTTGGGGCATACGTACCGACGACGCAAAACGGCACGCTCGAATGCCCGCCTCGCGGCGGAGGTCGAGCATGCACGGCAAGGGCTGCGGGCGGGCAATCGCGCCGAACGAATGCGCAGCCTGAAGATCCTGGGTCTGCTGGGCACATCGGAGCTGGTGCCGGAGCTCAAGCTCGTCGCCGACGGCAAGGAGCGTCGTACGGCCGCGCTCGCCCGGCGGGTGATCGCGCAGATTCAGGGCGTGGGCCTCCCCGACCGGCTGCTGGCCTATGCCGATGATCCGAGAAATCCTGGCCGCCAGCGGGCGTTGGCCTATCGCGTCCTCGCGGAACACTTCCCGAAGTGGATCGAACCCAAGACCGCGATGCTGCGCGTCGACCCCGACGCGCGAATTCAGTGGGCCGCGGTCCCCCTCGTCGCCCACCAGCCCCATGACCCCGGACCGGCCCTCGCGGCGATGTTGGCGGCGAATCCCGGGGTCGGACCGGACCGCGTTCGCCCCGGCCTCGACGTGCTCCGCCTCGACATCATCGAATGGCTCACCATCCTCGCGGACCCGCGTACCTTGCTACCGCTGAGTATGGCATATCAAACGCGACCACCGCCGCCGCCAGCGGAAGTGCTCGCGCTTTCCCGCGCGCTGGTCGCATTCAACGACCCGCGTGCCAAGACCGTCCTGCGCGCGGGCAGCTTTCCACTCACCCGTCCCGACGTGCCTTGACCCGCCGCCGGGTGGATTGGACACTCTCCACTCCCAGCGGGTTTCCATGCCGACTTACAATTACAAATCCCGCGAGCTGATCGCGAAAATCGTCTACTACGGGCCCGGGCGTTGCGGTAAAACCACCAACCTGCAGCAGATCCACGCTCGGATGCGGCCCGAGACGCGAAGCGAGCTCCTCAGCGTCGCCACCGAGACCGATCGAACCATCTACTTCGACCTGCTCCCGCTCAATCTTGGAACCATCAGCGGGATGAAGTTCATGGTCCGGCTGTTCACCGTGCCCGGACAGGTCTATTACAGCGAGACGCGGAAACTCGTGCTGAAGGGCGCAGACGGCATCGTTTTCGTGGCCGACTCGCAAGATCACATGGTCGATGAGAACCGTCAGTCTCTTCACGACCTGAAAACGAACCTCGCCGCCAACGGTCTCGACTACAACACGATCCCCCTCGTCCTGCAGTGGAACAAACGGGACCTGCCTCATCTAATCCCCGAGGCGGAACTCGATACCACGCTCAACGAGCGCGGAGGCAAGTCGATCAGCGCGGTGGCGTCGCAGGGAACCGGGGTTCTCGAGACGCTCCGCCACATCACGCTCGGCGTGTTCAACCATATCAAGGCCGGCGGACAGGTCGGTCCCGCCCCTCGAGCCCGCGCCGGAACCAGCGTCCCCCCGCCGCCGCCGGAGCCGGCGACGGCGCAGGCGATGGGTGGCCCCCCGCCGCCGCCTCAGGTCCCGAATGCGCCCAACGCCAACGCGGCGAGATCCGCGGTCGGCTCCGTCGCCCCGGGCTCCTGGTCCGCGGCCATCCCGCGAACGACGTCCAATCCGGATCAGCTCAGCAATCCTCCGGGGGCAAGACATCCTGCACCGCCTCCGCCGCCACCCAAGGAAGCTCCGTCCGGCATGGCGATCAGTGCCGATATGGTCGTGGAGGAGTTCAAACATCTCGCCGTGGTTCAAAGCCAAATGAGCGAGCGACTGAGCTCTCTCGAAAGCGAGCTGGCTAGACTAGGGCGGGAGAACCAAGAGATTCGTGAGCTCTTGGCGCGTCACATGCGCGCTTGAGAATCCGAACCCACGGAACGAAACCCGCGTTTCAAGCCGTCGTCAAGCCGCATCATATGCGGGCGAAGGAAACGCATATGCGCTTGGCGACCGTCTTCCCTGTGCTAATATAATTTCAGTGCGCGGCCACAACGACCAGACGCTTGCCGTCTCGCGATCCCCGGATGGCATTCGGCAAGATGAGGCCGAGGTCATCGACCTCGTCAAGCTCCCGCTCGGCACTCGTCCGACGCCGATCTGCAGCGTGGAGTTCGACGAGGTGCCGAGCCTCCGTCAGATGGACTGCGATCACTACCAACGGTGTCTCGGATTCGCCGCGCAAGTCCGCTGGCGGAGTTTCCACTGCAAGCAGTGTCCCCGACATCCGCATCGGGTCGCCAAGGACCCGAGCGCGGCCCACCAAGCCCCCCGCCCGCTGCCCGATAACGTCATCCCCCTGCGCGAGCTGTAGGCTTAGGCTCGCCGCTGAAAAACGGCCAACGCCTCAATCCGCGCCCGGCCGTGCCGAACAGCAAAAGACGTGACCAACAACCACGCGGCCCTTCGCCGGTTCTTGCCGGCCCTGGCCGCACGATCGCGCTTCGCGCTCTCCTCAGTGGCTGGGGTCCACCCAACGCCCTCGTCGTCAACCTCACGTGGGCTATTGTTCACGTCTGTAGACGATGAACGCCGTCGATCTCCGTGGGTTCCCGCCCGTCGGCGCCCACGGCTTCCAAGACCGAGCCCCGAGCCCACCGCGTCGCGGCCAAGGTACGCGGGCCTGTGGCCTCGAGGCCAGTCGGCTGCGCCTCGGCCGCGAAGTGACAGGCGTTACAAGGCCTGGTAGCGTGAACGTTCGATGGAGCTGAACGACGTTCTTTCTGTCGCGGTGAAGGGCGGGGCTTCGGATATCCATCTGAAAGCCGGCCTGCCGCCGATGTTTCGGCTCAACGGCAAACTGGTTCCCCTCAAGGATCGTCAGCGCATCTCTCCCGAAGAGCTGTCGCGAATGGCGCTGTCGATCATGAACAACTACCAGCGCGAAAGATTCAAACAGTACAACGAGATGGACCTCGCGTACGGGGTTCCGGGCCTGGGTCGGTTCCGCGTCAATGTCTTTCAGCAGCGCGGCACGGTGGGCATCGTGCTTCGGGTCATCCCGTTCAAGCTGCGGAGCCTCGACGACCTCGGTCTTCCCCCGGTCCTCAAAGACATCGCGCTCGAAGAGCGCGGGCTCGTCTTGGTCACCGGGACGACCGGTTCCGGCAAGAGCACGACGCTCGCTGGAATGATCGATCACATCAACTCGAATCGAACCGTCCACGTGATGACCATCGAAGATCCCATCGAGTTCCTGATTCGGGACAAGCGGTCGGTCATCAACCAGCGGGAGGTGGGCGTCGACACCGTTTCGTTTGGACAGGCGCTCAAGTCCGCCCTCCGCCAAGATCCGGACGTCATCCTGGTCGGCGAAATGCGGGACCTGGAGACCATCGAAACCGCGCTGCTCGCCGCCGAGACCGGACACCTCGTCATGTCTACCCTGCACACCCTCGATGCGACGGAGACCGTCTCCCGCATCGTATCCGTATTCCCGCCCCACCAGCAGCGCCAGATTCGTCTGCAGCTGGGGGCCACGATGAAGGCGGTGCTCTGCCAGCGTCTGGTGCCGACCCAAGACGGCAAGGGTCGGGTGGCGGCCCTCGAAATCCTCCGCCAGACCCCGCGGGTTCGGGAGATGATCGAAGACAAAGACCGCACCCGTGAGCTGAGCGAAGCGATCGCGGAGGGCGCGGCGACCTATGGAATGCAGACCTTCGATCAGGCGCTGATGGGTCTGCTGCGGTCCAAGGTCATCAGCTACGAAGAAGCGCTCAAACAGGCCACGAATCCTTCCAACTTCGCACTGCGGGTCCAGGGCGTCGAATCCGCTTCGGACTCCCAGTGGAACGAGTTCGACCGGCCCGACGGCAGCAAGGGTCACAAGACCGCCACCACGCATCCCACCGGCCCGCATCGGATGCCCTCCAAGCCGGGACGACGCCCGTCACGAACCTAGTACTCGGCGGCGGAAGTTCCGACGCAGGTCGGAACCCGGCGCGGAGTACGCAAGCGGAGCCTGCGGAGCGTCAAAGGCTGGACACTGGAAGAGCGGGCGTGAATCGACGAGCCACGGAGTGGCTCGTTATTTGCGCCGAGCTCATCTAGAGTCGGCGGCGGAAGTTCCGACGCAGGTCGGAACCCGGCGCGGAGTACGCAAGCGGAGCCTGCGGAGCGTCGAAGGCTGTACACTGGAAGAGCGGGCGTGAATCGACCAGCCATATCGGCGGTCGGTCACGAGACCGACCGGGCCCGAGCCCATCGCATCAACAAGGCCCATCAGGTCGCAGATCCTACCCCGGGCCCGCCGGCGGCACCGCGCAGCGTAGCCGTGGTGCAGACTTTCGGGTATATGGGCGTTCCGCCGCCGCCGAGCCGGCGACGATCGAGTCGTGCTCGTGCCGCGTTCCCCTACCGATAAGGTCGCGCCGCTGGACATGGCGATGAGGTTGCTCGCCCGGCGCGCCCACGGTCGCGCCGAGCTCAGCGCCAAGATGCGCCAGCGCGGCTATGTCCCCCAGGAGATCGACGAAGCCATTGAGCGCGCGGTGGAGCTCGGCCTCATGCCCACCGACGCGGTCACCGCCATGAGGTACGCCGAGGAGCTGGCCGGCCGCAAAGGCGCCACCCCGCGCTGGGTCCGCCAGAAGCTATCTGCGCGGGGATTATCGTCGAACGACGTTGAAGCGGCGGTCGGTACGGTCTTCGCCGACTGGGACCCGGTTGCGGCCGCCGCAGACTGGGCCGGCAGCGACCAAAATCTCCCTCGCGTGGCCCGCCGACTCGAAAGAAGGGGCTTTCCAACCGATGTGATCATGCGGACGGTCCGGCGCCGACAATCGGACCCAGAGGAGCGTTGAGGTGGGTGCTTTTGCTGATGTGCCGTTTGGAAGGAATATGGGGCCGTCCGTGCCAGACTCCGGGTCGTCGAACAACCAGGGTCGTCCTCGTTACGAGCTGCTGCGGGTCGTAAACCGCGGCGGCATGGGCGAGATCGCCCTCGGCAAAGCCGTCGGCACCAAAGGGTTCGAAAAGCTCGTGGTCCTGAAGCGGCTCCGGGCCGACGCCGAGCGCGAGGACCACCTCGCGATGTTCGACGTCGAGCAGGAGGTGATGTCCCGGCTCGAACACCCCAACATCGTCAAGGTCTTCGATCAGCCGGTGGTCGACGGCGTTCCGTATATGGCGATGGAGTACGTGAGGGGCCGCAACCTCGACCAGGTCGTTCGCGCCGCCAACCAGGCCGGCGAAGCGCTACCCGTGCAGTACTGCCTGTCGGTCGTCAGCGAGGTCCTCCGAGGGCTCGCGTTCGTGCACCGCCTCAAGGACACCGAGGGCCGCGCGCTCGGCGTGGTTCACCAGGACATGACGCCCAGCAACGTCATGGTTTCGTTCTTTGGCGAGGTCAAGATCACCGACTTCGGCATCAGCTATGTCACCTCACGCGACGGCGGTCTGCGGCGCGGGGTCTTGAAGGGCAAGCCGAGATACGTGGCCCCCGAGGTCCTGGCCGGCAAGCGGGTCAACAACACCGCCGACATCTATGGGGTGGGGGTCGTCCTGTTCGAGATGCTCACCGGACGCGCTCTGTTCGCGCGCCCGTCGGTCAAGGAGACCCTGTCCGCCGTCGCCCGCAACGAGCTGCCCAACCTCGCCGACGAGCTTTCCGAGCACAGCCCTGGCCTGATTACCATCTTGGAGAAGACGCTCAAGAAGGCGCCTCTGGACCGGTATCGAACCGCGGAGGAGATGGCGACCCACGTCCTCAACGAGCTCGCCAAGATCGGGGGACCGATGCCCCCCGCGAACCTCGGCTTCCTCACCCGCAAATACTTTCCGAACGACCCCGACGTCCCCGAGATGGACCCTGCGCTGGCCAAAGCGATCAGCACCGGCAGCGCGACCCGGCCCGATCTCGAGCCGAAAGACCTCGAGTCCACGCTTCTCGAGCTCGACAAGCTGCTCGGCAAAGACGATTCCATCGATCTCTTTTCGGTTCCGGACGAGCTGATGCCCGAGCTGCGCGAGATGCCGGACATGGACCCGTTCCAGGCCCACACGCCGCTGCCGGACTTCACGTGGGACGCACAAAGCGAGGCCGAGATCCTGCGCAAGGCCGGCCTCGACGTTCGCGGGGCGACGGAAGAAGAGATCCTCGACGGGCCGCGGGGTCTGACGAAGAAGGACAGCGTTCCGCCCCTACCGGAAGACTTCAGCCGTCCCGCCGTGGCGCGTCCGTCGCCCTCCGATACGCCGCCGGGCCTGATCGGCCCGGCCCGACCGGCGCCCGGCCGACATAGTGTCGACCCGCTCTCACCACCGCCGCGCTCGCCGCCCGGCCGGTCGCCTCAACCACAACCGATCGACGAGGCCCCGGGCCCCTCGTCCGAACCTTCGCCGCATCTGGGCCGGTCGGAAACCACGCAACCGACCGTGGATACCGCAACGCCGGACACGACCGAGGCGTCACTGCGCCCCACGCGGCCGGTGCAACAGCTGCAAACGCAGAGCTCGGAACCCACGGTCATCGTGCAGGAGGCGTCGTCGTCAGGCCTTCTCGTGGGTTTCGTCATGGGGCTGGCGGTCGGGCTCGCCATCGGCGCCATGCTGTACGCCGCCTTGACCGGATGACCATCGGCGGCCGGGCGCGAGTGGTGCTCAGCGCTACCCGCTGACCCGCTCGATGTATGCCAACAGCGTTCGAACGCCGAAACCCGTTCCGCCCTTCTGAATATGGCCCTGATCTTTGGCCGCGCTGACCGGGCCCGCGATGTCCAGGTGGGCCCATCGCGTTCCTTCCTCGACGAAGGCCTTCAGGAACAGCGCCGCGGTGATCGCGCCGCCCCAGCGCTCGCCAATATTCTTGATGTCCGCGATGTCGCTCTTCAGTTGCTCCTGGAGCTCCGGATTGAGCGGCATCCGCCAAAAAGACTCGCCCGACGTAACCCATGCCGCCTGAAGGTCCGAGGCCATGTCTTCGTGATCGGTGAACGCGGCCGCAGTGAGCCGACCCAGGGCCACCATGCAGGCGCCAGTGAGGGTCGCGAGGTCGATGAGGTCGGTCGGCTTGAGCTCCTGCGCGTACGCGAGGGCGTCGGCGAGGACCAACCGCCCCTCGGCGTCGGTGTTCAGAACCTCGACCGTGATGCCCTTCTTGCCTTCGATGACATCGCCGGGGCGGATCGCATTGCCGTCGGGCATGTTCTCCGCCGCGCCGACGATCCCGTGTACGACGCAACCGGGTCGGGTGAGCGCGACCGCCTCCATCGCGCCCAGCACCGCCGCCGCGCCCCCCATGTCGATCTTCATGTCCATCATGCCTTCGGACGTCTTGAGCGACAGGCCACCGGCATCGAAGGTGATGCCCTTGCCCACCAAGCAGACCACCCGATCCGACCGATTCTTGTCGTCAGGGGTGTAGGTCAGATGGATGAGGCGAGGCTCGTTGCGGCTGCCTTGCCCGACCCCGAGGTGCAGCCGCATCTTCTGGCGCTCCAGGTCGCGAGCACTGAGCACCTTGCAGGCCAGCTCGTTCTTTTTGGCCATGGCTCGAGCTCGGTCCGCCAGCTCGTTCGGCGTCAGGTCGTTCGGCGGCGAGTTGATGAGGTCCCGGGCGAACGCTACCGCCGTCGCCACCCGCTGACCTTTGCGCATGGCATCTCGCAGTGCGGCCCCCTTGAGCCCCTGCACATCCTCGGCCGCGAACGCGACATGCACCTCCTCAAGGCGGTTCTCGGAGGTCTCGCGGCGGCGATAGGTATCGAATCGGTAGTAGCCGAGCTCCACCCCTTCCGCCAATGCCTGCACCAGCATGAGCACCGACTCCGGGTCGTCGGGCGCATCGAACACCGCCAGCTGCAGCGCCGCCGTCGCCGCCCCGACCTTGCGCGCGACCTTGGCTGCCGTCCCTGCGAATCGCCGCGCGGACTCCGCCGTGTACTGGTCGCGCGGCCCATAGCCGTAGACCATCACCCGACGGGCCCCACCGGGCGCGGCGACGTTCACCACGACCGTTTGACCCGCCTTGCCCTTAAAATCCTCGTCTTTGCAGGCCTGCGCCAGAACACCGTTCAACGCGGCGTTGAGTTGGGAGAACGCCAACCCGCGGTCAGGCTCATCGGAAAAAACACCGAGCGCCACCAGATCGACGGAGGCCTCGCGCAAGTCGTCGGTGTACAAAGACAGCTTCATGGGAGCCGCCCTTATCGACCGACCGACTAGGGCTGGCAAGACCTAGCTGAACGTAGAGCAGGTCGTCCCCTCGAATCGATGGGCCATGCTGGCCTTGCGGAATTCCCGCTGCTACATTTCCCGCGCCTTGGCCATTCGGTCGCTCTCGGTTCTCGCACGCCCGGTCCTGACCTGCGCGATCGTCGCGTTTGGGGTTGGGCTCGGTGCGCCTCCGGCCCGGTCACAAGATCGGCAGGCTCAGCGGCGAGCGGCCATCGATCAACGACTGAAGCCCGTTCGCGCGTCTGAAAAGAACCTGAATCTAGCCCCCGGCGACACCGCGTTCCTCGAGGTCGCGGTTCGCGTCCCCTCCGCCCGCGTCCTAAGCAAACGCCTCGGTTATGAAGGACTGGTCAGCGGCATCGTTGCCCCCAAAGGCGTGGTCATCCATCGGAGGGTTCACGACTTGAGCTTCATTCGGTTCGGGTCCGAGACCGAAGTGCGGTTCGTGTACGCGCTTCACGTCGAACCCGACGCCGTCGCCGGCGGGCAAGCTCGCTTGACCGTGGCCCTCGTCGAGCGGATCGGACTCGCCAACACCGTGGCGAGCAAGAGCATCGAGCACCGGGTTCGCATCGCTCCATCTCGCCCCGCCCCGAGCCAGATCGCGGCGGACTTCTACGGCTACCGATTCTATCGACGGCTGGCCCAGCGGCGCCGCCGGGGTCTGCTGCGGCGAGGCGTGCAGCTGTCGATGAAAGATGAGAGCCGCCTGCCCCCCCTGGACCGCGCTCCGGACAAGATCGCGGCCCAAGTCCTGCAGTTCGCCCGCGAGCGCCGGCTGCAGTGGGTCGCGCAGCGACACCTGGTCGCGGCCATGCAACACCCGGACCCTGAGACCCGCCGCGTCGCGCAAGCCTACCTGCAGAATCTCGACAAGCCTCGGGCCCAGTGGCGAGGGGTTCCTGCGATCTCGGTGCTGAGTGCCCCGCCGCCGGCCCCGCCTCCCCCCGCGGTGACCAGGCTAGAACCCGACAGCGAGCGCCCCGCGCCGCCTACCCGCGACCCGGACCGGCCCCAACGGCTACAACCCAGCGCCGAGTACGAGCTCGGGACCGAGCGCCTTGCGCCGCCGCCCCCGCAGCCGATCATGCCCGAAGCGTCCACCTCCGAGCCCGCCGAGCCCCAGACGGAGCTGCAAACCGCCGAGACGGTGAACGCTCTGCAAGAGGCGGAAGACGACCCGAATCAGGTCGTTTACGAGGACGACACGTTTGCAGACCGTCCGCTTCGTCGATACACCCGGATCCCTAACTACTACCGAGCTCTGTCGTTGGACGACCCCAACATCGCCTATGGGGCGGCCATCCGCTTGGCGTTCGCATCGATCGAAACTCGGGAGTCCGCCGACACCGCGGCCATCTTCTACTCTGCGCAGGCGGCCTTTACGCCGGCCTGGGGAATCGAGCTGACGGTCCCCACCCAGTACCTCTCCATCACCAGCTTCCCGAACGACCGAAATCCCCCCGCGCAATACGAGATCGGCAACCCCCTGCTGGCGTTGAAGTATCGGTTTCAGCTTCCCACGGTCGGGGCGCGCCGCCCGGCGCTCACCGTCAAGGCCCGTTGGGCAATCCCCTTGGCGCCGCTGCACGGCGTTCCCGCCACGGACTTGGTGGTGGAAGAGTTCACGCGAGAGGTGAACTTCGTCGATACCTACGCGTTCTTCCTCGAGAACCATGACTTCGGGCTCGGGGCGAACCTCGCGTGGCGGTGGCGATGGCTCTACACCGGCCTTCAGCTGTTCGGCGACCTGTTCGTCCCCGTCGGCGGCGGCAGCCAGAACACCACATTCGGGGCCATCAGCTACGGCGCCAGCGTCGGCGCTCTCCCTTTTGGCGATCTGGTCGGCTTCTTCGTGGAGGGCCGCGGGACGAGCCTGCTTCTGGGCGGCGGTCGCCACGAGTTCTTCGCCTATGCTGGGGCCCGAGGACGGTTCCTGGAAACGCTGGAGCCCGCGATCTGGGTCGCGGTCCCCCTGGGCTCGATTCAGGATGCCAGTCCAGCCCAGCTCGGACTGGAAATCCGGTTCTCGTATGACATCGAGGACGTACTGGAGCCGCGCCGAATCAAGCGCGAAGACGATATCCTGGAGTAGCGATGAACCGTCTGTTGTCCCGGAGCCTACTGGCCGCGGTCGCGCTCGCGTACAGCGGGTGTTCCGACAAGACCTGCACCCCGAGCAACGGTGACAATTCGACTCCGGGACCCGCGTTCGAATGCGCCGCGGGCGAGGTCTGCTACCTCGGGCGCTGCATCACCACCTGCAGTGCCGGCGCCGAGCTCGTCGAGCCATGCGGATCGGACAACGATTGCACGGGCGCACGGCCCAACTGCATCCGGGGATTCTGCTCGTCGTGCGAAGGCAGCGATACTTGCGTGCCCGCGCTGAACATCTGCCGGTCGGTGACCGAGGTGGTCTTTCCCGACCCCATCGATCGACCGCCGGAGCCGCCCGACGTGCCCCGGCCGCTGGATGCGGGGTTCGAACCGGGCGGGGTTGCCCGTCCTTTGCGCGACGCGGGGGTCGTCGAACAGCCGGAAGACCGAGCGGTCACTCGGATCGCCTACGTCGATCTCGGTCGCCAGCGCGACTACCGGGTGACACCCCCTGTGGACTCGTCGGTGGCCGAGGTTCGGGCGTTCGACACCGCGATCGGCACCGGACCAGGACTCAAGTGGCGCGCGGACGTCGATCCGCCCCGGGTGGAAGCAGAGTTTCCAGACCCTGCCGAGGATCCCGACGCCCCCGCAAACGTCGTTGATGAGTTCTGCGAGCTGCGCCAGCTGCTCACGGTCACCGGGACCGCGGGGCAGACCGCGACCCCCGCTGACTTCGGCGCCATCCGAATGGTCAATCCCACGAACTTTCCGGGCTCGATCGAGCCGGAGCTCATCGCGACCTTCGACATCGACCTCGGTCGCTACCAGGTGACACCACAGCCGATTCCGACCGCCTTTCTGACCTATAGCGTTTCCGAGCCCGTCGTTCCGCGGTTCGTCTTGGTGAGCGGAACGCCGTTGCCCGGCGTCATCGCCCTCGGATGGCCGGAGACGCTGGACGACGGCCACCATGTGCCCTTCGAGCTTCGGCCGTCGGCGGCGACGGAAGCCGCTCTGCAGGCCGGATTTCAAGTCGCGAATCCCGCCAACCAAGACCTGACGTTCCGATACGACAGGATCGAGAGCGGCAATGATGGGTTCGAGGCGGTGTTCGTCCGGGTGACCGGTCAGCGAACCGAGCTGTTCTGTGAGCAACAGGAAGGACTCGGACTCGGCGGCGACATGCGCGTGCGGGCGGCGATCCTCAACGCATTTCGTCAAGCCGAAGGGATCACGTCCCCTCGAACGTACGACTTGTACTTCGAGCGCGCGAGCCGAGAGCTGCTGCAGCCCGCCGCGGCCGACGACCAGTTGGTGTTGGTGACGGTCCGAATTCGACACTCACTGCGCGCCAGGTTGACCTTTCAGTAACTTTCACAGCCCGTTTTCGTTTTGCGGTTGGACGAGAGACCGATGCCCGGTCACGTTGCTCTCGCACTTTCGCAGAACGGAGATACGAATGATGATGGGTTTGATCGTTGCGGCCAGCCTGGTCGCCGCCGCCCCCCCTTCCTCCGCCGACGACGGCGACAAGACCGAGGACAGCGTTTGGGGTAATGAGCAGTTTCGCTTCGAACTTGGAGGGATCTTCTCGTTCTACACGTCAGCGGTAGAGCGCGGGACCGACGGTGAAAGTAACAAGCAGCTGGTGGTCGACAGCAGCTTCGGCCTGTACGGCGCCGGTTCGTACCGCGTCTGGGGTCCGTTCTCCATCGGCCTGTTCACGCAGTTCGAGACCGGCGACCGCCGGGCCGGCGAGTTCACCGGAGAGTTCGACGAAGACGACGTCGCCCTCGTCGGTGGACGTTTCGGCGGCACCTTCTGGGAGTTCTGGTTTGGCCCCCTGATTCGCGCGCAATACAAGGGCGTGTTCGCGGAGGTCGGCTGGGGCCTGGTCGGTCTCCGCAACGACGATGGGCGGAACGACCTGGCCGGCGAAGACGGCAACACGGATACCTTCCGTTCGGATCCCGGCACCGCGTGGTTGTTTGGAATCGGCGGTGCGATCCCGGTCCTCGATCCGTTGGAGCTGATCCTGCGCCTCAACTACCGGATTCGGTACTACACCACGCGAGGGGGCGAGGACCTCACCCAAGGCACGGGCCACGGCACCCAAGACTTCATCCCCTTCGTCGGGCTGGCCTGGCGCATCGATAGCTAGTCACGTCTGTAGCCGGGGCTGACGGCGCCCAGCCCTGCCCCGTGAACGTTCGAGAGCCCGAACCCCCGCTACATGAGCAGGAACGCGACGAACGCGAGGGCGGCGAGAAAGAACAAGCCGCCGAGAACCAGGATGATCATCTCCCAGGCCACTCCCTTTTTGGTGGCCTTCGCGATTTCGCGGGTCATCGAGGCCAAGGTCTCAGCATCGACACCCTGGCTGGTGGGCGGGGGGGGCCCGGTGTTCGGGGGCGGCAGCTCAACGCCGTCGTCGACCGAAGAGGGGCTCTCGGGGACGCTCTCCGCCGGGTCCGGCACATCGGGAACCTCCGACACCTGGGGCTCCAACGCCTCGTCGACGTCGTGCGGACTCCCCTCGGTGTGGTCGAGGCCGTCGGTATCCTGCGTCGCGCTGTCGAAGCCGCCCATCTGATCCAGCAGCCGCGACGGGGGGTCGATGAAGATCAGCTTGACCCCGCCGACCTGGAGTTCGTCGCCGTCCTTCAGCATGCGCGGGGCTTCGATGTGCTGTCCGTTGACCAAGACCCCATTCTTGCTGGCCAAGTCTTGAGCGGTGAAACCGTGCCAGTTGCGCTTGACGAGGCAGTGTCGCCTCGATGTGTTTTGATCATTCAGGGTGATGTCGCACTCCGGGCTCCGGCCGATGGTGATCTCACTCGCCTCGTCCGATAGCTCGAAACGACGACCCTCGTCGGCGCCGTTCATGATGCGTAACGCCGGCGGGTCAGCCTGGTTCGATCCTAACGACGCGAGGACTTCCTGCACCATTCGCCGGGCCAGCGCCTCGGTCTTCTCCCCCGGTTGACGGTCCAGCATCGTCCCCATCGTGGTCTTGAACTTGATGTGAAACGACATCACCTTGATCAGGTCGCCGTCGCGGAGGAGCCGCTTCTCGCCGGGCGGCACTTTGCGTCCGTTGTGTTCGGTGCCGTGGGTGGAGCCGAGGTCCTCGAGGAAGTAGTCCCCCATCTCGAAGAAGATGCGCGCATGACGGCGGGAGACCGTGGTCAACGGGATCTGAATGTCGTTGGTCGGATCTCGGCCCAGGGAAATGACCGACTGCTGAAAGTCGTAGGAGAACTCGCGCGGTTCCTTGTTGGGCAGCGTCAGCTCCACCTTGAGGTGGACTGGCGGTGTTTGCCTCGCAGCGGACTCGCCCATAACCCTATGGCGAGATCTACTGCATCTGCAGCTTCTTCACGAGCTGCTTGCAGCGCCCAACCTTCGCGGCCCATTGCGGTGTTGACCGGTCTTTGTTCACCTCGCCCGCACACGCCACAAAATCCTGGCAGAGCCGGATTGTCTTGCCCGTATCGAGGTTCTTGTCCGCCGACATGGCCAGTTCGAAGTACGCCGGGCAGTACAGGGGATCGAGCTTGACCGTGTTCTCCCACTCGTTGACCGCTTGGTCCGGCAAACCCTTCTCCGCGTAGATGTTGCCGAGGTCAAAGTGGTGGGTCGGGTTGCCGGGATCGAGCTTGATGCGGTCCAGAAACTGCTTGATGGCGCCGTCGTTCCGCGCGCACAGCTCGTACGCGACGCCGAGGTTTTGGCGAGCCCCGATCGCGACCTCGTTGGCCGTCTCGCTCCGCAACGCGGCGATGAACGCCTGGATCGCGTCGCTGCAGCGGGAGGTCTCGAGATAGGTATTGCCCAAGTTGTACGAGCACACCGGATTCTCGGGGTCGATCTCCAGGCAACGCTTGAAGTTCTGCTCGGCGGAGGCATATCGCTTCTCGATCAGGTCCATGAACCCGAGGTGATGCCGAGCATTGAAGTTGTCGGGGTTCATCTCCAGCAGCCGGATAAGGTGGCTTCGGGCCTCGCTATAGTGCTCCTTGCGGCCATCGGCGTCCCCTTGATCGCCCAGGATGGTGCCCCGTCGCATGAGACACATGCCCCGGTTCTCCCGCGCGTCGAAGTAGCCGGGATCGATCTCCAGCGCGGCGAGGAACTCGTCGCAGGCGGCCTCGTAGCGAGGCGGCGTCTCACGAAAGAAGACCGTGCCGAGGTTGTTATGGGCCTCGGCGAAGTCGGGATTCACGGCCAGCGCATCCTTGAAGTGCTGCCTGGCTTGGCCCAGGTCGCCGTGACAGGTCAGGGCGACCATGCCCAGGCAGTTGTGCGGATGCTCGAAGTTCGGGCCGTACTCGAGCGCCAAACGACACCGCTCCTCGGCCTGAACGCACTGACCTTGCTTCAGATACTCGATTCCGGTGTCGTGATGGGCGATGGCTCGGGGGCTGACGCCAGCATCGACGCACGACGCGCAGTCCGTACTGATGAGCGCCATGAGCGCGAGCAGGACGAGCGAGCGCACACCGAGCGCTCGGCGCCCGCGACCGTCGACTCGGTGGGCGGGGTGTTCATGTGGCCGGTGACTCACGGCGGACTCCATATTTGAGGGGCAGGGCGCCGTGGTCAACGATCGCCGCGGTTGACTCCGGTCGCCGCGAGGGAAAGCCTCGCGGCGTCGTGCGACGCACCAGCTCGTTTCTGCGTTTGCTTCTGATGTCCGCGGCCGTGGGCGCCATCGGAACCGGCATGGGGGCCCCAAGCGCCGCCCACGGCCAATACAAGAACAACCAGTTCGGCTTCGAAGGCGGATATATGTTCGTCGGCGACGCCACGGGTCTCGACCCTCACGGCGTCCTGCTCGGCCTTCGGGCCGCCTACAAAGCCAGCGATCATTGGTGGTTCTCGGCGCGCGCAGGGCTTTCGTTTCGCGGAGACGAGATTCCCGACGTCGGCAGCACCCGAGACAACACCGTGGTGTTGTTCCATCTCGTCCCCATCGAAGCCCGCTACTACTTCCTCACCGACTTCACCCGGCCGTTCATGGGCGTATCGAATTCCTTTCAGTTCCTAACCAATCAGGAGATCGATGCCAGCGTATTCTGGGGGCCTGGCGTGACGGCGGGCATCGAGTTTCGCCTGAGGCGGGATCTGTTCCTGGGGTTCCAGGCGGACGCGTATTACATGATCGCGTTTGGGGTCGACGATGCGCCCCTGGCCACGTTCACAACCCAAATCAATTTCTTTTTGTAGGTCGATCACCCACATGCCCAACGCTCTGATCCGCTGGGATGGCGGTTAGGCGTTTTCTCTATACGACTTCGGGTCCGAGGTAGACAAGGCCTTCGTGCTTGGGGGATACGGTAGGTCTCTATGGCGTTGCGGTCTTCCCTCGACCTCGAACTGCGACCCCTACTGAGAGCCCTGCGAAACCGAATCGACGGGCTATCGGGGATCGTGATGGAGCCCAAAGATCGGCTTGAAGTGTTCAGCCGGGACGGGGTGCCCTTCATGCAGCTCGAGATTCGGCGGGACCACATGAACGTCGACCTGTGGCTGCCGGAAGACAAGCTGGCCGAAGCGAGGGCCACCGAGCTCGCCCGCCCCCATCCCTTCGACCCTGACAAGGCCGTAGTCGTTCGTTTCGAACGAGCAACGGACCTCACCACGGTCGCTCGTTGGCTGGAGGACGCGCATCGCTTCGCCGCCGAGCGCAAGGACGCCTGCGCCGACCAGCCGCCGTCGTCGGTCGAAGACGCGCTGGCGGTGACCAAGACGTCGGCCGGACGGTCCAAGAAGCCCGCCATCAGCGCGCCGAAATCGCGGGCCAAAGCGACCGCCGGCAAGAAGCCGCCTACCAACGGAAGCAAGAAGCGGACGACGACGAAGCGGTCCGTGGCCGCCCGCCGTCCCGCCTGATCCCACCCCGACACCTCCGGCCGCCCATCGCCCCCGGCCCTAGGTAGGGATGGCGGACAGCCGCATCTTCGGGCAGCGGACAAAAAACATGCCCTTCGCGTCTCGTCCGTCGCCCATTGAGACGACGCCTACCGACGACTCTAAAGGGATCAGTGCGCCCGACCGACCGGAACAGTAGAGTGGCCGCGATGCGCGCTGAACAACCCGTAGAGGTGACGGATCCCACGAGCTGTCGTGTTCGCGAAGTCGTGGGGCCCCAACATCTAGTAGGGGTGATTGACAGCCCAGAAGTGCCGACTCTACCTTGGCAAACCCATGCAGGCCCCGAAGTCCGTACCGCACGAGCCGAGCTCGACCCCGACCGTCAAACATCTCGCGGTCAAATCCACTGAGTCCATCCGACGCGGCGTACGGATCCAGCGCGTGTTCACGTCCCGTGGCCAAGACGTGTGGTCCACGGTCGAGTGGGACAAGCGAACGGCGTCGATCAACGACGGGACGGGGCAGGTCGTTTTCGAGCAAACCGATATCGATGCCCCGTCGAGCTGGAGCCAGCTCGCGGTCAACGTCGTCGCTTCGAAGTACTTCCGCGGCCACCTGGGTACGCCCCAGCGAGAGTCGTCGGTCAAACAGCTCATCAAGCGGGTCGCGCACACCATCTACGAGTGGGGTCGAGCCGACGGCTACTTCGACAGCGAAGAAGACGCCGCTGCGTTTCGCGACGAACTCATCTTCCTTCTCCTACACCAGATGTACGCGTTCAATTCGCCGGTCTGGTTCAACGTCGGCGTCGAAGCCCACCCCCAGTGCTCGGCCTGCTTCATCAACTCGGTCGACGACTCGATGGAGTCGATCATGGAGCTCGCGAAGACCGAGGCGCGCCTGTTCAAGGGTGGCTCCGGCGCGGGGACCAATCTCTCGCGCATTCGCGGCAGCCAAGAGAAGCTGAACGGCGGCGGGACGGCATCCGGGCCGGTGAGCTTCATGCGTGGCTTCGACGCGTTCGCGGGGGTCATCAAGTCGGGAGGCAAGACCCGCCGCGCGGCGAAGATGGTCATCCTCGACTGCGACCATCCGGACATCGAGGCGTTCATCGAGTGCAAGGCCGTCGAAGAAAAGAAGGCCTGGGCGCTCATCGAGCAGGGATACGACGGCTCGTTCACCGGCGAAGCGTACGGCTCGGTCTTCTTCCAGAATGCCAACCATTCCATTCGAGCGACCGATGAATTCATGCGGGCCGCGGTGGAGGACCGCCCTTGGAAGCTGCGAGATCGTCTCGATGGCGCCGAAGGGAAGGAAGTGGCCGCGAAGAAGCTCCTGATGGCCGCGGCGGAAGCGACCCACATCTGCGGCGACCCGGGGATCCAGTTCGATTCGACGATCAACCTGTGGCACACCTGCCGAGCCACCGACCGTATCAACGCGTCAAACCCATGCTCGGAGTACATGTTCTTGGACGACTCCGCGTGCAACCTGGGGTCGCTCAACCTCCTGGAGTTTGCCGACGACGACGGCGACCTCGAGCTCGAGCGCTTTGCACACGCGTGCACCGTCACCACCTTGGCCCAGGAGATTCTCGTCGATAACGCGAGCTACCCGACAGCCCGCATCGCCCAAAACAGCCACGATTACCGGCCGTTGGGCCTCGGTTACGCGAATCTCGGCGCGCTGCTCATGGCGCGCGGAGTGCCGTACGATTCCGAGGCCGGCCGCGACCTCGCGGCGGCGATCACCGCGTTGATGTGCGGGACCGCCTACGCGACGAGCGCTCGCATGGCGGAGGCCCGAGGCGCATTCGCCGGTTATGCGCGCAACCGCGGCTCTTTCCTGAGCGTGATGAACATGCACCGCGACCACGCGTACGCCCTCGACGATACGCGCATTCCCGCCGACCTGCTTCGCGCGACCCACGAGGCATGGGACGAAGTGGTTCGCCGTGGAGAAGCACACGGCTTCCGCAACGCCCAGGTCACCGTCCTCGCCCCGACCGGCACCATCGCCTTCATGATGGACTGCGACACCACAGGCATCGAGCCGGACATCGCGCTGATCAAATACAAGCGGCTGGTCGGCGGGGGGATGCTCAAGATCGTCAATCAAACCGTTCCCGTTGCTCTCAGACGGCTCGGCTACGGCGAAAAGGCGCAGGCCGACATCCTCGAGTACGTCGAAAAGGAAGAGACCATCGAAGGCGCGCCTCACCTGAGTGACGGTCATCTCGCCGTGTTCGACTGCGCGTTTCGAGCCCAAAAAGGAACCCGCTCCATCGAACCGATGGGCCACATCAAGATGATGGCGGCCGTGCAACCCTTCTTGTCGGGCGCCATCTCCAAGACCGTCAACGTCCCCGAAGACGCCTCCGTCGAAGACATCTTCGAGATGTACGTACAGGCCTGGCGGTTGGGTCTGAAGGCCGTCGCCGTCTACCGAGACAATTCGAAGCGGTCCCAGCCTCTCGCCACGAACAAAGACAAGCAATCGGGCCCCCAACAGACCTCGACGACCAGCGACAACGACGCGGAACCGAAGCCGTGGAAGCGCCCGTTGCCCGCCGAACGCGCGGCGATCACCCATAAGTTTGCCGTCGGCGGCCACGAGGGGTTCATCACCGTGGGGCTCTACGACGACGGCACTCCGGGAGAGCTGTTCATCACCATGTCCAAGGAGGGCTCGACGATATCGGGTCTGATGGACACCATTGCCACGTCGATCTCGCTCGCCTTGCAGTACGGGGTGCCCCTTCGGGTGTTGGTCGACCGATTTAGCCACATGCGCTTCGAACCCTCGGGTTTCACGGGCAATCCGAACATTCCGATCGCCAAGTCGATCGTCGACTATATCTTCCGCTGGATCGGCCAGAAGTTCATTCGAACCGATGAAGCCGTCGACTCCACGATCTCCACCCAGACGGAAAAAGCGCTCGAAGCCGCGCTCAATAAGAGCCAGATGGCCCTCCCCATGGAGAGCCTCACCAACGAGGTGTATCGAACGCAGGCCGATGCGCCGCCGTGCTCTCAATGCGGCAGCATCACGGTTCGAGTCGGCGCGTGTTACGCCTGCAAGAACTGCGGGGCGACTTCAGGCTGCGGTTGAGATCGAGCGAAGCAACGCCTCAAGGGCCGAGTCACTCGGAGTTTCGTGCCCGCACAGCCTCGAGTCGACACGTACAGCGCCCCGCCCGGGGCCTTCGACCGACATTCCTCTCAGTCGTCCGAGGGTCATCGTAACGCTGCTCTTCAGCGCCGCGGACTCACGACCGGTTGTTTTCGGCCCAACGCTCCGGATTCAGCAGGCCAACATAGATGAGCCACCGCGTTCCGACGGACAGACGGTTGAACTCGACCTTGAATAGGTCTTCAAAGTGGATGGTCACCTTGACCTTGCGAAAGCAACCACCCCGCTCACAGTTTTCCCGCACGTAGATGTCGCTATCTCGAATGTATCGGTTGAGGTCCGATTCTCGGATGAACAGCTCGACGTAGTGGGCCCGTAAGAAGGCGATATCGAAATTGTTGATACGTTGGTCGGGATGGATCTCGTGCCAGGCGCAACAGGGCTCCTCGTCCAAGTAGCGACGAACGACTTTCCGACCGCAGTATCGCGTACTGCGCTTGACGGGATGTCCATCCGAGAAGCCTTCCACGGTGAGGTCAATGGTGCAGGGCTCCAGGTCGACCCGGTACTTCTTGAGCTGCTTTTCGAAGACCGACAACACCCTCATAAACAACGCGAGCTCGTTGGGTTTCGGATGCGCGCGATAGCACTTGTTCTTTTGGCGCCCCTTGCCTCGTTTGGACCGACGACTTTTCCGCTTACGGGGCGTCGCGAGACCGCTATCGACGGCACTCTCGAATCCGTAGTCTCCGAGCGGAAAGCCCACCGAATGCTTCTTGGGATTCGGCAAAGGAACGATGTTGATCACCGCCGTCGCGTCGGTGGTGAAGATGATCGTTTCGGTGCGAGCGTCGGACTTCGCGGCTCGCGCGATGCTCTTGACCGCGAGCTTGAAGTTATCCACCGTCCTCGCGTAATTCCAGTAGTGGCCGTAGCCGCCGAGTCTTGTCGGCAGGATGTCGAGACAGAGGTTGATCGCAGGAGGCCCACCCACTGCTGCGGGCAGGGCAATCTTGATAAGACATGTCAAGAGTTCGCAGATCTTAGCGAGTAGCGACTTCTTCTTGGGCTTCGGGGGCTCCGGCGGCTTACAGCAACAGTGACCCACGGCTCGTTGGCGTAAAGCGGGCTCCGGCTGACGACGGTCAGCCATTCAACCGCATTACATTTTTGAGCCTAGTTTCTCATGCCGGGGGAAATCAACCGACCTAACGTGCGGAAAAGATAGATCCGGTGATCTCCGCTGGCTCGTAGGTCAGGGACGATGTGCGCATACGCGTGAGTCAGTCGCCTGGGGTCGACATCTGCCGCGATGATCAGGCGGCGTTGATCTGAGCACCGACCATCTTGTTCCAGTAAGGAAGCAAATCGAGCTGCAGGTCGAGCCGTTTCAGCATATTGAAGATGCCACCCAACTTGCGGTGCAGGAAGATCAGCTTTCTCGGCGGCGGCGAGTACCGCAGGCTCTGCGCAAAGTCGTGGCCGATCTGACGGGCTCTCTTCGAGTAGTCGGTGTCGCGAAAGACAAATGGCTGCCGATGAGGCATGAATGGGGTCATCGCCGAGACCAACAGGTCGGCGAACAGTGCTCGCGCCTCTTCGCCTTCGCGCTCGTCGATCAGCTCGAATTCGATGCCCGTATCGACGATCGCTTGCCGGTCTCCTGTCCCCAAGACCGCGAGCAGGTTCACGTATTGTTCTCGGAACGTCTTGTCGTACTCCAGGGCGGCGCCAAGGTCGAGGAGCACGAGCTGGCGCTGTTCGGGGCGAATGAGAAAGTTCGATGGATTGGGGTCGGTCTGAACGAAGCCCCATTCGAAAAACTCCAGACAATACAAATCGAGGATGCTGCGTCCGACCCACTCGCGATCCGCGTAGCTCGGCCCCGACCGAATCCAGTCGTACAACGCAACCCCACCTTCCCAGCTCATCGTCAACACACGTTGCCGACTCACCTCCGGGAACGGGGCCGGAACCACAAATCGGTGCTCGGCCGCGAGGAGACCTCGGTAGCGTTCCAGGTGCTTGAGCTCGATGCGATAGTCCGCCTCCTGAAGCAAGACGTCTTTCATCTCCTCGAACAACCCGGCCAGATCGATTCGCTTGCCCGTCAGCGACATCCAGCTCTGCGACAGCCTCTGCAGCATCTTGAGGTCCGATTCGATGGAGGTGTCGATCCCCGGATACTGAACCTTCACCGCCACCGGCGATTCTTTGTACGTCGCCCGATGAACCTGACCGATGCTCGCCGAGGCCACCGGGGTCTTTGCCAGGTCTTCGAGGGTCGTCGGCCAGTCTTCGCCCAGCTCCGCGTCGAGCACGCCGCGGATGGTCGAGAAGTCGACGGGGTCGGCGCTGGACTGCAGCTTGCCAAGGACTTCGAGCGCCTCCGGCGGAAGGTAGTCCGCCGCGTCGATGCTCAGCAGCTGACCCGCCTTCATGACCGCGCCTTTCAGCTGCCCGAGGTTCTCGGTGATGATCTGCGCCTGCTTGATTTTGGTCTTGAGAGACTCCGAGGCCAGCGCATCGACAGATCGACTCAGGGTCCGCTTCACGGAGTGGCGAACCTCGTGGCCCGCGACCTTGGCCGCCATGTTAAAGATCTTGCTGGATCGCCCTAGGATCCCGGTTTTGGGCCCGTCTTTCGCCACCGTAGGTCAGCATGTAGGGGCCGCCCCGTCGAAGCGCAAGACCTAGCGACACCCCTCGTCCTCGGCGGCGCGTTCGGGCAATAGATACGCGCCGAAGCGTGAGAACCACCATGGGTAGACGTGCACGTCGCCCGCCCCCGGCACTTCGTCCCGCAGCCATCGCCGGGCCTCCCGCGCGCCCAGCAGCCCCCGGCTGGCCGACGAAGGCAGGACGCGGAGCCGCTCGTGGGTCAGCTCACATCCAAACGGCGCATCCCGATGTTCGTCCACGGTGGACCCGAATGTACGCGCATTCAGCTCGCGGGCCGGATACACCGAGCACTGCCCGCTCGCGCTGAGCAGAGGGCAGCGGAAACGGACGCGGGTCGCCACCTCATCGCGCTCCGTCCCTGGCGGCAGCGCCTCGAGGAGGCACAGCTCATCCTCGAAGCGCCCGGCGACGGCCGACATCGCCTCGACCACGGCCTTTCGCTGCTGCCCGGTGGTGTTCTCGACCAAGTACGCCGACACAAACAGAAACTCGGGCGCAGCGACGAACACCGCCTCGTGACAGCACGCATCGCACCCCGGCCGACAGGGAAGCCCCAACCCCTGCGTTCGACGCCGTACCTCCGCGTCGACCCGACGGTAGACCCGATCGACCGCGGCCAGGACCTGCTCCGGCGCCCCCCCCAACCCGAGCGCTCGACAGAGCGCGACGAGCGACGCGGCAGCAGGCCTAGGGACTGGATTCACTCGTCCCTACCTGCAGCTCGAATCGTTCGTTTTCGTGCTCGATGACCGCGGTGGTCGGTCGATAGGCGCGGTCGGGAGGGAGCCCACCCTCGTCGCGAAAATCGCGCAGGTCGATGCCGATCGAGCCCACGTCGAGACGCGGAATCACAAAGCGATACCGCGCGTCGAGAATGACCTCGGCGTCGGCCATGACCTGGGATCGGTTTCGGACCACGATAAGGCGCGTGGGAAACTCGGCTCGGTACGAAACAACGAGACGGTCTGCGTTCGCGTAGCTGGCCACGACAAACAGGACCGTGACCGCGACATCAGCGGCAAACGCCGCCACGAACAGCGCCCGCAGTCGATGGAAACGTCCCAAGTCCCGCAGGCGGGTCCGTGCGCCACGGACCGCCCGATAGGCGCGGGTTTTGATCGCGACAAGACCGGCCATTCAAAATGCACCACCGAATCCGATCACGGGCGGCGGACTGGCCGGCCCTCGATCGTCGGTCTGTCTGGTCTTCGTATGCAGCAGAGGGATGGTCAACCCCAAGGCGGTACCGAGTGCGGCCCCCGCGACAACGTCGGTCAGGAAGTGTTTGCCGCCCACGACCCGCGCCACGGCCACACCGATGGCTGCCGCGTACGCGGCCACGATCCCCGCCACCGCGCCCGGGTCATCGCCGAACCGTTCGGCCAACATCACCGAAAGAATCGATGCCCCAGAGAAGGATATGGCCGCATGGCCGGAAGGAAACGACAATCGCGAGCTCCCCGCGAACCGGACCGCTTTGTCAAATCGCGGGTTGTAGGTCAAAGGTCGCGGCCGAGCGACAGCCATCTTCAGCGCGATCGTGGCCAAGTAGGTCGCGCCGAAGGCCTGAAAGGTGACCGCGGCGTCGTCTCCGAGCCGGGCAGCGGTGATCCCCGCCGCCGCGGTATCGATCCCGCTAAACAACAGCGGCGCGGCGACAAAGGACAGCAGCAGCGTGTCCGCGATGGCGTCCGCCGTCGGCGACTTCAGCGACATCGACCATCGATCGATCCGCGGAACCTCCGCTCGGTCGCATAAACCGCCGTCCGGCGGTAGCCGGGCGAACGCGGCGCGATCTGCGGCCGTCGGCCGCCGCAGCGCCCCTCGGCACGGGTCCACGCCCGACCACAGCTGCTTGTTTCGGTCCAGCAGCAGCGCGGCGCCGGTCAGGCTCAGCGCCGCGAAACCGTCCACCACGGGGTCAACGCGGAAGATCTGTCCGGACGGGGGTCCATCCTCCGCTGTCGCCGTCGAGCCCCCGGCGAGGACCACCATCATCGCCAAGCCCGCGGACCACGGCCTCATGGCCGGGCCACCGCGGCCCTGACCCGCTGAACCATTGGATGACTGGGATCCGGGGCTGGAACCAGCAGTCGCTCCGCCGCCGCGGGCTCGCCATCCTCGGCCAGCACCAAAGCCAAGCACATTTTGATCCGCCAGTCGTGAGCCCGAAACGCCATTTGGTCCTGCAGCACTCGGCGCACCGCCCGAGCGTCCGCCGCCCGCCGGCCGTCAGGGGCGCGGATAACGTCGAGCACCCCGAAGAACGCGCTCAGATCGTGGCGGGAAGGGTCGAGTCTTTCCGCCCAGCTGAGGAGTAGCGTCGCTTCTCCCGTCCGCCCCGAACCCATCGCTCGCACCGCACGGTCGACTTTCGGCTCGGCCTCGAAGGCCTGCCGTTCCCGGTCGATCCGGCCCAGCTTGTCTCCCCGCTCCACGAGCAAGCCGTACCGCCGCGCGCTCTCTTCGTCTTTGATCGCCTCGTACGCCTCGTGAATGAGGTCGAGAACGGGACCCGTGCCCGGTCGATCCATCTCCTCTTCGAAGCGCCGGACCAAGAACCGGTACGCCCGATCCAGCTGGGCGACGTTTGTCTCTCGGGTGACCCGCAGGATCTGAAAGTAGTTCTGACCAAAATACGGCGAGAGCCGATCACGGACGACGACGTACTCCCGGTCGTGTTCGCTGCCCCCCACTTGCGCGTCGGTCGGAGGCGCGGGTTCCGCCAGGGCGCGGCTCGGCTCGATGACCCCGTCGACGGCGTCGGGTAGATCGCCCCGCCGGTGAATGACCAACCCCTGGGTATCCGGCCAGGCGCCGTCCGCCGGGGTGGACATCGCGGGGGCGGGGGTCGCCTGGATCGAGGCCCCCGAAGGCGAAGCCGCCCGGGCCCGGGCGCCGCCGCCGGACGGCGATGAGGACCGGGGCCGCGCCGGCAGTTCCCGCAGATCGACCATGTCCGTGAGCTGGAGCGTGGTCAGGACCGCGACCGCCTGCTCCCGCGGTAATCCGGCCCCCTCGAGATCCGCCAGCGTAGCCGGCGCCCGAAGGGTTTCGACGGCCGCCTCCACCCGCGGGCCCCATTCGAAAGGGTCGACACCGCTCGGGTAGGTCGCGGCGAGGGTGAATGTGGTGTTGTGATGGGTGTTCACAAAGCGCTGCACCAACGTCTGGTCGCGCCCCGTCGCCAGCCCCTGGAACACGATGGGGAGCGACTGCAAAATGGTGAACGTTTCTTCGGGAGCCGGCAGCGCCCCCTCGGTGAATCGAAAATCGACCGGCCCGGCGTCGAAGAGCTTCACCAGCTGGGCTCGCGCGCACTTCTGCTCGGCTCGGAGGACCTCCGCCGCGCCAAGGCGTCGGCGCCGGCGCAGCACATCGGCCACCTGCGTCCCCGCCGTCTCCGCCTCCCTGGCCACCTCGAGCCCCTCGCGGGGGGTCAGATGGCCGTCATGGGCCAGGATCTGCAGCACGGACACGCCGACGTCGGGGAGCCGAACGACCAGCGGCACGCCGTCGCGAAACAGCAGGTAGTTCCGATCATCCGGGTGGAGAAACACGTCGAGGCGCCCGGTCAGGTTGCCACGAAGGATGCCGAGCAGAAGCTCAGCGAGCGGATACGTTCCGAACGTGGCGTCCAGCGTGTCGCCGGGGCGAATGCTCTCGATCTTCGGCAACGAGGTCCTCGGGGCCGCGAGGATAAGGAAGGGGGGGACGCCAGGGAAGCGTGCCGTCACTCGGACCGCATCGGCGCTCCCGGTTCGGGCGGTCCGAGCCCCAGCAAGTCCCATAGTCGGGCGTCCAGCAAGGACTCGACCAGCAGGTCGGGCTCCGCGGCGATCAGGGCTTCACGGTAACGCGACCCGCCGAGGACCCCGACCGCGATCGCGCCCACCGCCCGTGCTGCGGCCACGTCCCGCTCGGTGTCTCCCAACACGACGACTTCCCGGGAAGAAAAACGCCGACCCCAGCGCCGTTCTGCGAGCGCTTGGCCACGTTCGATCCCCCGGGCGACCAATTCGGAGCGCGCCGCCGCATCCGAGCCGTAGCCCCCGAAGTCGAACAGGGACCACAACCCCCCTCGCTCGAGCTTCAGTTCCGCCCCCCGTTCGATATTGCCGGTCGCCAACCCCACCGCAAAGCGTCCGTCGGTCTGCGCGGCCGTCGGCAAGGCTACCGCCCCCGGCAAGACCGAGTAACCGCTCGATTCGTCGCGCAACTCGACCTGCAAGCGGAGGCAATAGGCGTCCATGATTCGATCCATCTCTTCGGGACCCGATAACGGCCGGCCGAGATGCGCGCACAGGACTTCGTCGAGGATATTGGGATCCGTGCAGCCGTGCAGGCGCACGCCGTCGAGCCCGTTGACGATCCCGGTGACCTGTTGCACCGCCGCGTTCAGCGCGCGCCGGCCGGCCCCGCCCGCGTCCACGAGGGTGCCATCGATGTCGAACAGCAGCAGCATCAGGAGTCCGCCCTCTCCGGCTCGGACCCCGCAGACGCGAGCAACCCTCGGCCACGGCGCTTCTTGCCCGGGTGTTTGTGACTCACGACCCGCTTCTTGGAGCCTCGCTCGTCCATCGCCGCCCGAAGCCGCGGACGCCGGCCGACGGTCGGGCGCACCGCGGCCACCGATGGCGCCCGCGGCGGTTCTTCGGGCTGCTCGACCGGCAACTCCAGCACGGTGCGCACACCGGGCGCCATCGAGACGACCACCGAGATCGCCGACAGCACCGCGGCGACCGTGCATTGATCCCCCGGCAGCTCACCTTCGAAGTGGATGGGGGGCTCGCCCACGATGTCGATCGTGTCTCGCGGGTTCGGCTCGTCGACGGCGATCGTCAGCTCGAGGGTGATCACCTCGCGCGCCTGCCGATAACCTCGCGCGATCTGGTGAATGCCCCGAACTCGGCCCGACGGCACCGCGCCGATGATCGAGGTCGCGGGGCTGGAGGCCAGCAGCGGCGTGAAGACCTCGGCGGTCTTGTCGAGCGAGATCCCCAGCCCCCGGGCGATGAGCCGCACCGAGGCCGCGAGCCCGATGTGGCCGACGTCGCCGCGACGGATCGCCTCGCCGAAACCGTGGGGGGTCAAACCCACGCCGACCTTCTGCAGCAACTGGGCACGACGCTGACTGCCGTCGACGACCCGAGCCACCCGGATCCGCCGGATGTTGCGGGTCGCTTGGGCCAGGGTCACGGGGAGGCGGTCCATCGCGAAGCCCGGATTGACGCCGGTCGCCAGAACCACGACCTCCGCCGTTCGCGCCCGAAGATCGAAGTCTGGCGACAGCTGGGCTCGGCCGAGCTCGGGGTCGGCCAGATTCTCGCACGTGGTGATGACATGGGCGCCCGACGCCACACACGCCTCCAGCACCGACGCCACCGATTCGACGTCGGCCTGCGTGCTGACGACGGCGACCTCCGGTCGCGTCCGAGCGAGCATGCCTTCGACCGACGCGTCGATGGGCAGCCCCAGTCGGCCCTCACCGATCAACTCCCCGAGGTCTCGCCCCGCCTTCATGGGATCGGTGTCCGCGATGCCGACCAAGGTCACCCGGGCGTCCTCGAGCGCGGCTCGGGCCACCTCCTGTCCCACCCAACCGAGCCCGACGATCCCGAAGCGGATGCGCTCCTTCAGCCGTCTCATCGCTCGGAGGCTAACCCGGGCCGCGCACGGCGACCATGGTCCGGTTGCCCCGACGAGCCGGGCCGGCGCTTGACGTCCGTCTCGGTTCCGCCCAGCGTAGGCCCGTGGGTCCCGCGAACGACGTGCCGCGCGGTGAAGGCGAACGCGAGGCGTCGCGCCCTGTGCCTCGCACCGGAACCCATCGGCTCAGCGAAACACGAACCGCGGTCCCCTTCGCCATCGCCCCCGGTACCCATCTTTGGGTCGCCGCGTGCATGGGGATCGGCGGCGGATTCTTCGCCGCCGCCGCGTTCAAGAGCCTCGGCGTCCTGCTGGCGTCGTTCGAGCACCGCGCGCTCGAGGCGTTGTTCCACCCCTGAGTCATGGCCCCGGCGGTCGAGATGCTCCCTGGCCAACCGGCGCTCATGGCCCTCGTGATTATCGGCGTCATCGTCTCCGTCAGCGCGGTCTTGCTCGCGGTGCGCGCCGTCCGCCAGCTCACGGCGCAAAGCGGCCGCCTGTTGAGTTTGGCCCGGGCGGGCCGCGCCGATGAAGCGCGGATCCACGCCCGGCAGGGCTCCCGAGACCTGGCCCCGATCCTCGACGCCCTCGGCGGCCATCTGACCGCGCCGGCGCCGCGGCCGCTGGTGCGCGACCTCGTCGCGGTCGCGGCGGTCTGCACGTTCCCGGCCCTCGCCGCCGCCGCGTCGTGGCAGGCATCGCTGCGTTCGGATCCCGGCGAACGGATCGCGGGACTGACCGCGAGCTTCGTCGCGCTCGCGATCCTCTTGCCCACGGCGTTGACGGCGTCGACCCTCGTCTTCACGTTCGGGCGCCGAGGCGCCCGCGTCGTCCGCGCGGCGGCGGTTCAACTGCTGACGAAGACCGTCCGATCCCACGCCGACATCGAGCTCTCCGAGGCCGCCCGCCGGTCCGAGCCTCGGGACCCGCGAGGCGACTGATATGTCGCGACAGGGTCCTCCCTCATGACCGACCTCACCGGGATCATCGCGTGGACCGCAGTGGCGGTCGTGGCGGTGGTGGTTATCGTCCAGACGGCGTTCGAGTGGCTGTCGCTCCGACGCCTGATATCGGCGGCCGAAGATGGGGACCGGCTGCCCCGCGCCGTTCAGGCCTTACTGGAGCCCCATCGTTCGATCTTCAGCGCGTTCATCGAAGGTCTAAATCGTGCCTCGACGGTGGACGAGTCGCTGACCCGAGCCCTGATCCAGGCGGCCCAGGCGCCGTTCGCGACGCCGGCGATCGCCCATGTCTTGAGCGTGCTGGCCACCGCGATCGCCGTTTTCGGTCCGCTGCTGGTGGCGCTGATGACGGCGGCGAACCGGATGGCCGCCCTGTTCGCCGATGCGCGGTTTCAGCCCCTGCGGACCCGATATCTGAACGGCGCCGGCAACCTCCGGCCATCGTTCGCCGAACTGGCGAGCGCCTGCGACCAGACCGCGGGAATCATCGCCGCCTTGGCGATGGTGTGGGCGACGAAATGGTGGCTGTTTCGGCCCGCAGTCCGGGAAGCGCGACTCATCAAGACCCTGATTGTGGTCGCTGGCCGCTTACGGCCCACCGCCAGCGCGCCCGTCGCAACACGGCTGGCGGAGATCATCGCGCCCCATCGGGGTCTCGGCCGGCCCGCCGTTGCTGGCGTGCTGTGGCTGTTGGCGATCACCGGCGGATGGCTGATGCTCGTTGCCGCCGCCGAGCTGCGATCGACCCATCGGGCGCGAACCACGTTCGACGTGTGGCCCGCTGACGCCGCCCATCGCATCGAAGCGCTCGACGAGGTCACTTTGCCTCGCGCCGACGGCGGCGCGCCGATCGTTACGAGCGAGTGGCCGTCGCTGACCATCTCCCCCTCCTCGGTGCGCTTTCATTCGGTCGAACTCGCGACGATGAACCGGGGGCGTCTCGCCTCGAGGTGGGAGGACACCGCGCCGCCGATGACCAAACCCATCGCCGACTTTCCTCGACCGTTGGAGGTGACGGTCATCGGTGACCACCGCATCCGCATGAACACGATGATGTCGGTGACGACAGCGCTCGCCAAGCGGTACTCGGTATCCCGATTTCTGCTCGTCATCGAGCGAGCCATACATCTCGAAGACACCAAAACGCTGCAGGCAGAGTTGCCAGTGGAGGTTGGCGCCAACCCTCGTCACGTCGCTATCTCCCTGGTGATCGAGGATCGAGGCGTACTCATCGAATCGATCGATCGGCGAGTATCCTTCGCGGCGCCGGACTGGTCCAGCGACCTGAGGAGCTGGGCTCGCCAACGCCCGGCCGTGTACGAGCCGAGCCCCGCGGCGCCGGTGGTCATCGTCCGAATGACCGCCGCGGCCGCCGAGATGACGACCTACGGGCGATTCATCGATGTCCTGAGCGCGGTGGACGGCGCTTGCCCCGACAAGGGCGATTGCGGACTACCGGGGCTCGGCTTGCGATTCGTGCTCAGACCCTGAGTCGCTATTCGATGTATTTCCAGTCGGTCAGGATGTCGTGGCCGGACTCGGTGACCAACACCGTATGCTCGAACTGGGCGGACAGCTTTCCGTCTTGAGTGCGGACCGTCCAGCCGTCGTCAGGATCGAGGATCGTCTCGTGGGTTCCGAGGTTGATCATCGGCTCCACCGTGAAAATCATTCCCGGCCGAAGACGTAGCGTCGGCCCTGGGCTACGCCAGTGCGGAATCTGAGGCGCCTCGTGAAAGCTCCGTCCGATGCCGTGCCCGACGTACTCGCGGACCACCCCATAGCCGAATCGTTCGGCGTACTGCTGGATCGTCGTCCCGATATCCCGGACGCGACTCTTGGGTTTGATGGTCTCGATACCCTTCAACATGCAGTCCCAGGTGACCTCGACCAGCTGCTTCGCTTCCGGACTGACCTCGCCGACCAAAAACGTGCGGGAGGTATCGCCATGAAATCCGTCCAGGATGCACGTGACGTCGATGTTGATGATGTCGCCGTCTTCGAGGACCTCATCCGCGCGGGGGATCCCGTGACAGATGACCTCGTTCACGGACGTACAGACCGATTTGGGAAACGGCGGAATACCACGATCCCTATCCTCGCCGTAGTTGAGCGGGGCCGGGACCGCCCCATGGTCGATCGTGTATTGGTGCACCGCCTCGTTGATCGCCTCCGTCGCTATCCCCGGCTTGACCAGCTCGCCGGCCATCCTGAGGGTTCGAGCGGCGAGCTTGCAGGCCTCCCGCATGGCATCGATTTCGGCGGCGCTTTTGACGATGGGGTGCTTACTCACGACGTAACCTCAGCTTTCATTCACTACGATAAACGGCGACATCCTGTCGCCCAGTTTGACGATACTATCTAGGTATGGTCGAGCGATCGGACGCCCCAGGCGCGACGGCGAATCTCCGTGATGAACCTACGGAGCAGGTCCGGTCCTCTGCGAAAAACCCGCAGATCGATCGGAAGGACACCTTGCGCGGGTTGAGCGATACCATCGCCCTACCCCCGTCGGCGATCGCCGCCTCGTCGCTATACGACCGAATCGAGCAATCCGGTGCTCTCGAGACCCTAACGGAAACCGTGGCTCATCTTGAGGAGGCCCTGTCGGCCTCCCTCGTTCGGGCTGAACGTGGCCCGCGCGCGCCCGTATTCGCGCCGGCCCTGACCGACGCTGGGGATTCTCCGTTCTCCGACGACGAACAGACCGCGACCGCGGCGCCCACCATCGCCGAAACGACCGTCGCCTCGACCGAGCTGCATCTTCGTACGACCGACCTCGAGCCGTACATTGGCGTCCTCCGGAACGACCTCTTACTTCGACTCGACTAAATACTATCACGCCTACGTGCGCGGGCCCCAAGGCCCCAGCACCAAACGCAAAGGAGACCTCCGAGATGGGCCGCAACGGGTGGTCGTCGACCCGGATCGAGGGCTGGACCGCATCGACCGAGAGCGCTTTCAGCCCGCGATCTCGTTCGTACTTTCCGCCCCCGACGGAGCAGCGAGCGCCGCCTGGCGCCGTCGGTAGACGGACACCCAACAGGCTCCAGCATATATCGAAAATAGTGCACCCACTACGGTCGCGATCGTCTGCTGAACGATCTGGGTGCGGACCAGAACCGGGAGGGCCTCGAAGAGCGCGTCGACATCCAGGGGGCGAAGGTTGGGCGGCGAAACGAACGATGCGGCCACCATCGTCAACCCGAAACGGATGGCCATCAACACGACCGCGACGATGCCCACCGACAGGTAGGCTCCGTTCATCATCTGCGCCGAGCGCGCGAAGCTGGACAGGGCGGGTTCCCGGGTGGACACCACGACGTGCGGCAAAGCCAGCGAGTACCGCAGGGCAAACCAACCCGAGACGACGACGCTGGCGATCGCGGTCAGTCCGCCGAACGCCGCCAAAGATAGGCCGAACGCCACCCGCCCCGAAGCGACCACGAACCCCGCCCCGCCGACCCCCACCGCGCCGAGCGCCGCGAGCGCGACAAGGCCATACACGCCTGCGAGGTACAGCGCCCCAACGGCGAAGATAGCGCCGAAACGAGCCACCGTTCTCCGCAGGGCGCCGACCGCTGACGACCGACCATCTCGGGCGGTCGATTCGGCTGCGTCGTAGATCACCGCCCACAAAAGCGGCTCCAAGGCCCCCTGAAACACCATAAACCCGAGCACAGACAGGGCGAGGGTGCGGATGTAGCGCGGGACGTCGATGTCTACCACGGGCCCGGTCTCGAGGGACGCATATCCCCATCCGAGCGCCAGCAGGCCAGGCACCGTGGCGGCCAGGACCACGGGTACGAGCGGCAGGAGGCCCGAGCGAAAGATGCGGGCGCCGTCGTCCAGGACTCCGGATACTTCAACGTGTTCTCTTGAAGGGACGCGAGCAGCCGTCGTTGCCACATTGCGAGGCGTACCAAGGGAGCAAGGCGGATGGCCACCGTCTTAATGTGTCGCCGCGACAGACGATCTGCTCGATCGAGTGCGTTGGGTGGTCCCAGTGTTGAGCGCGATGGTCGTCGGCGGGTGTCTCACGCCGTCGCCATCTACGACCTGGCTAGACGATCAGTTCGACGAAGGTGATTACGTCCGTCCTCGACGTCGACCGCCCCAACCCGACCCGATCGCTGACGAAACGTCCGACTTCGAGACCCGCGACGACGACGAAGCGCGCCCGCCGTGGACGGCGTCTGAAGAGCCCCCCGAAGCGCCGAGCCCCGCCGCGGTTCGGGCGACCCTGGAGCGATTCACGCCTTGGCATCGAGAGTACCGACCGGAGCACGGGGGACGCCGATGGCCCAGCGCGGTCATCGCTGTGTGGCGCGCGCTCCTCGCGGACCTCACCATCGGCCTGACCTCACCAAAGGTCACCTCGGACCCGCACCTGCTGCTGCAGATGCGGCGGACGGTCGCGACCGAGCTCAAACGGGGCACGCGCCGTTTCGGGGCACCGCCGGCGGATCTCGTGGCGTCGGTCAGGCTGATCTACATCGAGGTCAACGTCCGGCTGTCGCGGATGCGCCCGCCGAGCCAGCGACACGATTCAGCGCCCGTCGAGTTGGCGTGGCCGGTCAGTCCGCAGCGCGTGACCAGCCCCTTCGGCTACCGGCGTGACCCCATCAGACGACGGGGGCGTTCCATTCGATTCCACGCCGGGATCGACCTCGGTGGCCGACCCGGGATGAGGGTCACTGCCGCGGCGCCCGGTCAGGTGGTCGACGCCGGGTGGTCGGGGGGCCACGGGCGACGGGTCAAGCTTAGGCACCGTAACGGCCTGTTCACGACGTACGCCCATCTTCAGCGAGCCCTCGTACGCAGCGGACAGTGGGTCGAAAGAGGCGACACCATCGGGCTGATGGGCTCTTCCGGCCGGGCGACCGGCCCCCACCTGCACTTCGAGGTTCGAAGGGGCAACGTACCGATCGACCCCCTCGAGCTGCTGTCAACGCCGCGGAGACGACCGCTACGCGCCGACCGGTTCCGACGCTTCGGCGCTCGTCGGTAGCCGGATGTCCGAACACCGCGAAAACCGACGATATCGACCGTTCAGGCCAAATGAGGGTCAGTTGGAGGGTCTGGCATTCACCTTGCTTCGGGTGGGGGCGTGCTTTCGAGTGTGCAGGCGGCGACCCTCGTCGGCGTCGACGCGTGGCCGGTGGAGGTCGAGACGGAGCTCAGCCAAGGTCTTCCTGGGTTCTCGATCATCGGGCTGGGTGACGCCGCGGTTCAGGAGGCCCGATACCGGATACAGGCCGCTCTGCGGTCCTGCGAGCTCGACCTCCCCCACAAGCGGGTGACGATCAACCTCGCGCCGGCCGGGCTTCGAAAAGACGGGGCGGCCCTGGATCTACCGATGGCCCTGTCGTTGCTGGTGGCCGCCGAGCACATCGACCCTTCCCTCGTCCGCGACACGGTCGCGGTTGGCGAGCTCGCGCTGTCGGGGGCCGTGCGCGGCGTACGAGGCGTTCTCCCGATCGCGGCCATGGCTCAAGAACACGGCGCGGAGCGCCTGATCGTGCCCGCCCGCAACGCCCATGAAGCTCGCGAGCTTCCGGGAATCCAGATCATCGCCGCGCCCAGTCTTGGGGCAGTCGTGGCCCACCTTCGCGACGGCGAGCGGCTGCCGACGCCACCCGCGGCGCCGGTACCGGCCGCCGGCAATGAACTGGATCTGGCCGACGTTCGCGGCCAGCCCCTGGCTCGTCGGGCCCTCGAGGTCGCGGCGGCCGGTGGTCACAACCTGTTGTTCGTAGGCAGCCCGGGAGCCGGCAAGACCATGCTCGCCCGGCGGCTGCCATCCATCCTCCCCGAGCTTCAGCCGGACGAACGGCTCGCCGTCAGCAAGATTTGGTCGGCGGCCGGCCTGACCGCGAGCGGCGCGAGCCTGCTCGAACGACGTCCGTTTCGCGCTCCGCACCACACGATAAGCGAAGTCGCTCTCGTCGGCGGCGGGAGCCCGATTCGGCCCGGCGAGGTCTCCCTCGCCCATCGGGGCGTTCTCTTTCTCGACGAAGCCCCCGAGCTGCCGCGTCGGGCGCTGGAAAGCCTCCGTCAGCCGCTGGAAGACCGCCAGGTAACCATCGCTCGAGCGCGCCACGTGGTGCGATTGCCCGCCGCGTTCATGCTGGTCGCGGCGGCCAATCCTTGCCCGTGCGGATGGGCCGGTCACGATTCCGGCCGCTGCCTTTGCCGCCCGGACGAGATCTATCGCTATCTGGGTCGCATCTCGGGCCCTCTTCTCGACCGAATCGACATGGTCGTTCAAACTCCGCCCGTTTCGCCCGATGCGCTGATGAGAGCTCAGTCCGGCGAAGCCTCGGCACAGGTCCGAGCGCGGGTGCAGGCGGCCCGCGAACGCGCGTATCGTCGATCGAGTGCCGCCAATGCGGAGCTGAACGGACGACGTCTGCGAGCTCTGGCTCGGTTGGACTCGAACGCGGAGCGACTCTTGGAGAAGTCTTTGCACCGACTCCAGCTCACCGCCCGCAGCCTGGAACGTATCTTACGCGTGGCCCGAACGATCGCCGATCTCGATGCCACCGATCAGGTCGGTGCCCCTCACATGGCGGAAGCCATCCAATACCGACCGATACAACGCGGGCTCGGGTCAGTGTCGAGACGAGACGGTGACGGCGGTCGGAGCACGGAGAAACAAGGTTCTCCGTCCAACGACCATCCCTAAAACCGTACGCGGCCTCTCAAGCATCCCGTCCGAGCCTGGAGCGAGGGCAATTCAGGCCGATTCAGACGGTAAAAACTGAGGGCCGGGTACCTGTTCCAAGAATTACAACGAAATCGATTTCAAAGACGAAGCGAGCAAAACCGAAGCGCTTGGAAATCGAGTCCGTTCTTCCGCCTGGAGATTCAGCCCGGCGCATGGACCCACGCCGCGGGTCAACCCGATAGGCCCAGCCGGAATACTCAGGCCTTCTTGGTTGCTTTCTTACGATCGGCCCAGTACTTGCGCATCCGCTCAGCCGCCGCTCGCCGCGCTTCGGGGCTCCAGTTTCGGGAAACTTTCTTCTTGGCCGCCGAGCGCTTGGACACGACGGTTTTGTTCGAAGACCCCCGCGGGCGCCCTGGGCCTCGTTTCACCCCGAGCTCCCTCAGCGCTTGTTCCATGGCCCCAATCTTGTTTTCGATGACCGAGCGCTCGTCTTTGAGTTCGTCGATAGCCGAGCGAAGCTCTTTGGCTATTTTTGCGGTATCCACCGGCTCAGATTATAAACGAACGTAGCGACTGTAAACTTAAATTTCTGAATAGTCTGAGTATTGCTGCATCCTGACGCAGGTTTACTTGCGTCTGTGATCGCGCCCGCGGCTTCCTTCTCTGCACCCCGGACAGGTCAACGTTTTTCGGCGCTGATGGTCCGGAGAAACCTCCAGCTCACGGTTCCGGTCGGTGATCGGCGGTCCTGAACGCCGCGGCGCCGTCGTTCGTTTCCTTCTGGGCAGTTCGACGGCCCTGCACTAAGATCTATGCGTGGTCGCCATCTTAAGCCGGAAGATTGAATTTCCTCCGGCCACCAGCGCAGACCGCGACGGCTTGGTGGCCGTCGGAGGCGATCTGTCGGTCGAGCGGCTGCTGCTCGCGTATCGGAGCGGGATATTTCCGTGGCCCATCTTTCACGACGACCTGATGACCTGGTTTTCACCCGATCCGCGCGCCATCCTCGAGCTCGACCAGCTCCACGTATCTCGTAGCCTCACGAAGGTTCTGCGCCGAGGAACGTTCGAAATCTCGATCAATCAAGACTTCAGCGCGGTGGTGGACGGCTGTGGAGCCCCTGCCCCCGACCGACCGTCTACGTGGATAACCCGTGAAATGAAGCAGGCTTACCTGCGCTTGCACCGCGAGGGCTACGCGCACTCGGTAGAGGCTCGCGTCGAAGGTACGCTCGTCGGCGGCCTCTACGGCGTCGCTATCGGGGGGTTTTTTGCTGGAGAATCGATGTTCAGCACGGTCACCAACGCGTCCAAAGTTGCATTGGTTGCCTTGGTCGAACGGCTGCGCTCCCGCGGCTTCGCCCTGCTCGACATTCAACAGACCACACCCCACCTGGTTTCGATGGGCGCCTCCGAAGTCCCGCGCAAAAGATACCTACAGCGATTGGGAGAAGCGCTCGACCTCAGCTGCCGATTCGACTGACGCTCCCATCAGCGTCCGGCGATGCGGCGGCGGTTAACGTCCGTTCTTTGCGGCCAACGCCGATGTGACGCACGCCGCACATATCTGCGTCGATTTCTTAGTTTCGACGGATTCCGACGCTCGGATCCGAGCGCGCACCCCGCGTTGTCGCTGGCCGGCCCCTTTCCGCCCCGTGGCATACGGATTGCTCCGGTCGGCGTCGTCCCCTGCGGACGGAAAGAGAGCGACGATTGAGCAACCAAATCGCGAGCGGTATCAAAACCACGATCTCCGAGATCGAAAAGCAGTTCGGCCGGGGCGCCATTATGCTCCTGGGCGGCGACCCGGCCGCCGCCGAGCCGGTGCAAGTCATCCCGTCGGGCAGCGTGGGTCTGGACCGCGCCCTGGGCGTCGGCGGCCTGCCGCGAGGCCGGATCACCGAAGTCTACGGGCCGGAAGCGTCCGGCAAGACCACCCTCGCCCTCCACGCGATCGCGTCGGCCCAGACCCACGGCGGTACAGCCGCGTTTATCGATGCCGAGCACGCCCTCGATGCACGATACGCTCGGTCGTTGGGCATACGTTTGGAAGACCTGCTCGTCGCCCAACCGGATCACGGCGAACAGGCCCTCGAAATCGCCGAGACCCTCATCCGAAGCAGCGCCATCGACCTCGTCGTCGTCGATTCCGTTGCCGCCCTGGTCCCCAAGGCCGAGCTCGAGGGCGAAATGGGCGACGCCCACGTGGGCCTACAGGCCCGGCTCATGTCGCAAGCGATGCGCAAGCTCACTGGCCACGCCGCAAGATGCAAGACGGCCATCATCTTCATCAACCAGACCCGCCACAAGATCGGGGTCATGTTCGGTTCGCCGGAGACCACCACCGGCGGCAACGCCCTGAAGTTCTACGCGTCGGTCAGAATCGACGTCCGTCGGATTGGCGCCGTCAAATCCGGTGACGACGTCGTCGGCAGCCGGGTGCGAGCCAAGGTGGTCAAGAACAAGGTCGCGCCGCCGTTCCGAGATGCCGAATTCGACGTCATGTACAGACACGGCATCAGCACTTCGGGCGAGTTGCTCGACCTCGGTCTCGAGCAGGGCATCATCGAAAAGTCAGGCGCATGGTACGCCCTGTGCGGCGAGCGCATGGGCCAAGGGCGGGAGCGAGCCCGAGAATGGCTCGATGGCCGTCCGACGTTGAAAGACAAGCTGCGCAGCGTTCTACTGAGCGAAACGCCACGCGTCGAAGACCTCGGCGCCCCCTCGACCTGGGGCCCCGCGACGACTCAGCCCGAGCCAACCACGAAGGCCCCACCGACCGCCAAACCCGAGCCCACGGCCAGCAAGAGCCCGAAGAACAAGGACAAGGCGGCCGCGAAAGCCGCGTAGGTCGCGACCGGGGGTCGGCGCCATCACCGATACGGGAGGTCTTCCTCGCGACGACGCTACCGACGAGCGGTGGCCGACAGCTCGGCCGCGGTTCGCATGAGCGCGATGAACTCGGCGCGGTCGGGATCTCGGTCTGCGTCGGCGCGGTCAGCGATCTCGACGACCCGATTGAAGGTCCAACGATCCGCATACGGGCTTCGACGGAGCAGCTCGGCGCCGGCCATCGCGGCCACCGCGAACCGGAAGTCCCCGTCGGCCGATTCGAAGCTACGGTCCACGTGGCGACGGGCGACCGCGAACGAGGTCTCCTTGGCGACCGACCCCCGCGGGCGCTTCGCTCGCACCCGCACTTCGGCGATCGGCCCCGGTTCTGCGTCATCGTTGAGCGCGATCTCGTACAGGGCAGTGACTTGATGGCCGGCGCCGATCTCCCCCGCGTCGACGGCGTCGTTGCGGAAGTCGCGGTCGGCGACATCGCGATTCTCGTAGCCGACGAGCCGATAGCTGGTCACCCGCTCCGGGTCGAACGCCACCTGGATCTTCACGTCTTGGGCGACATCTTCGAGCATCTTGAATAGGTCTCGACCAAACACGCGATCCGCCTGCCGCATCGAATCGATATAGAAGTAGTTGCCGTTTCCGCGGTTCGCGAGCTGCTCCATCATGTAGTCTTGGTAGTTGCCGGTACCGAAACCGACCGTGCTCATGCGAATGCCCTCGTCTACGTAGTGACCGATGGCGTCGAGGATCGCCTCGGGAGACGCGGGGCCAATGTTCGCGTCGCCATCGGAGCACACGATGACCCGGGTGACCTCATCGCCGCTCATCATCGCTCGCGCCTGCTGGTAAGCGAGCGCCATGCCCGAGCTCATCGCGGTGCCACCACTGCTGCGGAGGCTACGGAGCGCGCGCTTGATCTCCGCCTTTTCCGCCCCCGAGGTCGGCGGCAGCACGAGACTCACGCTGCCGGCATAGGTGGTGATCGCGACCTGGTCGCGGTCGTCGAGTCGGTCGACGGCCACCGACAGCGCACGCTGAGCGAGCTCCAGCTTGTCCCGGCTCGACATCGAACCGCTGGTATCGACCAGGAACACCAGGTTCACCGGCTTACGATCCCGCTCGCGGATCTTTCGGGCCTGCACCCCGATTCGGAGCAGGTGTCGATCCGCGTCGACCGGTGACCGCGCCCCGACCGCTTCGATGGCGAACAGCTGCTCGGGCCCCGTGGGCGGCTCGTAGGCGTACTGAAAGAAGTTCACGAACTCCTCCACCCGAACCAGGCTCGGGGTCGGCATCCACTCCGGGGTCAAGGCGCGGCGCGCGATCGAGTACGCCGCGGTGTCCACATCGATCGCGAACGTGGACAGCGCGTCGTCGCCGGTTCGAGTCATTTCATTGATTCGGGCGTCCTCGCGACCTGAGAAGGTCGGCGGGGCAAGCTCGGACCGGCGGTCCCGCTTCGCGGAGGGAGCGCCGGTTTTCACTGCATATTCAACCGGCGCCATCGCGTCGGCTTCGGCCTCTGCCCGCGGCGGTGCGGGCGCAGGGTGGGGACGGGGCGGAGCGGCCACTCGGGGCGCCGCCGAGGCCTCGCTCGATGGGGTGGTCGGACCGGTGGCGCGAAGAGCGGCGGTATCGGCCCCGGCCCCCGAAGAGCGACACGCGAGCACGGCCGCGGCCCCCACGAGGCCGGTGAAAAGGAGGAAGATCGTCAATCGAGTCGGCATGTCCGGGTTCAACGGACAGGAAGACGATTGGATCTGAACGCCGGTCGGTTCATCATCCACGAATGACGCGCGCCGTCACGGTTGCTCTCCTCGTCGTGGTTCCGCTGGCGATGTTGAAAGGGGCCTGCCGCGGCTGCAGCCCGGGCCCCGGCCCCGAAAGTGCCAAGATGACCGATTCCTCCCCTATCCGACTGCCCGGCGCCGAGCCCTTCGACCCCTCCCTGTCCGCCGAGCTGCGCGCCGCGTTCGAGGGACAGGGCGACGGTTACACCCCGCGCACCCATCATCATCTCGACGACGGCGGCCCCAAGTACATCAACCGCCTGATCCGGGAGACGAGCCCCTACCTTCTCCAACATGCGCACAATCCCGTCGACTGGCGCCCCTGGGGGGAAGAAGCGTTCGAGGCAGCGCGCGCGCTGGGCCGGCCCATCCTTCTCAGCGTGGGGTACAGCACGTGCCACTGGTGCCACGTCATGGAGCGCGAGTCTTTCGAGAACCTGGAGATCGCCGAGTACATCAACAGCCACTTCGTGGCGATCAAGGTCGACCGAGAAGAGCGCCCCGACGTCGATAGCGTGTACATGACCGCCGTGCAGCTGATGACCGGGCGGGGCGGGTGGCCGATGACGGTCATCATGACCCCCGACGGCCGACCGTTCTTCGGCGGAACGTACTTCCCGCCCCACGACGGCGACCGCGGCATGAGGATCGGTTTTCTATCCATCCTCCGTCGCCTCCATCAGCTGTACACGGAGGAGCGGGACCGGATCGTGGAGTCCGCGGCCCAGGTCTCGAAGATGATGGCCCAGTATGCCCGCCGGCAGCCCCCCGAGGGCATGCCGGGGCCGGCCGTCTTTCATCGCGCTGCGCAGACCTTGGCCAAGCGCTTCGACCCCGTCCACGGCGGCTTCGGCAAGGCGCCCAAGTTTCCGCGTCCATCGACCTACGAGCTCCTGCTGCGATACGCGCGTCGAACCGGCGATCCACTGGCCCTGCGGATCGTCACCCAGTCGCTGACCCGGATGATGCGAGGCGGGATCTACGACCACGTCGGAGGCGGGTTTGCGCGCTATTCAACGGATCGAGAGTGGCTGGTCCCGCACTTCGAGAAGATGCTGTACGACAACGCGCAGCTGGTCTCGCTGCTCGTTGAAACGTATCAGGCCACCGGCGACGAAGCGTTCGCCGAGATCGCAAGAGAGACCCTCGACTACGTTCGGAGGGAGATGACCAGCCCCGAAGGGGGCTTCTACTCGGCGACCGACGCCGACAGCGAGGGGGTCGAGGGCAAGTTCTTCGTGTGGACACCGGCCCAGATCGCCGGCGTCGTTGGCCACGAGCGGGCCAAAATCGTGAATGCGTACTTCGACGTCACCGAGGCCGGTAACTTCGAAGGCCACAACATCCTGCATCGTCCTCGTTCCGACGAAGTGGTGGCCGAGGGCCTGCGGATGTCCGTCGAAGCGCTGCGGGCGGAGATCGAGGCGGCGAAGAAAGCGCTGTACGAGGCCCGCGAGAAGCGGCCCCACCCTCTCCTCGACGACAAGATCATCACCGAATGGAACGGCCAGATGATCTCCGCTTTCGCCAAAGCCGGATTTGCGCTCGGGGCGCCAAAGTACGTTTCGACGGCCGCGCGATCGGCCCGTTTCGTCCTCGATAAACTCAGTCGAGATGGGCGGCTGCTTCGGGCGTACCGCCGCGGACCCGCACCTCACCAGGCCGTCCTCGAAGACTACGCGTTCTTCATCGCCGGCCTGCTCGACCTGTACGAAGCCACGGGGGCGTCCCAGTGGCTATCGGAGGCCCTGCGCCTGCAGAAGATCCTGGACACCCACTACGCCGACGACACCAACGGTGGATACTTTGCGACCGCGGACGACGGTCCCAAGCTCCTCGTTCGAGAAAAGCCGATCTACGACGGTGCCCAGCCGTCGGGGAACTCGGTCGCCGCCCTGAACCTTTTGCGCCTGCACACCCTGACTACCGACCGCCGGTACGCCGAGCGTGCGGAGCGCGTTCTGTTTGCGTTCGGGCAACCGCTCCTCGATGACGCCGAGGAGACCCCCAAGCTTGCGGTGGCCCTCGACTATTACCACGACGAGGCCAAGGAGATCGTGATCGTCGGAGAGGGACCGGAACGAGGGCCGCTGCAGGATGTTGTTCGAAGGACCTTCCTGCCCAACCGGGGGCTGGTCATCGGCGCCCCGCCGGACGACGTCCCGTGGGCGAAAGACAAAGCGCCCCGCGGCGGCAAGGCCACCGCGTACGTGTGTTTACAACAGGTCTGCAAGAAGCCCACGTCCGACCCGAGGGAGCTCGAGGAGCAGCTGAAAGACACGGCCACATTGACCGCCCCCGCGCTCACCCCGCCCGCTGCTAAGCCCTAGCGCGGGCGCCCGTTGGCGGATCAAGGTACGAGCACCGTGCCCCATCGGCCCGGCTCGGCCAGGGCCTCTTCGATCTGACCGGCGCCGACGTGGCCAAGAATCAAGACGCGACCCACGCCCGCTTCGATCGTTTTGAACGATTCCTCGAGCTTGGGAATCATGCCCCCCTGCACCGTTCCATCGGCGATGGCGGCGCGTCCCTCGGCCACCGACAAACGAGCGAGCCGGGTGGACGGGTCGTCCTTATCGCTCAGGACGCCCGGGGTGGAGGTCAAAAGAATCAGGGCCTGCGCAGCAAGTCCTCGGGCCACGGCGTTGGCGACGGTGTCCGCGTTGATGTTGTAGGTCCGGCCGGCCTCGTCCGCGCCGATGCATGCGAGCACCGGAACGTGTTCGGCATCGATCAAGGCGTCGAGAAGACCGCGGTTCATCGCGGTGATCGCGCCGACGAAGCCGTAGTCGACCGGATCCGGTCCACCGCCGGATACCACCATCGCCGGCCGCTTGACGCACACGATCGTCCGGCCACTGGCCCCGGTCAGCCCCACGGCCGACAGGCCACCTTCGAGAAAAGCGCTGACCAGGTCGGCGTTGACCTTGCCGCCGACGGCCATCTTGATCGCGTCGAGCGCAGCCTCGTCGGTCACCCGACGCCCGCCAACGATCTTCGGCACCTGGCCGAGCGACTGCTGCAGCGCCGACGTCTGCGGCCCGCCGCCATGGACCACGACGACCCGTTGGCCACCGTCGGCCAGGGCCCGCACGCTGGCGACGATCGCCGCCCGCTCCTCGGCTCGAGCCGGGGTCGCGAGCTCCCCCCCGAGCTTGAGGACCACGGTCATGGCCAGCTCCCCGGATCTTCCAGCGACAGCCGTTCATCGAGGCCCAGCGCGAGGTTCATGTTTTGAATCCCCTGCCCCGCGCCCCCCTTGATGAGGTTGTCGAGCGCGGTCAGGCAATTGACGACCCGCCGACTATCGGCGATCTCCCCGAACACCACGCCGGCTTCGACGTAGTTGGAGCCCGACACCGCCGCGACCTCGGGCAAGCGCCCGTCGGGCATTCGAACGAATGGCTCGTCACGGTAATCCTCCATGAACGCGGCTCGGATCTGCTCTTCGGAGATCGACGAATCGACGTGCGCGAACGACGATGCGAACAATCCCCGGGACAGCGGCGCGGACACGGGAACGAACTGCAGCTTCAGATCCTTGGCGCCCGCGGCAATGAGCGTCTCGGTGATCTCGGGCGTGTGCTGGTGGGCCAACGTCTTGTAGGTCTTCAGATTCACCGGGTCGTCCGGGAGTGGGGTCGCGCCCAAGGCGGGCACTCACCACCCCGTGCGAGCGGTGAATCTGAAGACCTACAAGACGTTGGCCCACCAGC
>JANQQN010000513.1 GCA_028289325.1 Myxococcota bacterium | reverse complement strand
GCCCCTCGCCCTGCACGCCTACTTTCGCGGGGTGTTGCCCAGCCCATCCCGGTTCGTCGCGATCACCGATCCCGAGTCTCCGCTCGAAGAGATGGCCCTCGAGGATGACGCGCCCACCGTTTTTCACGGAGACCCCGACGTCGCCGGCGGCTACTCGGCGCTGTCACCCTTCGGCATGGTGCCCGCGGCGGCGATGGGCCTCGACGTCGACGAGCTCCTGGACCGGGCGCAGTTGATGGTCGCGAGCTGCAGCGAGTCGGTTCCGGCCTACGACAACCCTGGCGTTCTGCTCGGCGCGGCGCTCGGAGAGCTCGCCCGCGTGGGCCGCAACAAGCTGACCTTGGTTCTCTCTCCCGGCATCGAGGGGTTCGGTCCGTGGATCCAGCAGCTGATAGCGGAGAGCACGGGAAAGGATGGCCAGGGCATCGTGCCCATCACCCACGAGGCGCTAGCGGCCCCGGACCGCTATCGGAATGATCGGGTCTTCGCGTACATCGCGCTCGAGGACGACGACGACGACGCCCGATCCGAAGTCCTGGATCGACTCGATGCGCTGCACGCCGAAGGTCATCCGGTGCTCACGTTCACGTTGTCGGACCCGAGGGATCTCGTACAGGAGATGTTCCGGTGGCAGGTGGCGGCGGTCACCGCGAGCCACGTGCTGGGCGTGAACCCCTTCGACCAGACGGACGTGCAGCCGGCGAGAGCGGCGACCGCGGAACTGCTGGCGAAGCACGAGCGTGACGATCGTCCCCCGGTGGCGCCCGCCACCGAGGCGATCGCCGAAGACGAGGGTTTGGTCATCCACGCGGATCCGACGAACGCCTCCGCCCTTCCCACCGGCGCTACGGTGCAAGACATACTGCACGCGCACCTCGGTCGGGCCCAGCCGGGCGACTACGTGGCGCTGCAGGCGTTCGTCGAGATGAACGAGCTGCACGACGCGACCTTGGCCCGGATTCAGGCGACGGTGCGGGATAGATATCGGGTGGCGACCTTGGCCGAGTACGGGCCCCGGTATCTTCATACGACCGGTCAGCTGCACAAGGCGGGACCGAATCAGGGCATCTTCATCCAGTTGACGTGCGACGATCCCGAGGATCTCGCGATCCCGGATCGACCGTACTCCTTCGGGGTGCTGAAGGCGGCGCAGCAGGCCGGGGATCTTGTTGCGCTGACGGCCCGGCAGCGTCGAGTCATTCGCGTGCACCTGGGCGCGGATCCCACCGCGGGCTTGCAGACCATCGCGCGGATGCTCACGCCGCGGTGACTCGCGGCCCGCCTGCAGCCCCGCTGCTGGTCGGGCCGCTTCGCGCTTCAAGAGCCATCGACGTACAGGTCGATCAGGGCCGACGAAAACAGGTGGCCAAGAAGGTCACCTCCGCGCGACCGGGGATGGACGAGGTCGCTGTTCATCAAGCCTTGCTTGAACCATCGACGAAACGAGCCTTCGCCGCCCATCGCTTCGTACGTGTCCCAGAACGCGCACTGTAGGTCTTGGGCCACCCTCCGCTGAATATCCCGAATCTGCGGAAGGTCCGGCTTCGACGCGATGTGGCCATTGACCCGGACCCCGGCATCGAGCGGCGCCCACAGCAGACAGTCGGTGGACGGGAGGGCGGTCTTGATGCGTTCGATGAGGGCGCGGTAGTCCATCTCGACTTCCCGCATCGTGCGGTCGCGTTTGCGGACCGCCAGCGCGTCGTTGCCGCCGATCATTAGCATCACCAGATCCGGATCCAGAGCCCGAAGGTGTTGTTGCAGGCTTCTTCGATTCATGTGCAGCCAGGTGTTCGCGTCCGCGCCGACGGGTCCGACGGCATCGAGAATGACGCCGGGTGAATCGGACTCGAACGACAAGCCCAGCAGCATCGCGTTGGGAGACTGGGCCACGATCTCCAGTCGTCGGGGCGCGCCGTTGACCCCGTCGACCTGCGTTGGGACGTCGAAGCGATGAACGGCGCTTTCGAAGCCGTCCATCCTGGTCATGATCTGGCTGACTTTCTGATCGTGGACGAAGAAGCTGAGGGTGCCGCTGTCCGGCCCGGCGATGAAGTACGCGACGACCTCGTCGTCCTCGTCTTCGAGCTCGAAAGCCATCCGGGCGCCGGGGCGATTCGACATGAGGCGCATGCCTGCGAACCCGAACGCCTTGCCGAACCCACCGCCGTCCACGATCCGAAGACGGCTCCAATACGCCTTGCTGAGCCGGCGGCCGCCGTACTGCGCTTTTTGATCGATGACCACGAAGCCGCGGCCGGCGCTGCCGAAGCGATGCTGGAGACGATCGCGAACCGTGCGGGCGATGTAGTCGGCGGCGATGTGGGAGTCCCCGAGGAGCAGGATGCGGGCCACGGCGTCCTGCCCGCTGTCGACCTGGTCCAGCTTTTCGAACAGGCGATCGAGGGACCGTCGAGTGCAGAATCGGGTCAAGCAGGGCGCTTCGATCGGCCACGGCGACGCGCCGAGCGCATCGCCGAGGTCTTCATGGGTCTGGATCTCCGGGGTGGTCATCCGCGGCCGCAGGCGTCGACGGCCGGCGCGAGCCGGGGACCCGCGGGCCTCGATCTTGGCCTGCCGAGCCTCGAACTGCTGCTGGCGCTGCTGCCGATCGGAACGGGCGCAGCTCGCGCACAGCCCCACCGCCACCAGAAAGGTCGCGCAAACGAGGTATGGGCGTCGCCCGCGTGGCCTCATGGGCATCGCACCCGTAGCTCGCGGCTCGGCCTCGTCTCAATCGAAACTTGAGGCACTCTAGGGTTATGCCGACACTTCCCGCATACATAGTGTCTTCGCGGGATGCGTCGTCCTGTGCTTAGGGTGGCCATGTGACGCCCGGCGTGACGTGGTGGCTGATGTCGGTGGCGCTCGCCGCCCGACCTGCTCCGCCGTTCGCGGATCTGCAGCCCAGCGAGATCTTCCTCGCCGCGCCGTGGGCTCCTCGCATGCAGCAAACCCTCGACGAAGTTCGCCAAGGCTTGAATGGCGAGCTCTTCATTTACATCTCCGACCCGTGGCGCGGGTACCGGTTCGGCTACCGGGCGGAGGAACCGGCCTACCTGGCTTCCGGCGTTAAGATCGCGTTTATGCTCGAGGTCTTTCGGCAACGAGAGCAAGGCAGGCTGAACTTCGACGAGCAGATCACCTATGACGAGTCCGATCTTCGAGACGGCGCGCCGAGAGTAAACAAGCTCCGGCGCGGCGCGAAGATATCGATCGGCACCCTGCTCGATTGGATGATGCGGTCCTCCGACAACGCGGCGTCCGACATGTTGGCCCGACGGGTGGGGCTGGCCGAGGTGAAGGCTGGGCTCACGTCCGAGGGCATCCCCGGGTTTCATGCCCTGACCTTTCTTCTGGACGTTCGACGAGGCGTCTATCGGGAGCTCGATATCCTGGCCGACGATCTTTCGCCGCTGGCGGTCCGGAAGATCCGATGGACCCAGATATGGGAGCCGCAGCTGCGGGCGTTGGAGCGGGCGCTGGGTCAGCCTTCCGGGACCTTCAGCAAGCAGATGCTCTGGGATGCCTACGAACGATTCTACGACACCGGGGTGAACTCGGCGCCCATGGCCTCCGTGGGGCTGTTGCTGGAGAAGCTGTGCCGAGGAGAGCTGGTCAGCCGACAGGCGAGCTTAGATATGCTCGAGCTGATGAGCGCGGCCCGTACGAGCCGACATCGCCTGCTGGGAAAGCTCCCGCGGGGCACTCGGGTGGCCCACAAAACAGGGAGTCAGTTTCGTCGCCTCTGTGACCTCGGGATCATCACCCTCCGTGACGGGCATCCGCTGGTGGTGGCTGCGTGTATCAAATCACCGGACGTTAACGGTTCCGAAGCCGCTTTCGCGGCCCTCGCGCGGGCCGCGTACGACCTGGCGCTCGAAGACCACCAGCTGCAGTAAGCCAGCGACGGCAGCACAACCAGCGGTGGCGTCGGCGCGGCGAAGCAGGCAGGATAGGTGCGTGTCCGTAACCGCCTCCGCGGCCGTGCTCGGTTTGCTCAGCACCGTCGCCGCCAATCCGGGGCCGTTTTTGCCGCAGTGGCCGATCGACCTGCAGAAGGACGTGGTCGCTGAGGCTCGTCGTTTTCCCGGAGAGTTCGCGTTCGTCGTCAAGGACGTCCAGTCGGGCAACATCTACACGTACAACGGGTCGACGCCCATGTACCTCGCCTCGGGGATCAAGATTCCCGTGCTGATCGCGCTGTTCCAGCAGGTCAGAGACAAGAAGCTTCGGCTCTACGAACAGCTGCGATACACCGCCGAAGACGTCCGCGACGGCGCTCCGCTCCTCAACTACCTCCGCCACGGCACCCCGATCTCCCTGCGCATCCTCGCCGAAGCGATGATCCAGCGCAGCGACAACGCGGCCACCGACATGCTGATCAATCGGGTGGGCATCGACGCGGTGAACGGCGCCCTGGAACGAGAAGGCGTGGATGGATTCGGTCCCATCACCTCGCTCATCGATGTCCGCCGTATCGTGTACCGGAGCATCAATCCTCGTTCCGACGGACTGAGCGCCAACGACATCTACACCCTCGGCGTGACCCGAGGCCTCGACGCGCGGATGGCCCTGTTCGGGAAGCTGGTGAACAGCATGGACCGATACACGGCCGCCGACTACGCGAAAGCGTTCGAGTGGTACTACCGCCAGGGCTACAACAGCTCGCCTTTGGTCGCGATGGTCGATCTCCTCGAGCGACTAGCCAAGGGGGAGATCGTCAGCGCGGCCCACTCGGCGGAGATGATCGACATCATGGCCGACACGCAGACCGGTCCCAACCGCCTGCGGGCGGGACTCCCGGCCGACGTACGTTTCGCTCACAAGACGGGTAGCCAGTATCGGCGCACGTGTGATTTCGGCATCGTGTTCATGCCCGACGGTCGTCAGGTGATCATGACCGTGGTCGTGAAGGGCGGCCGAGGCCGCTCCCTCGCCGAGGCGCTGATGGCCCGGTTGGCGAAGCGGGCCTACTGGCATCTCGCGACCCCCGTCGAGCGCCAACGCCTCCGGAAGTTGGCCCGAATGCGGTTCGATGGTCCCTATGATGAAGGCGCCGTGGATGAAGACGCCGAGCACGAAGGCCCATCGACGCCCGGCCCGGGCGGCCGCGAGCCCTAACCGGTCGCGGACCGAGGCCGCCTCATCGGTTCAGCGCCAGGCGCTCAATGCGCTCTCGGTCACGAACGCGAACACCATGACCATCAGCAGGAGGGCAGCGAGGGCCTCCGGATCCAGCCGTTGTCCGATTCCCGCCGCGCTCGCTCGCGGCGCGTTCGGGGCGGCGACGGTCTCGCCGAGAAGCACGGCCCGCGCCTCCTCGGTGGACAGGGGCTTCAGGTCGGACTCCCGGGTGTCCACGTTGACGGTGAAGTACTCGTTGGGCACGGGTTCGAGAGGGCCCGCAAACGCGGCCAACACTCGGTAGTGCCCGGGCAGGCGAGTGTGCTCGAACGTCACGTCATCTTGATCGAGATCCGTGAGCTCGGTCTGCCGCCCGTCGGGCCCGACCACCTGCAGGCGTCGGGCGCCTTCCGGAACCCGAACCACCCGCGGCTGGCCCACCGCTGTGCGGCGGTCGTCAGGACGCTCGAGCGCTCGACCGAGGTACAGAACAAGCTGACGAATCAGGGGGACGAACGCCGGCCGAATCGGAAGATCCGTCATGTCGCGATCGATGGACGTCGTCAACAGGGCCGTACGGCCGGAGCCGAACGACCGGCTCACGAGCGTTGGTTGACCGTCTTGGTAGCGCAGGTGGACCGCAATCGGCGTGCGATCGCTCTCGGGCTGCAGCAGCCAGTACGCGGATGTTTGGGTGGAAAGGAGCCCGCCGACGGCTTCGCCGCGGAACAGATGGGCGATCGCATCGTCGGGGCTCGGGGGCTCTAGACGCCAAGTTTTGACCGCACCGCGGGGATCGATGTCGGCTTCTTTCAGCCCCCGCAACAGTCTGGGCAGCAACCGTCCGAGCTCGGAATTGTACAGCTCGGCGTCCAGCGACTTCGAAGTGGTGACCAGCAACCCCCCGCCGGCTTCGACGAACTGAATCAAGCGCGCGCCTTCCTCTCGATTAAAAACGTCGACCCCGGCCAGGATGACCACGTCGAAGCCGGCGAGGTCCGCTCGGGGCATGTCGTCGGCACCGATGATCCGGGGGGGCGGCTGGTCGGCGGCACCGGTCTGCAGGGCACGCTCCAGGTAGAAGACCTCGTCTTCCTTGGGCACTCCGGAAGGCGCACCGTCGACGACGAGGGTCCGGACCTGCCGCCGCACATTCACCTTGGCGTATCGGACATCGTCCTCCGCCAGCGCGTCGGGCTCGACGACCACGGTGACCGGGTGCGCGCCGGCTGACTCGAAGCTGTGTCGCATGACCTTGTCGACGATGGTTCCCGGCACCACGTCGGTCGTCGCCAGCGCGAGGTCCCGGTCGGCTTCCCGAAGCGTGACGTCGACCGGCTCCGGCGGCTGGCCGTCTCGCTCCCGCGCGAAGCTCTGCACGCGGGTGCGCACCTCGATCGTGCGGGGGGTTCTGCCCGGTACCGGCGCCGCCTCGATCGCGGTCACGGCTCGATTGGTCCGGCGCTCGGCGGCGACGGACGCGAGCACGTCCACGACTTCGATTCGCGCCGAGGCCTCGACGCCAGGCACCTGGACCACCGCCGAGCCTTGAAAGGACGATTGGGCCATATCGGAGAGGACCACCACTCGCGCCGAAAAAGACGGCTTGTCTTCGGCGTCGGGGGCGTTGTTCGGCTCGACCATACCCAGCGTCTGCACCGCGGTGCTGACCGCTTCTCCCGCATCGCCAGGCATGAACGAAGGCTCGAGATCGCCAAGCCGGGCCAACAACAGGCCCTTGTCGGCCGTCGGCCGCTCGACGAGGACCCGAGGCGGCGTATCGACGGCGATCAGCACCGCCATATCTTCGGCGCCCATGCCGTCGATCAGGTTGCGTGCCTCGGTCGTGGCGCGCTCGAAGCTGGCCTCGCCGTCGTACCGGGCGCGCATGGACATGGTGGCGTCGATGACGATCGCCAGCCGTTCCGGACCCGCCCGCTCCTGGGTGGCGGCGAGATCCGGGCCCCACAGGGGCCGTGCGGCGGCCATCGCCAGGGCGGCGATCAGCAATACGCGAGCGGCCAGAAGCAGAAATCGCCGCAGCCGCCACCGCCGCTCCACCCGCTGCACGCTCTGGATGACCAGCTCGATGGCCGGGAACGGCTGCTTTCGCGGTCGGCGGCGGTGGATGAGATGGATGATGATCGGCACCAGGGCCCCGAGTAGCCCGGCCAGAAACAAAGGTTGGGCGAAGCTCATCGCGCGCTCCTCATCCGGACCCGGCCCGCGAGGACGCTGGCGATCACCTGGCCCGGGGGCGCGCTGGTGGGTACGAGTCGGTACTCGACCTGCGCCGATCGACACGCCTGCTCGGCGCGCGAGCGAAAGCGATCCATTTCCGCCAGATAGGCGTCTCGGATCGCGCGGGCGTCGATCTGTACTTCGCGGTCGTCCTCCATCGACTCGAATCGGGTGCTGTCCTCGAAGGGGAAGTCCAACTCGTCGGGATCGAGGACGTGAAACACGATGACGTCGTGGCGGCGGGCCCGAAGGCGGGCCGCGGACGCGAGCGCGTCGAGGCCGCCGTCGAGGAGGTCGCTGAAGATGGCGACGATGGTCCGGCGCTTGAGGCCTTCCGCGAGGCTGTCCAGCGCTTCGCTGAGTCGAGTCGGCCCCTTCGCTTCGAGGCCCTCCAGCACCGACAAGATCTCTTGCAGATGGCCGCGTCGCGCCCGGGCCGGGACTCGGATCTGAAGCTTTTCGGCGTAGCTGGCCACGCCCACCGCGTCGCCTTGACGGGCCAACACATAGGCCAGCGCTCCGGCGCAGGTGGTCGAGTAGCTGAGCTTCGACAGGCGATCGGCCTGGTCGGGGGGTGGGTAGCCCATGGACCCCGAGGCGTCGACCACCGCGAGGGCCCGCAGGTTCGACTCGTCTTCGAACTGCTTGACGAAGTCGCGGTCGAATCGCGCGTAGGCTCGCCAATCGAGGTGTCTCAGGTTGTCGCCGGGCGCGTACTCCTTGTGTTCGGCGAACTCGACGCTGGTGCCCCGGTTCCGGGAGCGGTGCAGGCCCGCGACGGCGCTGTCGGCGACGATCCGGGCCCGAAAGCCAAGATTGCCGATCTCCGTGAGCACTCGCGGATCGATCTCCGCCGGTCGGGGAGCCTCCGGCGGCGCCGGTGATCGCCCGGTCCGCTCGCTCATGACGAGCCGCTCACCGACTCGAGCACGGTGCGGACGAGGTCCGCCGAACGGATGCCCTGGGCTTCGGCGTGGAAGTTGGTGACCACGCGGTGGGCCAGGACCGCGAGCGCGACCGCGCGCACGTCCTGAATGTTGGCCACCGGACGACCTTGAATCGCCGCCCGCGCTTTGGCGCCGAGGACCAGGTACTGGGACGCGCGGGGGCCGGCGCCGAACGACACGAACTCTTTGATGCGGGCCAGCGCGGCGCCGTTCAGATGCTCCGACGCGCTCTCGGGGCGGGTGGCCCGGACCAGGGCCACGGCGTGCCGGACGACGTTTTCGGGGGCCGGAACCCGACGGACCAAGGCCTGCAGGGCGATGATGCGCTCCGGGCTCAGCACCTTCTTGATGTCCGGCACTGCGCTGCCGGTCGTGGCCCGGACGATGGAGACCTCATCGTCCGCGGTCGGATATGAGACCTCGAGCATGAACATGAACCGATCGAGCTGGGCTTCGGGCAGCGGATACGTCCCCTCCTGCTCGATCGGGTTCTGGGTCGCGAAGACGTGAAACGGGGTGGGCATCTGGTGGGTGGTACCGGATGCGGTCACCGTGTGTTCCTGCATCGCCTGGAGCAGGGCCGCTTGCGTCTTCGGCGGCGTGCGGTTGATCTCGTCGGCGAGCAGGAGGTTGGTGAAGATCGGCCCGGGCACGAATCGAAACGTGCGATCGCCGGTTCGCGCGTCGGTGTTGAGGACCTCGGTGCCGGTGACGTCCGACGGCATGAGATCCGGCGTGAACTGAATCCGATTGAACTCGAGCGCGAGCACGTCGGCGAGGGTGTGGATCAGCAGCGTTTTGGCAAGGCCCGGGACCCCGACGAACAGCGCGTGACCGTTCGCAAACAGGGCGATCAACAGCTGCTCGATCAGGTCGTGTTGCCCGATGATTCGCTGGCCAATGCCCGCTTTCGCGTGCGCGACGGCGTCGTGCAGCTCGCCGACCAATACCTCGTCGGACGGATGGTTTGGGGTTTCGATAGTCTCGCTCATGCGTTTGTTACGTCAGCTCCCGTCCTTCGGAGACGTCACCTGCTGGGGCGTCCCGTCGGCGGCGGTGGCCTGAACCTGGATCGTTTGAATGATCGCTGGCCCCTGCGGTGGGACCAGCTCCAGGCGGTACCGGCCTGGTTTGACCCCGAATGGGGGGGTCGGCGTGACCAATGCGGTGGGGAGCGTTGGTGCGCCGTCTTGCTCCGCCCGCAGAAACACCCGCCGAAAAGGAGGACCCTGGACCTGTAGGAGGCCGCCCTGACCCAATCGCGGGCTCGCTGGCGTCCGTCGGGCGGAGATCAGGGCCAGAGCCCGAGCCGCCCGGGCCTTCTTTTCGGCATCGCCGTCCTCGCCCAGCAGCGCCAGGCTGAGGGAGTGGATCCGAGGATCGAACGGGTTGATGTCCACCGCGCGTTCCAGCGGCAGCCACGCCTTGTCCGTGCGCCCCGTGCGGAGCAGGATCTCGGCGAGGGTGATGTTCGGGCCGGCCAGATCGGGGGTCCCGTCGATCGCGTTGAGCGCCGCCGTCTCCGCCGCCTTCAGGTCTCCGTTGCCGAGCGCCAGCAGCGCCAGCTTGGCGCTGATCAAGGGCGACTTGGTCGCGTCGTAGGCCTTTTGCAGCTCCTTTTGCGCGGCTTTGACCCGACCTCGGGCGTACAGGAGGTCGGCCGCCCGCGCGAACCGTCGTCCTTGCTTGGATAAGCCGTGTAGCTGATCATCCGGGACTTCGCCGCTGTCCTTGATGATCAGGCGTCGTTCGCCGTGGACGACGTCGCCGGCCGAGGTCCGGATCGGGCGCTTCTTCAGGGACGCCGTCCACCGCCTCGCCAGTCGCTTCAGCGGCGTTCCGTACACTTCGGCGATCGCCTTTTCGTCATTCGCGCCTTCGGCCATGACCGACAGGACTTTGCGAATGCTCGACCAGCCCTGCTTGGCGACCAGGAACTCGATGAACGTGAAGACCTCGGCGAAAGCCAGGCTGCTCTGCTCCTGAGTAGGCAGCTTGGCCATCGAAGGGTGCATCTTCTCGAACGGGATCAGCTTGTTCTTCTCGGCCGCGGTCCGCAGCCGACGCTGCACCTCTTCGGACAACCCGAGGCCCGGCTCGCTGCGCCACGCGGTCTCCGCGTATTTTGCGATGCCTTCGTGAAGCCAGATGGGCACCGTGTTGCGGGACGCGCCGCCGATCAGGAGGTGGGTGAGCTCGTGGGCGAGCGTATCGCGCCACGAGTAGCCGAACATGACCCCGCGGGGCGTGGTGACCATCAGCCGGTTCCAGCGGCACAAGGCGATCGTTCCCGAGTTTCGGATATCATCGTCGGTCAACGAGGAGACCTTGGCGAGGGTCGACGCCGAAGGGTAGAACTCGACGATGACCCGGCCTTCGGGCCGCCATCCCAGAAGCTCGCCGATCTGGTCGAGGGCCCGGTCGAGGGTATCGATGGCGTAGGGAATGAGCAGCTCGTCTTTGCCGGGCTGGTGGCGAATGATGAAGTGCTCGGCGACGGTCTCCGCGTAGCCTTCGGTCGCCGCTCGCGCGGCCTCCGCCGCCGGCAGCTCGGCGAGCAGCAGGTCGGGTACGCCGGCGTCCCGCGCCTTACGAAGGTCGGTGACCGCGCCTTCGTAGTCACCGAGATACATCTTCACGGTTCCCACGAGGGCAGTGACGAAGGGGTCGTTGGGCCGGGTGTCCAGCAGCGACTCGGCCACGCGGCGCGCTTCGTCGTAGCGCCACTCGCGCAGCGCTTTGAATCCGGTCAGGACCTCCTCGAGCCCGGCCGGATGCTCGTCCAGCGGTGAGTCCGCGGCCGCGGGTAGCGCCAGCGCGAGACTGCCGGCCACCGCCCAGATCGTCGTCCACGGCTTCACTTGACCAGCTCCTCGTAGTACCGGCGCACGGCGTCTCGGTACCGTTCGACCGTCCCTTGTTTGGCCGCTTCGAGGATGTCCTGGCGAAACTCAGCCGGCGCTTGGTAGGCCTCGGGCTTGGGGATCTCCACTCTTTCGTCCGGCCGATGATCCTGGCCGTAGTCGCCCTGTCCTTGGCCGCCGCCGGACGGGGTGCCGAACGGCAGGGGAACGCCGCTGCCGTTGCTCGTGCCGTTTTCGCCCATCTTGTCGAGCTCCTGCTTGAGTTGGCGCAGTTTTTCGAGGGCGTTGCGCTGGTGGCCGAGGGCCCCGGGGGCGTCGCCGTCTCCGAGTCCGTCCTTGGCCGAGTTCATCGAGCCTTGCGCTTCGCCGACCATCGATCCCATCTGCGGACCGACGATCGGGAGCTGCTCCCCGAGCTGCTCCATGTCCTTGCCGAGCTGCTCCGCCTTCTTGGCGAGCTTATCCTGCCGCTTTCGCAGCTGCTCGAGCTTCTTGGCTTCCGAGCCCGAGAGCATGTCTTCGGGACTGGGGGTCAGCTTCATGATGTCTTTGAGGACCTCTTCGACCGGCGCTCGAGCTTTCCCCAGCGCGCGTTCGGACGCTTGGGTGCGCTCGCCGATGAAGTCGCCGAACCGTCGGGCCTGTTCGATCCGCCGGCGGGCGTCCATCTGCAGCCGGGCCATCTGTTCGACCGCCTTCTGCAAGACTTCCTGCGCGGCCCCGAAGTCGCGGCTTTCGATGGCTCGAATACCGTCGAGGATCCGTCGGTCGGTCCGGTCGAACAGATCGACGTCGGGCATGAAGCGCGTGGGCCGACCATCTTCGAGAAATGACCGGGCCTTCTTGAGGCGCGCGACCTGTTTTTTGATGAACGCGGCCGCGTCCCCGAGCCGTTCCTTGATGCGTTCGAGGGTTTGACGGCTGACGTCCTCGGTCTGGTCGGCGACGTCACGTTGCGCCTGTTCGAGCTTTTGTAGGTCGTCGTAGAGCTGTTGAGCCCGCTGCTGGATCTCGCTGTACTCGCGCGACTGGAGCGTCTGTCGACCCTCCTGGAGCTGAGAGAGCATGCGCTCGGTTTGCTCGAGCATGCGGTCCAGGGCGTCCATGGCCGCGTTCAAGTCGCCTTCCTCCAGCATTCGTTCCACGGCGTCCATGTCGGCGCGGGTCCCTTCCGGCTGCAGCGCGTCGCGGTTCACGAAGTCTTGAGGGATCGCGCTGCGGAGCTTGGCCAGCTCCCGGGTGATCTCCTGGATCCGATTTCGGATCTGCTCGATGGCCTCCGCGATAAGCTCGCGTTTTTGCTCGTCAGGGGCGTTCTTGTATTCCTCGAGCGCGTCGCGGAGCGCTTGCTGCTGGGCCCGGAGTTCCTTGGCCAGCGCTTCGGCGTCGATGAGTCGCTGATCGTTGATGAGATCCGCGAGATACACGACGTTCTTTTCGAGCGAGCGAACCATTCGCCCCTGGTCTCGCTGCACTCGTCCGCCGAGGTTCGTATCGGCGACCTTTCGACGCTTGAAGGTTCGAGCGGCGACGGTCACCGACCGACGTTTGCGAGTCGCCGAGCGGCGGAGGTCTCGACGCGCTCGCTCGAACGCTTCCGCGACCTGGGGTCGACCCAAGGGGTCCCGCTTGATCGCAACGATGATCTCGCGCATCAGCGCGTCGGCCTCCAGCGCCCGCTTCACGATCGCTTGCGCGCCGTCGAGGAGCTGCCGATATCGCTCCGTGGCTCGAAAGTTCTCAAAAGCGCGGTCGAGGTTGTCGCCGAGGATGTGGACGAGCTCGTCGAGTCCCTTCTCCTGCAGGGCGGTGACCCGGGCGTGGTGGGCCCGCTTGGAGTAGATTCGGAGCTCCTTGGTGGCGCTCGAACCGACCTTGGGACCGTTGACGGTGTCGTTGTCTCGCACCTCGACGGTGTATGCGACCCGATCCCCAGGCTTGAGGTTGAGCCCCGACAGGTCGAAAGGCGCTTCACCGCTGAATCTCGACTGACCGGCCGACGCTGCGGTGAGGCGCACGCGACCCTCGCGGGGGGAGCTCAACACGCGCCAGTGAACGGAGGCCTCCCCGAGCGCGAAGTCGTCGCGCGCCGAAAACAGGAGCGTCAATCGGTCTCGCTCGTTGACCTCCAGCGGGCTCTCTTCGGGGTGAAGGAGCCGAACCACCGGCGCTTCGTCGGGTTCGAGCTCGATCTCGTGACCCCGGCGCTCCTGCCGAACGATCCCGTCGCTGCCGATGAGTCGAAAGCGGTATCGACCGCCTCGCGCCACCACGAGCTTGGCGGACAGCCGTCGACCGTCGGACTGCACGGAGATCTGCTGGGGGTTGGGGTCGTCGTCGCCGTGGCTCACCAGGAGCACCGCGCGATCTACGGGCTGGCGGGCAGTGGTGGTGATTCGGACCTCGGTTCCCGGAAGCGCGCGGATGAAGCCCGAGGGCGCGGTCACGGTTCTCGGTGGCCGTTCGGTGTACGCCGGGTACTGGTACGTCAGCCGGATGTCGCCGAGACGAGGCTCGGGCGGGACTTGCGTGAGCGCCTCTTCGATGCTGTTGAAGTCT
>JANQQN010000502.1 GCA_028289325.1 Myxococcota bacterium | reverse complement strand
GGTCCGGGCCCGGCAGCAGCTCGAGGCCGCGCCCATGGCCTCGGATCGCGCGCCGATGCTCGGCTTTTGGCGGGCGGCAGCGGCGATCCAGCTCGACCTGTATACCGGCGACCGAAAGGACGCTTTTCGGCGCTTCGCCCCCACCGTCGACCAGCTCGCGGCGAACGGCAACGACCGCGTCCAGCTGATTCGCGTCGAGGCGCTGTATCTGCGGGCGCGGGCGGCCCTCGCGGCCGTGGCAGAAGATCCGGGACAGCGCCCCCTTCTCGCGCAGGCGCGAACGGACGCCGCCCAGCTGCAGAGGGAGGGCCGCCGATGGGCGATGGGATTGGGCCTCCTGATCGAGGGTCGAGCCCTCCAGTCGCTCGGCCTTACGGCCGAGGCCCGCGAGCGACTCGGCGACGCGGCCGCGGTCTTCGGAAAAACGGGGATGGAGATGTTGGCCGCCGTGGCCCAAGCGCGCCGCTCGGAGATCGACGGCGCGCACGATGAGCCGAGAATCCGACTGGAGACGGCCGGGGTTCGAAACCCCAGCGCGTGGCTCGACCTCGTCGCGCCGTGAGGTGTCAGCGCCGAGCTTCGTCAAACGGGCCGCGGAAGCATCGACCGATGGCGAGCGAGGAACGCGGCGTAGGCCTCCGGCTTGCGGCCGAGGACCTCCTCGACGTGAGGACTGATCGCCACCGCCCAGCCGGCGGCCTTGACCCCTTCGAGCCAGACGAACGCCTCGACGTAGGGCTCGGGGGTCCCCGCGTCGCGCATGCCCTGCGCGTACTGCTCCGGGGATAGGTCGGTGTAGGTGATCTTGTGCCCGGTCGCGTCGGACAGCATCCGCGCGACCTCTTCCCCGGTCACCGCCTCCCCGCCCGTTAGATCGTAGATGCGGCCGGAGTGCGACTCGGGGTGGACAAGCGCCTGCACGGCAACGCCGGCGACGTCGCGGCTGCTGATGAAGGCGGCGGGCTGGCCGCTGGAGGCACCGTAGAAGGTCCCCTGCTCGCGGATCGTGCTCGCGGCGTAGTTGAGGACGTTGTCCTGAAAGAACGTGGGACGAAGGATGGTGTGGCTCATGCCGCTGGCCGCTGCCGCATCGTCGCCGCTGCCGTGGCTTCGGGCCAGCCACGAGGCGGCCTTCGAATCCGCCCCCGCGGCGGAGAGCTTGACCACGTGTCGGACGCCGGCGGCCTTCGCGGCGTCGAGCGCCCGTTGGGTGAGCGCCTCGAAGCCAGGCACGAAAGGCGTGAGCAGAAAGGCCCGCTCGACCCCGGCGAAAGCCTCTGCGACGCCGGTGCCCGCTTCGATATCGTACGCGACCGTTTCGACGCCATCGCCAAGGTTCGCGGCCTCCGGCCGACGCACCGCCGCTCGTACATCAACCCCCGCTTCAACCAACATCGACAGCACCTGGCCGCCGATCGTTCCTGTCGCTCCCGTCACTAGCATCTTGGTCATGTCTGACCTCCTTGGCCCCTGTCTTACGGACGACACACGACTGCATCCAGTGCATTATCACCATGCTACAATTCGATTCCATGCATCTATTGCAGGTCGACCTCAATCTGCTCGTGGTCCTCAACGCCCTCCTCGACGCGCAGAGCATCAAAGAGGCCGCGGATCGGCTATCCCTGAGCCCGTCCGCGACCAGCCACGCGCTCGGCCGCCTGCGGGCCCAGTTCGAGGATGAGCTACTCACCCGCGCCGGCCGACGGATGGTGCCCACCGCTCGCGCGACGCGCCTGCACCAGGAGCTGCGTCATTTGCTCGACGGGGTACAGGCGCTCTATCGCCCCCACGGCGTGCGAGACATTGGCGCCCTGGACCGCACGTTCGTTCTGGGCGCCAACGACTTCTTCGAGATCGTGCTGCTGCCCCGGCTCTCGGTCGCCACCCGTCGCCTCGCCCCCGAGGTCGACCTACACGTGCGGCCCCTTACGGATAACGGGGTCGTCGGACTGCGCAACGGTGCTTTCGACGTCACCTTCGGGGTGTATGGCGACCACGGACTTCCGGACGATGTCCGCCTCCGTCCGATGATGGACAGCCGCTTCGTCTGCCTGCTCCGGCAGGACCATCCGGCCCTCGAACGTCGGTGGACGACCCGTCGCTACGCCGACCTCGACCACATCTTGGTTTCGCCACGAGGGCAAGCGTGGGGCATCGTCGACGACCGGCTCGCCGAGGCCGGGCTTCGGCGCCGGATCGCCCTCACCGTGAGCAGCTTCTCGTCGGCCCCCGCCCTGGTCGCCACCTCGGACTGCGTGCTCACCATCTCCGAGCACATCGCCCATGTGTATGCGGAGCGATACGACCTCGTTCGCCGGCCGCCGCCCATCGAGCTGCCGACCTTTACCCTGTCGGCGATGTGGCATGCGCGCCACGGCAACGACCCGGAGCTCAAATGGCTGATCGACCTATGCGAGGGCGCGGTACCGTCGCCGACGCCGGGTTGAAGTCAATCGTTGCCGGGGTCTTCGTCGCCGGCGTTGGTTCGGTAGGGCGAGACCTCGCCCGGCTTTAGCCGGTTGCCGATGTCCTCGGCCGGCAGGCGCTCCTCGGGGGTCACGCGATTGCCGATGTTGTCGTCGACGGGGACCGACGATGGCGAAGCGCGGTTGCCGATATCGTCGGGTCTCGGCCCTCCGCGGCCTCGGCGCCGCTTTCGAGACCGGCTGGCCGAGGCATCGCGCGTGCCGCCCCCGTTGCCGCGACCGGAGCGGCCTCGCGCGCCGCCACCGCCTCCGCCGCCGCTACGACCGCCGCGGTCGGCGCCGCGGCCTCGGCCGCCGCCGCCGCGGCCACGACCGTCTCCGCGCGACCGGGAGCGCCCGCCCCGCCCGTTGCCGTTGTCGCCCACCGGCACCCGGTCGGAGAAGGTCACCGGCCAGCAGTCGCCGGACCGAATCACTTCGATGAGCTGCATTTCCGAGGTGACCGGGTCTCGCAGCAGGGTGGCCGAGGCGCCGATGCCCTCGGCCCCCTTCGCGCCACTGGACCCGATGCACGGCATCTCCATGCTCGATGCAGCCTCCAACGCCAGCGCGTTGACGCTCTCCGGCAGGCCGGTGTTCTGGACCTCGCACGCCGACAGGCCATGCAGAACGAACAAATGATCGCCCATCGGCTTGGAGAGGTCCCGGTCATAGGGGCGCAGCGCAACCGTCGCCCCGCCTCGGGCTTCCGTGGCATCGATGACCGAGGTGGCGTCGTATAGGTCGCCGTCCATCTCCGCCCAGCCATCTTCGAGATCCACGCCGTCGGGGAAGATACAGAGGATCCACCCATGGTTGGTGGTCAGACGAACCCCGCCGAGAAGGGTGAGGCCCTGGGCCTCCGCCGCGGAGTGATACCCCGACAAATCGGGCTTCATGACCCCTTCCTGGGTCACCACCATGCCGTCGAGCCCGGCGGACTTCGCCGAGGTCGCGAGCTGCTCGGGGTCCACGAGGCTGCCGTCCTCGGACTCGAGGTTCACATGAAGATCGACGATCATCGGCAGGCGGTTCTAGGCGCGTGTGACGGGGGAGTCAACGACGACCCCTCGGGGGGCCGCCAAACCCTTCGTTCCTGCCGCGTGAACGCCGCAGATTCGCACAGCCGCCCCGGCAGGAGGCCAGAGATTCGAGGCCGAGCCCTATTCTCCGGGCGTCTCCTCGCCGTTTTCGGTCACTGCCCGCTCTCGAGCCAGCTGGATGAAGTGGGACTGGGCGCGAAACGGCGGCAGATCGTCGGCGTATTGCCGCCGATAACGACCGTCGGCCTGCAGCACCGCGGCCTTCGAGTTGTCTTTCAGTTCGCTGCCGAGGATCTCGTCGATGAGGCGGCGCTTGATCGCCGGGTCTTCGACGGGGAGCATGACTTCCACCCGCCAGTCGAAGTTGCGGTGCATGAGGTCCGCGCTGGTGATGAATACGTCTTCCTCGTCGTCCCGGCCGAAGTACAGAACCCGCCCGTGCTCGAGAAAGCGGTCGATCACCATCTGGACACGAATCCGGTCGCTGACCCCCGGCAGGCCCACCTTGAGCGTACACGGCCCCCGGATGAGGAGGATGGTCTCGACCCCGGCCTGGGAGGCCGCGCACAGCGCGCGGGAGGTGTCGGTGTCGATCAGCGTATTCGACTTGAAGATGATACGAGCGCGACCCCCGCGCCGCGCGACCTCCGACGTTCGCTGGATCTGCTCGATGATCCGCGCGCGAAGATCCACCGGCGCGACCACGATCTTCCGCCAGTTCGGGGACTCCGCGTACCCGGTCAGGAGGTTGAACAGGTCGGCCACGTCGTCGCCGACGGCGGCATCGGCGGTGAAGAACGACAGGTCGACGTATTGCTTCGCCACCGCCTCGTTGTAGTTGCCGGTACCGAGATGGATGTATCGCCGCACCCCGTCGGTCTCGCGGCGAACGACCATGGTCACTTTGCAGTGCGTCTTGAGAGGCAGCAGCCCGTACACCACGTGGACCCCCGAATTTTCGAGCGCTCGCGCCCATTCGACGTTGGTCTCTTCGTCGAAGCGGGCTTTGAGCTCCACCAACGCGGTGACCTGCTTCCCGTTGGCTGCGGCCTGGATCAGGTACTCGAGCAGCGGTGAGTTACGATGCATTCGATACAAGGTCTGCTTGATGGCCAAGACCCGGGGATCCGTCGACGCGGTGCGAAGAAACCGCAGCACGGCATCGTACGACTCATAGGGGTGATGAAGCAGGACATCTTGCCGCGCGATGGCCTGAAAAAGACTGTCGTCGGTGAACACCGACGACCGGACGGGCTGAAACAGGTCGTCGCGGAGATCCGACCGCCCCACGACGTCGATGAGGTCGAGTAGATCGACGGTGGCCAGCGGGCCCCGATGGGTCTGCACGTCGTCCTCGGTGAGGCCCAGCGCTTTCGAGAGGCGCTCGCGGAGCATCTCCGTCGCGTCGGAGCCGATCTCCAGCCTCACCGCGTCGTACCGCGACCGATTCTGCAGCTCTCGCTGCACCGTTTCCAGCAGGTCGACGTCATCGTCGTGGGCGAACGAGAGGTCTCGATTTCGCACCACTCGGAACGGGATGCACTCCTCGAGCCGCATCCCATGAAACAGCTGCCCGACATGGTGAGTGATCAGGTCTTCGATGAACACCAAGGCCGTCCGACCATCGACGCTCACGTCGATGAATCGAGGCAACAGCGACGGGACCTGAACCACCGCGAGCAGGGGGATGGTGCCGATCGCCGGGCTTGCCTCGGGCACGACGTGGACGGCGAGGTTCAGGCTCCGGTTCTTGAGGTACGGAAAGGGGTGTCCGGGATCCACCGCTAACGGCGTCAGCATCGGGAACATCTCCGTCTCGAAGCGCGCTTTCAGGGCGGATTGCGCGGTCGGCGGCAGATCGACGACGTTGGCCACGACGATGCGCTCTCGAGCCAGCGCAGGCATGACCTCGTCGATGAGCACCCGCTCCTGCTCCGCGACCTGCGCCGCCACTTCGGTCCGGATCGCCTGCAGCTGCTCGCGAGGCAGCATTCCGTCCGGCCCCGCCTCGAGGATCTTGTCCTTGAGCTTCTGCCGAAGCGCAGCGACCCGGACCATGAAGAACGAGTCGAGGTTTTTTCCGACGAGGGCGACGAACTTCAGGCGTTCGAGGAGAGGGACTCGGGGATCCGCGGCCTCCTCGATGACCCGGCGATTGTACGCGAGATACGACAGCTCCCGGTTCCTGAACAGCTCGTGATTCGGGATGGTGGCCAATTCGGACCCCGAACCGGAGGCGGGTAAAGCGTCATTCAAATCATCGTGAGCATAGCAGGTCGCCCGCTCCGGTTCGCGATTTGCGTCTAAAAGAGGAGCTCGACCGCCGCCTCCGCGGCATTCGACAGCACGACGGTGGCCCTGGTGATGCCCAGGTCGGGGTGCCAAGCGACGATGCTGTAGCGGCCCGGCGGAGCGTACAGGCGAAAGCGACCTTGCTCGTCGGTCTGGGTCGCCGAGCCGTGGGCGACGACCCACACCCACGCGTTCATCCAAAAATGGCCCGCGTCGCTTTCGATTCGGTAAGCGCCCGGGCGAGTCAACACGATGGGCGGCGTTCGTTGTCCACGAAGCGGCAGCGTGTAGTTGGCGATGGAGCGACCGGACTCGTCGCGAACGTGCACGTTGTGCAGCAACGGGTCATCGTTCTCGACGGACAGGGTACTTCCCGCCGCGAGGACCAGAATCCGCGGCCCGAACTGGCAGTTCCGAACTCTGATGCGCGCGTCGCCGGGCGGGGCCGGCGGGGCGACCGGTGGATCGATGAACACCACCGCCGCGGGGATCACCCCGCCCGGTCCGGCCTGAACACGCAACCGGGCCACCGGGCCTTGCCGACCGCAGACATGCGGATCCGTCGGCGCCCGCACCGTGAGCGGCGGCACTGCGGACGTCCAAACGACCTTTCCCGAAACCGACGCCGCGACCAGCAGTCGGGCGAGGAGCCAGCCGTGCACACCCCGTGGCTACTCCCTCCCCCGCCTCGCCGCAATCACGGTGAACGGCATCGCTTGGCCGTCCCGGCAGTCGCAGCGAGCCAAAGGCGAGCGAAGATGGGTGGGCCGGCTTCGCCGGACCGGGACCCAAAGACCCAGACCCAAAGCCCCCCCGCAAGCCGAAGGCGCGCAGCGAGCCAAAGGCGAGCAAAGATGGGTGGCTGCGCTTGGCCGTCCTGGCCAGCGGCTGCGCTTGGCCGTCCTGGCCAGCGCAGCACTCCTGCCGTCCTGGCAGTCGCAGCACTCCTACCGTCCTGGCAGTCGGGCCGGCTTCGCCGGACCGGGACCCAAAGACCCCCGCAAGCCGAAGGCGCGCAGCGAGCCAAAGGCGAGCGAAGATGGGTGGGCCGGCTTCGCCGGACCGGGACCC
>JANQQN010000491.1 GCA_028289325.1 Myxococcota bacterium | reverse complement strand
GTCCTCCCGCGACATATTGGAGCGGCCGACGATGATGTCACCCAGACCGTCGCCGGTGACGTCATCCATCCAGACTTCGATGCCCGTGCTCTCTCGGCGGCCGACGCCGTAGATGGGAAGGATCGTCGGATCGGCCTGGCCGGTATCGTGCGTTCCACCGATCTGTCCGTTGCCGAAGACCAGGAAGACCTGGCCGGCCTCGATTCGGCCGTCGGGGCTGGCGAGCATCGCAGACATCGCGAGATCCATCCGCCCGTCGCCGTCGACGTCGTGGCCGCTGGCCACGGGGACGCCGAACCGGCCGGTGGATACCGATCCGTAGATCCTCTCGACGCCTTCGGTGGCGGCGGCGAGATCTAAGGTGGTCAGGAGGCGGCCCGGCTCTTCGTCGTCGCTACACGCGAAGCCGGCGGCGACGAGCAGAACGAAGACTGATCCTTGGCGCAGCATGGCGAGTCCCTCTGTCAAGGCCGATTGCGGCCATACTTCTCGTGGCTCGAAACCCAGTCTCCGGCCAGCACCGCGCCGCTCAGCGAGATGTCGCCGGCGAGCACCACCGCCGCGCAGATCTCGGCGAACCTCTCGGCCCCGCCGCTTCCGTAGCACCTAAGCATCTCGAGACACTCGCGTTGGGTGGCCAGGCCCGTGCCTCCGCCGTAGGTCCCGACGATCAGCGCAGGGAGGGTGATCGACCAGTAGTAGTCGCCGTTGTCCAGCACCTTGGTGAACGCGATCCCGGCGTGGGATTCCGACACGTTCGCGACATCTTGACCGGTGGCGATGAATAGCGCGGTGAGGCCGTTGGCGGCGTGAGCGCCGACGTAGGCGGAGCCGGCCATGTATCCGCCCGCGAGGTGGACGAAGCGTCCTTGAAACAGCTCTTCGGGCGTCACGCCGAGCCGCTCGATGACCGCTTCCCGGGCCAGCACCGCCTCTGCGATGACCTTGCGTCCCCGGGTCAGGAGCGCGTTGACCATCGAGTGTTTCTTGTCGGTGTCCATGGCGCCGGTCAGGTACAGCCGCACGTTGCGTCGGCTCCGGATCCACTCGCAGGCGGCGGCGGTCGCCTTGCCGACCATGTTTTGGCCGGCGGCATCGCCGGTCGTGTAGTTGAAACGGGTGTAAAGGTGCGGCCCCATCGGAAACTGCTGGATGTCCACGAGCTTGCCGACGCTGGTGGACGATTCGGCCGCGGCCTTGATGTCGTCGAAACGTTCGGTGAGCCATTGGCCGAAGTCGCGCGCTTGTCGAGCGCTATCGAAGAGAAAGACCGGCGCCCGCTGCATGGCGGTCTTGACGATCGTGGTCTTCACACCGCCGCTCTCCGCGATCACTTTCATGCCCCGGTTGTAGCTGGCGACGAGGGTGCCCTCGGTGGTAGCCATCGGCACGAAGTATTCGCCTTTGGCGTGTTCGCCGTGGAGCAGCAGAGGGCCGGCGAGCCCGATCGGGACCTGCGCGACCCCCATGAAGTTCTCGACGTTGCCGGGGAGGGTCGCCGGGTCGACCGAGTAGTGACCGACATGGTTCAGCGTCACCCCCGCTTTGTCCGCCGCAAATTTGCGCCGCGCGTCCGCCTGCTCTCGGGTGTAGTCGTTCTCGGGGTCGCGAGGGATTCGGTCCGACATCATCGATCGTTGTACCGGCGTCGGGGTGAATGGAGCAAGGGCGCGACCGATGCGCCGACTACAGGGCGCCGACTACAGGCCGCCGAACAGGCCGTACTTGATTTCGATGTAGTCCTCGATGCCGTGGCGAGAGCCTTCTCGCCCGAGGCCGGACTCTTTCATCCCCCCGAATGGCGCGACCTCGGTGGACAGCAGCCCGTCGTTGACGGCGACCATCCCAAACTCGAGGCCCTCCATCACCCGCCACACCCGACCGACGTCGCGGGCGTAGAAGTAGGCTGCGAGCCCGTACGGCGTGTTGTTGGCCATGGCGATCGCTTCCTGTTCGTCGTCGAACGCGAACACGGGCGCCACGGGGCCAAAGATCTCGGTCGAGAAGACCCTCATCGTCGGCGCGACATCCGTGAGCACCGTCGGCTCGAAGTACGTGGGCCCGAGGTCGGAGCGACCGCCGCCGACCCGCGCTCGAGCGCCGGAGGCCACAGCGTCTTTGACCAACGCCTCGACGTCATCGGCGGCTTTTCGGTGGATCAGGGGCCCGATGGTGACGCCGTCGTCGAGCCCGTTGCCCACTTTGAACCGCTCGACCTCCGCGGCAAGTCTGTCCACGAAGGATTCGTACACCGAAGACTGCACCAGCATCCGATTCGCACACACGCAGGTCTGACCGGCATTTCGGTACTTCGAAGCGATCGCCCCCTGAACTGCGGCGTCGAGGTCGGCGTCGTCGAACACGATGAACGGCGCGTTGCCGCCGAGCTCCATCGACACCTTCTTCACCGTCGACGCGCACTGGGCGAGGAGCGTCTTGCCGACCGCAGTGGAGCCTGTGAAGGTAAACTTGCGTACGAGGGGATGCGTGGTCAGAACTTTGCCCACCGGGGCCGGCGTCGACGTCGGCACGACGTTGAACACCCCGGGGGGAAGGCCGGCGCGCTGGGCGAGCTCGGCCAGGGCCAGCCCGCACAGCGGGGTGTCTTCGGCCGGCTTGACGACGAACGTACAGCCCGCGGCCAACGCCGCACCCGCCTTGCGGGTGATCATCGCGATGGGGAAGTTCCAGGGGGTCACCGCGCCTACGACCCCAACCGGTTCTTTGAGGACGACGATCCTGCGCCCGTCGGCGTGGGGCGGAACGACGTCACCGTAGACTCGCTTCGCTTCCTCGGCGAACCACTCGATGAACGATGCGCCGTACTTCACCTCCCCCGCCGACTCCGCCAGGGGCTTGCCTTGCTCCAGGGTCATGAGCCGGGCGAGATCGTCGGTGGCATCCAGGATGAGGTCGTTCCATCGGCGGAGCACGGCCGATCGCGCTTTGCCGGTCATCGCCTTCCACGCGGGAAACGCGTTGGCCGCGGCCTGTACGGCCCGCGCCGCGAGATCTTCGTCGGCGTCGGCGACTTCGGCCAACACGTCGCCGGTGGCGGGGTTCACGACCGGGAACCGTCGGTCGGCGGCGACCCATCGGCCGTCTACGAAGCCATCGGTGCGGAGGATGTCGTTCACGGTCATCGTTGTCTCCTCGGTGGTCACTCACCGGCGACGACGGCTTCGGCTTCGATCTCCACCAGATAGCCGTCGCCGATGAGGCCGGATTGGACCAGGGTGTTGGCCGGGCGCACGGCGCTGAACCGAGCCCCGTGGACCCGCGATACGTCCTCCCATACGTCGAGGGTCGAAACGTAGATTCGGGTGCGGACGACGTCCTCGATACGGCCCCCCAGCGACTGGAGCGCGCCTTCGATCTTGTCGAGACAGAACGTTGCCTGAGATGCGGCGTCGTTGCCGCCGATGACTCGAGGGCCGTGGGTCGACGTGGTCCCCGAGACCAGGATCCGATCCCCAACCCGGACCGCTCGCGCGTACCCCGCGATGTACTCCCAGACCGTTCCGCTGACCGCCCGCACCCGACCGGCGGGTCCTTCCTCGGTGGGGTAGGGGGCCGGTAATCGATCGAGGTGATGGCTCAGGTCACCGGACGCGGTCAGGAACGGCGGTCGCCGATACTCGTCGCCGCAGTCGCCCGGGATCGGCTCCAGGCCGGCCACGGCCTCCTCGATCGCAGCTGTCGCCTCGTCGTCGAGCTCCAGATCAAATATCCGAAGGTTGTCGTCGATGTGCGAGGTCTCGCCGAGCCGAGCCCCGACGATCACCGCCCCCACCCCAGGTTCGTCGAGGATCGCCTTCGTCGCGACATTGGCCATCGATACGCCGAGACGTCGCGCCGTGGCCTGCACGACCTCGAGGAGCTTCTGAAAGCGGCCCCATCCCCCGGCGGCGTCGATGAAGCGCTTGTACTTCATCTGCGACCACGTCTTCAGCGCGTCCGCGTCGGGCTCCGGCGCGCTGACCCAACGCTCGGTCAGCAGGCCTCCGGCCAGGGTTCCGAACGCCAGCAGCTTCACCCCGTGGGCTTCGCACAGGGCGGTCATCTCGCCACGGGCGCGGCGATCGAGCAGGGAATAACACACCTGGTTGGAAGCGATGCGAAATCCGCTGTGCAGCAGCAAACGGAGGTGAGCGGTATCGATGTTCGTCAGACCGAGATGGCCGATGACGCCGTCGTCTTGAAGGGCGCGCAGATGTAGCAGCGCATCGATGTAGCTCGGGTCGGCGTAGTTCCAGGCGTGAAACTGGAACAGATCGATCCTCTCTCGACCCAGCCGCGCGAGCGCGTGCTCGACCGCTTCCTTCGCGTCGGCGGCCGAGATCGGGCCCGGCGGAGGCACCCACTTCGTCAGCAGTTGGGCTTGACCAGGGCGCGCCCGGTCGAAGTGACCGGCGATCACTTCGGCCGAGCCGTAGTGGTCGGCCATGTCGAAGGTGGTCAGCCCGGCGTCGACGTACTTACCCATCTGCGCGGCCGTGGGTCCTGGGTCGAGGGGCGCGCGACCGCGTTCCATGTCCGCGATTTGCCACAGACCGGTGATCAGCCGGGAAATCTCGAGGCCGGGGGCGAGGGTGATGCGTTCAACGGTGCTCATGGAGGACTCACTGGGGGAAGCGTATCGAAGATCGCGCGGGGATCGGTCCCGCGCTGGCGAAGCCGTTGCCATTGCCGCGCGAAGATGACGCTCGCGACGGCCATGACGATGCGCCACACTGGGGTGGAACGGAAGTACCAGGCGGCGGCGGAGCCCGACAGGTCTTTCCAGGTATGGATCCCGAGGAACAGCAGTCGCCGAGACGAAGGGAGGGGACGTCGAGCCCCGAGTGTCCGAAGAGGCCGCCAATGCGGGGGCGGACGCTACGACGCCCACGCGGCGGGTTCAAGCGCGACGGCCAGATCGCCGGTCGGTGCACGTCGGACGGACGTTCTTTTCCCCATTGGCGCGTCTGCGAGTACAGTCCCCGGCGATGCGCGCAGCATGGTTGACGGCGGTATTCGCCGCCAAGGCCCTCATCCTCGCCGACCTCGACCGGGCGAGCGCCGAGGGGCTGACGATCGACGACGTGGTGGACGGGGAGCGACTGACCGGTCCTCTGCCCTTTGCGCCCTCGTGGTCCCCCGACGGCGGACAGCTCGCTTTTCTGTGGGCAGGAGAGGGCGGCACCTCGCCCGAGGTCTGGGTCGTCGGGCGCAACGGGTCTCAGCGGCATGCGCTCACCGCGGCCGAACCGGGCGTATCGGCCTTCGCCTGGACGCCGAGCGGGCAGATGATCGTCGTTCGGGGCGGCGACCTGAGCCGGGTCGCGGCCGACGGAAAGACCACGCCACTGACCACCGACGGCGGAACGAAGAGCAACCTCGCCGTGTCGCCCGACGGCAAGACCGTGGCCTATCTGAAAGAGGGCGACCTGTGGGTGGTGGCCACCGGCGGCGGCAAAGCTCGCCGGTTGACCCAACTCGCTGTGCCTGGGCCGTCCACGGCCGGGCTCGGGGTCTACGCCCGTCGAGACCGCGAGGTCGGGTCGGCAACATGGGCGAGCGGCACGCCGGTCATCGCGTGGTCACCGGACGGAAAACGGATCGCGGTCCACGTCGTCGACCGCCGGGGGCTCCGAAAAGTTCCTTTTCCTTATTACCTCGGCGAAGAGACCGAGCCCAATCCGATGCGACGGACGTATCCTGGCGATACCAACGAGCGACGAACGGTCAGCGTCGTCGACGTGCGGCGTGGCCGGCTGCGCACCATCGCGCTGCCCAAGACGACGGCGATGATGGTCGTCAACATCGCGTGGTCACCGAAGGGGCGGCTCCTCATCGACCGCATGTCCGACGACAACACCGTGCGCGAGCTTCACGTCGCGGGACCGACTCTGATCGCCCGGTCGATCTGGCGAGACGAGCGCAAGACCCGCGTATACACCGAAGCGGCCTCGGCGTGGGGCAGCGACGATCGGGTGTACGTGACCGCGGACCTCGACGAGCGCTACCGGATCTACGCGGTCGATCCCAAGACCAAGTCGCGGCGGCCGGTGACGCCGCTCGATGCCGACGCTTTCGGGCCCCCGGTGTCCCTTCCCGACGGCAGCATTCTTTACGTCGCGGGCGCGCCGACCCCCGCTGAGCGTCAGGTCCGCCGGGTGACCCCCGACGGCAAGACGTCCCGGGTCACGGGGCTCGTAGGCACCCATCGCCCGACCGTGGCCCCCGATGGGCGCACGGTGGCCACGATCGTCAGCGATGATCTGCGGCCTCCGGAGCTGTGGCTGGTTCCTCTGGATGCCGACAAAGACGCCACCAGCGTTCAGGTCACGAAAGCGGGCACGCCCCGACTCGACGCGGCCGAGCTCGTCGCGCCCCGGTACGTTCGCTTCAAAGGGCCGGCAGGAATCGAGCCTCTGCTTCACGGCAAGGTGTGGTTGCCGGCGGCTGCGGTCGAGGGGGCGCGGGTACCGGTGTTGATCGGCCCGGTTTATGTCAACACCGTCCGAAACCGCTGGGACGGTCGCTGGGGCCTGCTCAAGCAGCTTCTCGTGCACCGGGGATATGCGGTCATGCAGGTCGACGTCCGGGGCTCGACGGGATACGGGCGGGCCTTCCGAGAGCGGTTCCTGTTCGAGTGGGGGGGCGGCGACCTCGATGACCTGCAGGCGGCCAAAGAGTGGCTAGGCACCCAGCCCTGGGCCGAGACGTCCAGCGTCGGTGTGTTCGGCTCGAGCTACGGGGGGTTGGTCGCGGTGTACTCGATGCTCAAGCGGCCCGGGCTGTTCGATGCCGCGGTGGCGGGGGCGCCGGCCACCGACCCTCGTTTCTTCGGCAGCGACGACGTGGCCGTCACTCGGCGCCCCGACACCCATCCGGAGGCCTTCGAACGGCGAGCGGTTCGCCACGCCGACGGTCTGCAGGGCCACCTGATGATCATTCACGGACTGATGGACGGCGTGGTGCCGTTCAAGACCACCGCGGTTCTCGCCGAGGCGCTGATGAAGGCCGACCGAGATTTCGACCTCGTGGTGGCCCCCGGGGCGACCCACCGGTGGACCGCACGCCCTCATCACGCGCGCTTCTTGCTGAACAAGCTCGTTCAGCACTTCGAGCGACATCTGCCCGTCGCGATCGAGTGATCCGGTGACAGGTCAGACTGCGCCTTCACACGCGCGTCGGGTCACATCGTGTCGAAACTCGAACAGCTTCTCGAGCTGGCCGCGCACGAACCACCCGCCAGCGAGCTCGCCGAGAGGCCCGAAGGGTACTCGATAGGTGATGTCGTCGGTGAGCAGGCTTTCCTGCGGGCCGAGGGGGGTGACGATGTGTCGGTGGTACCACTCGGCGAAGGGGCCCTCGATCATCCGGTCGGCGAACATCCGCCCGGCCTCGTATTCGACGTGCTCGGCCACGATGCGCGGCCATAGGGGCCCGATCTTGACCCTCACGACGACCTGAGTTCCGACCTCCAACGACGCGGGCGGCTTCACGATCTCCGTCGTCTGCCACGGCGGCTGGAGGCGTTCGAACGCGTCGGGGGCTTCATGGAAAGCGAAGACCTTCTCGGCGCTGGCATTCAAACGAGACTCTTTTTTGAATCGAGGCACGGCAACTCCCGCCGGGCTCATAGAGATCCTTGGGCACGGTGTCCAGAGGCCGCCGATCGGAATCGATGGCCAAACCGTCGATCGGTCCGTCATCATCGCGGAGTGGATGACCGCATTACCTTCGATCGAACCGAACACGTGGCCCGAATCGGGCTCAATCGCCCGAAAAAGAAGAACGCCTTCGACGTTCGGATGTTGCGAGAGCTGGCCGAGGCTTACACCGCGTACGAAGAGGACGGCAACCTGAGGTGCGCGGTTCTGTTCGCCCACGGGTCCGACTTCACCGCCGGCCTGGACCTGGCGGAAGTGGGGCCCAGCGTACAGGAGGGCGGCAAGCTGTTCCCCGTCGACTCGGTGGATCCGCTGGCGTTGGGGCCCCGGCGGCGGACGAAGCCGGTGATCATCGCGTGTGAGGGCTGGTGCTTGACGATCGGCACGGAGCTCGCGCTGGCTTCGGACATCGTGCTTGCCGCCGACAACGCCAAGTTCGGACAGATCGAAGTCAAGCGCGGGATTTATCCCTTCGGCGGTGCGACCCTCCGCCTGCATCAGGTCGCAGGCTGGCACAACGCCATGCGGTATCTGCTGACCGGCGACGTATTCGACGCGGCCGAGGGTTACCGGATTGGCCTCGTGCAGGAGGTCACCACCGTCGATGAGCTGCAGGCGGCTGCCGACCGGATGGCGGCGCGGGTGGCCGCTCAGGCCCCCCTCGCGGTCACCGCTTCCTTGCTTTCGGCGAGAGCCGCGATGCGGGACGGCGTGGATACGGAGGCCGCGAGGCTGACGACGCGGGCCCGTGAGCTCATGGCTAGCGAAGACGCGCAAGAGGGGCTGCAGTCGTTCATCGAGCGGCGCGACGCCCGATTTCGGGGGCGATGACCGCCCGCGCAGCCAGCGGGCAAAGATCGATCAGCTCGACAGCTTCTCGAGGATCTTGGCTTTGGTCTGGTCGTACTCGGACTGCTCGATCAGGCCTTGGTCGAGCAGCTTCTTGAGCTGCACCAGCCGCTCCTCGGGGCTCTCCGATGCGCCCGTCTGGGCGGCTTCGGTGGCCGCTTGCTTCGCCTCTTCGGACTTTGCCTTTTGAGGATCGAAGTTGCTTTTCGCCTCCGCGCTGGCGCGTTTGTAGACGTCTTTCATCTCGTCTTCAGTGAGGTTGCCCTCCGACTCGAAGTACGCGCGGGCGACGGAACCGATGGCGTAGGTCGATGCGAACATCAGCGGGGCGGCCAGGAGGCCGCCCAGTCCCGGCAGCAGTACCTTGGCCGCGGTGGTGGCCAGGCGACTGCCGACCAGCGATAGACCGACGGTGGCCCCGATCCGCAATACCATGTCGGTGGCCGACTGCTTCGTAATCTCCTGGCCGTAGATGTGGCCGAGTCCGACGACCATGCCCACATGGATGGGCATGACGGCGACGATCTCCGTCCCCGGGATGGGGACGATGGTCAGCGCCGCGGCCGCGTAGCCGCACTTTTCGATGAGGTCCGCGGCTGCGCTATCGCGCTCGTTGGGGGAGTAGTTCCGATTCAGGACGTGCTTCCAGAACATTCGATCACCTCGCGCGGTCTCCGTCCGCTTGGATGGACTGAGTAGCACATCCGATCTCCGCTCGATAGCGCAGTGCGCAAGCTGCAGGTCGGCTGGACTTCGCGTTGGCAAGGGCCGAGCATCGTAGGCGTGAAGTCTCGGATCTGTGAGATGTTCGACATCGAGTTCCCGCTCCTGGCGTTCAGTCATTGCCGAGACGTCGTGGCCGCGGTGACCAACGCCGGTGGGCTCGGGGTGTTCGGCGCCGTCAACCTACCGCCGCACCGTCTCGAGGAGGAGCTCGCGTGGATCGACCGCGCGGTGGCGGGGCGGCCCTACGGCCTGGACTTGATCGTTCCGAACCGGCTGCAAGGCAAAGACGAGCCGTTCTCGCTGAAAGAGGCGATGGCCGCGATCCCCGAAGCCCACCACGCCTACGCGCGCCGCATCCTGACCGAACACGGCCTCGACGATGCGGGGCTCGAGGAGGGCCGAAAGGAGATCGTGCGGTTCGCCGAGAACCTGCGGGCGTCAGGCGCCCGCGAGCTTCTCGACGTGGCGTTCGCGCATCCGATCAAGCTGGTCGTCAACGCGCTCGGCTTTCCGCCGTCGTTCATGCTGGATCGTGCGAAGTCCCATGGGGTTCCGGTCGGGGCGTTGGTGGGGACCAAGCAACACGCGATCGGGCAGATCGAAGCGGGCGTCGATTTCTTGATCGTGGCCGGCGGCGAAGCGGGCGGCCACTGCGGCGATGTCTCGACCATGGTGCTGGTCCCCGAGGTCACGGAGGCCATCCGAGATCTGCGCCCGGTTCCGATTCTGGCCGCGGGCGGGATCGTCACTGGCGCGCAGATGGCGGCGGCGATGGCCATGGGCGCCGATGGCGCCTGGTGCGGCTCGGTGTGGTTGACGACCAACGAAGCGGAGACCAATCCCACCGTCAAAGAGAAGATGCTCGCGGCGAGCTCGCGGGATACGGTCCGGTCCAAGTTTCGGACCGGCAAGCCATCGCGTCAGCTGAGGTCGCCGTGGACCGACGCGTGGGAGTCTGGTGACGCGCCGCCGGCGTTACCCATGCCCCTGATGGGGCTCGTGGCCGAACCCCCGCTGCGCAAGGTCGATAAGCTCGCGGCGGGCGGCCACGATGGGGCGCAGCAGCTCGCGACCTACTGGGTGGGGCAAGGCGTGGGGCTGATGAACCAGCCCCGGTCGGTGCGGCAGGTCGTCCAAGACTTTCGCGAGGACTTCCTTCGAGCCTACGAGCGACTGCAGACCGCGTTGGAGGGCTAAGCGGTGCTCGGCTGAGGTCCGAGGCGCAGCGTGCAGCGACCGAGCTGCACCGAAACGCAATCGTGTGGCTTCAGGCGGGCGCGTATCTGGCTGCAGAACAGCCTAAGAGGCCGTGTGAGCTGGCGCATTTATTGCTGATCGACAGGAGGTCATGAGTCTTCTATTCGTCGGGATCACCGGTCTTGTCCTCGTGTCGGCATCGACCGAGACGTCCACGGGCGCCGCCGACCGCCCCCGGTATCACCTTCGTTCGACCTCCACCGCGACCACGCCGCCCGACCACACCAGCCTCGACCTCACCGTCGGCGAGTACGGTCTCAGCTTCGGGAACTCGGCGCGTCTGACGGGGCTGCGATTCAACTGGATGGACCACGGTCTGGAGCGGCTGAACGGCCTCAACTTCACGCTGTGGCGGCCTCGAACCGTCGACGGGACGATCAACGGCGTGGCGATCGGCGCGGCGCCCGCCGCAGCTCGGATGAGAGGTCTCGGTGTTGGATTCGCGGTCCTCACTCGCGATGAGATGATCGGCGCCCATCTCGGCTTGTTCGCCGGCGTGCACGAAGGCGGGGCGTACGGGCTCAACGTCGGGGGCATCGCGCTCATCGGCCAGGGCGGGGTCTACGGTCTCAACCTGGGCGGCGTAGCCACCGTGGCCGAGGGGGGCGCCTATGGCCTCAACATCGGCGGGGTGGCCACCGTGGCCGAGGGCGGGGTGTACGGGCTCAATTTGGGGGGCGTGGCCACGGTCGCGGAAGGCGGCGCCTACGGCCTCAATCTCGGCGGCGCGGCGTTGGTCGCGGCC
>JANQQN010000490.1 GCA_028289325.1 Myxococcota bacterium | reverse complement strand
GTCGCCGAGGGTCCCTTCGATCCGCACTCGGCCGCGCTTCGTGCGAAAAGACGGCACCGACAGCCGCTGAACGTCGGCCTCCACCGACACCCCCCACGGCCGGCGAGCCGCGTCGAGGAGCCGGTCGGCGTCCACCGAGGCCTTGAGATCCGCGCGACGCGCGGACACCACCCGGCCGACCTTGACGTCGGCCGCCTGAACCGAGGCCTGAATCGAGACCGGCGCCGTCGGCCCGCGGTCGGGGACCAACGGATCCCGTCCCGACAACACGACCTCGGCCTGAGCGCGGCTGGCGAACACCGGCGGGGTCGTAAGCTCCGTCACCGCGACAGTGACCGTCGCCGACGTCGCGCCGGTCGCGGCGTCGATCTGTTCGACGTTGGCGTCGACGGTCAGCGCCCCTCGCCCCAGCCGTTGTCCCGCGACCTCGAGCGATGCCACATCGAACCGGCCCGTCGCCGAGTAGGCCATCGTCGAACCGACTCGACGATCCGCGGACAGCGCTCCGTCGAGCCCGCCGAGCATCAGAGTGGACGGCCACCGACACGCGACTTGCTCGGCGGTCAGCTGGCCGGTCAACTCGGGGGGCCGACCGTCGAGAAGAGCCGAAAGCCCACCCGCGACGCGGAGGCCCCGAGCCTCGACTCGGCCCGCCACCGCCTGCAGCCCCGGCAACACGGCGACGGCCAGCGGCTCCACGTCGGACAACGGCAGATGAAGGACACGAACCTCGGCCTCCAGGTAGTCGGCGGTCGGATCATCGGTGCCGAGGCCTGCGGCTCGGGCGACCCGGCGCGCGACCGCCGGCTCCACGAGCCCCTGCACCATCGACCACAGCCCCCGCGCGCGGGCGTGGGCATCGAGGATCGTTCGGCCGTCCAGCGCCACCCGCAGCTTCGACACCGCCGCGCGTCCGTCCCGGGGGTCCGCGCTCGCGGCCACCTGCGCCGACAGGTCCACGGGCGGCAACGGCCCCTGAGGCCGCTCCACGAGCCCGAAGAGCCCGAAGTCCACCGCAACCTCGGTCCGCCCGGGCACGAACCCCGCCGAGGTCTCCGCCTGCAGGTCGATCGGAATCTGCAGCCGCGCCGACAGGGCGCCCGTGGTCGCCCCGTCGTCGGAGGGAATCGAGAAAGATAGGTTGCGCGTACCTGCGCCCGGCTCGATGCTGAGGGCGGCGCTGGCGGTGAGAGTCTGCGTGCCGAGTCTTCCTCGGGCCCGAAGCCATATCTCGGACAGCTTCGCCGTGGGGCCGTCGCCGGCCACCTCGACGGTAACGGGGCCGATCGTGATGTCGCGAACGCGAACCCCGATCGGTGTCAATGACGACGGCGGCGACGAAGACGCCGGTTCTTCGTCCGGGCCCGAGGGCCCCAGCGCGTCTTCGATTCGAGCGAGCAGCGCGTCGAGGCCGTTGGTCTCGCCTCTCGTCTCGTACACGAAGTGGGCGTTTTCGAGCGCCACCGACCGCACCGCGACTTCCCCGGTGATCAGGGGCCATAAGCTGTACCGAACCTCGATCCGGTCCGCGGTCAACACGTCGCGGACGAACCCCGGCGGTGGCTTCACGCGAACGCCGGTGAGCGTCACCCCGCTCAGAGGGTGATAATCGAGCCCACCGATCTCCGCCGAGACGCCCAGATCGTCCGTGAGCGCACTCACGACCGTATCTCGGACCCACACCGGCGAGAGCCACCACGGCAGCGAAAGCAGCGCCCCCACCACCAGTCCCACGATGAGCACAGGCGCGATGAGCAGCCATCGCCAGCTACGGCTCGACCCGGGGCCCGCGGCGGGTGTCGGCGCAGAGCCGCCGATCTCCGGATCCGGAGGTCCCGGCGGACCCTCGTCGCCGGCGTCGCGTTGCTCGGACATCGGTACCGTCACCGTAGGCGGCCGGTTGACCGGGCGCAATCCGGTTCGGGGAACGGCTCGCGTTGACGATTTTTTTGGGCTCGTGTGAAGGTCCGCGCGGGTGCCCCGGCGTGGACCCCGACTTGAGCTTCCCCATGTCTTCGAACAACGCTGCTGATCTCGGACCCTTCGCACGCACGAGCCGTACGAACCGGATACAGGTCGGGCCCGCTGTGGGGTGCGGCCTGCTCGCGGGCTTACTCATGGTGGCCGCCTGTGAGCCGACCGACGATGAGCCGGTCGGCGGCGTCAACAACAACAACAGCACCCCCGCGTGCCCCAACACCCTGCCCCAAGCGTTCGTCAGCTGCGCGGAACCGACGTGTACCGCGACGGCCGCCCCGCGCACCTACGCCCGTGCGGAGCTCAACTCGGACACCGCGAACGAGTGGCTGGTGATCAGCCACGCCGGATCGGATCTCTTCGTCAATCAGACCTTGAACCTCACCTACGCGCTGGAGACCGTCGGCGGGCTCACCGCGGCCGGCGACCCGTCGTCATCCTCGGCCCCGCGCCTAACGCGCGTCGAACGGCTTCGCCGCGCGTTTGGGGAGAAGGTCTTCATGGCCATCGCGCGCCAGCGGCGCCGGGTGGCGGCCGAGCGCCGGCTGCGGGCCGAGAGCGTGTCCGGCCCCCTGTCCCTCCAGGGGATCACGGGCACGGCGATCCGGGGCCGACCCGGAGCCGCCGGCGGCGGGGCGAACGGCGCCGCCCCCCCCATTCGGCCGCAGCAGATGGGAGGCTGCAGCGCGAGCGGCCCGTCGTGCGGACCCGATGCGCTGTGCGTGATCCCGCAGGGCGAAACCGACGGCCTCTGCGAATCGGCGCTGACCCTTCGTTTCAGGGGCCTGACCGGCGCCGAGGACGTGGCGGCGACCGTCCGCGCCGTCGGTGAGTTCGGCGCGATCGTGGTCGACGACGCCGATGCCACCGCCCTGTCCGACCAAGACGTCAACACCCTGCTCGATCGGTTCGAGCAGCGCATCGCGCCGTTCGACCATCAGTTCTTCGGTCTGCCCCAAGACGGCCAGGGTCGAGACCGCGACGGCAATGGGGTGGTCATCCTGTTCGTGACCTCCCGGGTCGCCCAGATCGATCCGACCATCGTGGGCTTCTTTCAGTCGACGGACCTGCGGCCTACGTCGGAAGCGCCGGACAGCAACGCCGCCGACCTGCTGTATCTTCAGCCCCCTGGACCCGGTATCTCACTCGATCAGCTGAGCGGGACCATCGCCCACGAGTATCAGCACCTCATCAACTACTACGCCAAGGTCATCAATCGCGGGTCGGACCCCGAAGAAGTGTGGCTCGACGAAGGCCTGTCGACGTTCGCCGAGGACGCGACGGGCTACGGCGCCGACGCGTTCACCAACATCGCCGCGTATCTGGTCAGCGTGGCCGAGACGTCCTTGACCGGCAACGGCCCGAACCTACCTTCGGAGGCCGACAGCATCGAGCGCCGGGGCGCCGTCCATCTGCTCGTCCGCTACCTGTTCGAACAGGCGGGCGGGGCATCGTACGGTCTGGCGCCCGACGCCCTCACCGACACCGGCGGCATAGCCGCGGTCCGCGATCTCGTACAGCGTCCCGACACCGGACTCGACGCGTTTCAGGAGACCGGCCGCAGCTTTGCCGATTGGGTTCAGGACCTGCTGACCACGATCGCCATCGACGGCGCGGGCATCCCGAACGCGAGCTGCAACCCGAATTTCACCTTCGCCCCGCCGCAGATCGACGCGTTCACCGGCTTTCAGCGGGGCATCGACCTGCGCACGCCGATCACCCTGCCCGGGGGCGGCTCGATCGATCTCAACGGGCCCACGACGCTGTTACTGCGAGCAGAAGAAGTGCCGGTTGCGCTCAATGGCGGCGAGATCCGCACCCTCAGCACCCCTACCGGACGCATCCGGGTTCGGTTGACCGCCGACGTGTTCACCGATATCGAGCTCGGCCTTCGCATCATTCCCATCCGTGACTGACCCCCGCTGGAGATTCGACCTGTGCTCACTTTGACCCTTGGCGTCACGCTCGCAGTCGCCAGCCCGCCGCAGCCGACGATCCGGCCGATCTCGGTTCAGGGCCAGGTCCGGGAGGTCGGTGGTGGCCCCGGCGGACGACCGCAAGCCCTGCTGATCGGCGTTGACACCCGCCACGTCTTGACGGCCCTCGACCCGGACCTCCGAATCGAACTGCGGCGCCTCGCGGGGGCGGTGATCAAAGTGTCGGGGGTGGTCGGTGACCCGAGGGTGGCGGCCAAGGATCACGTGCTCGTGGATCGCTACGAGATCGTCGAGATCGGCAAAGGCATCGTGCCCCGGGTCGGACGGCTGGCGATGCTTCAGGTCGGCCCTCAAGAGCGACTGGTATTCGTCGATGAGTCAGGTCAGGCCGACCTGCTTCCCCAGGGCTGGAGCCGGCGCATGCGCCGCTACGCGGGCGCCAAGGTGTGGATGGTGGGGCGGCGCGACAAAGACGGGAGCTTTCGTCCCCAGCGCTTCTCGATCCTGCGCGGGCCGCGCAAGGAGCGGGTTCGGGACGCACCGAAGGGGACACCCGCGCGTAGATGAGGGGGCCAGCGCGCCCGAGGAGGACATCGTGAGGATACTGAGCATTGCATGGAGCGCGGTGCTGGTTTGCTGTGCGGCGGGTTCCGGCTGGGCGGACCCGCTCGTCGCTCGTAAGGACGGAAAACCGAGCCCATCCGTGGTCACCGAATGGAAGGGGGACGGTAAAAAGGTCGAGCTGTCGCTCAAGGAAGACGCGGATCCCCGGGAAGTCGCGACGGCGATCGAGTCGGGCGTGCAAGGGGTGCGGACCAAGGTCCGCAGCGGCAAAGTCCTGGTCATCGGCATGGCGCAGGAGCCGCTTCTCGAAGCCCTGACCGAGGTCGAGGTGGACAACAGCGACCTCGACGTGTTGGCCGAAGCCGCATCCCTCGACGAAGAGTTCGACACCGGTTCGTCGATTCGGGCCAAGAAGACCGCGTCGCTGCAGGCGCTCCTCAAAGACCGGGAGACCACCGCGGTGGGCACGGTGGTCGCGGTGCAAAGCGGCGCTTTCCCTGAGACCCGGGTCGAAGTCCGAATTCTGAGCGCGCCGACCGGCGAAACACTCAAGGAACCGCTTCGCAAGGGCCAGCGGGTTCGGTTCCATCCGGTCATCGCGATGACGGACGGTGGCCCGGATCTCACCGACGCCGCCACCCAGACCAATATCGGGGCCTGGTACCTCAAGAAAGGGGACCGGGTCCGGGTCAAGGTCGGCGCGCCGGTGAAAGGCGGCTTCCAGGCGATGCTCATCATCCGCTGACGTCGACCGCGTACCCGCGATCACCCGGCATTGGGGCCGCCCACCGAGCCACGGGTCTGGTAATATCCTCGGCCCATGAAGTGTCGATCCGCGCTCGGTCTCGTGCTCGCCATCGGGACCGCCACGAGCTTCATTCCCAGAGCTTCGGCCGAACCGGTCCTGACCCCCGGCCCGAAGGCCGGCGCCGCCACCGCGTGGACGGTCGAAGCGGCGAAGGTCACCCTCACGATCGGAGATCGCTACGATCCGGTCGAGGTCGCGTCGGCGATCGAAGCCGGCGTACCCGGCGCGAAAGCCGCGGCGGCCGACCGTCAGATCGAGGTGACCGGCGTCGAGCCCGAGAAGCTGCTGGCCGCCCTGGTGAAGATCGAAGCCGCGCCCGCGCTCGACGACGTCGACGCCATGCTTCAGGCGCTGCAATCGGGCGGCGATCAGGAAGAAGGGACCGGCTCCTCGATCCGAGCGACCCGAGCCATGGCTGCCGATCAGCTGCTGGGTCCGAAAGAGGAGCGACTCCAAGCCACGGTGCTCGCGGTTCAGCGCGGTAAGTTCCCGCTCGTGGTCATCTCCATTCGTATCGATAAGGCGCCGCCGGGCGCCCAGGTGTCCACGGGCGACAAGACGACCATCGTCCCCCGGATCCGCAATCGGACGGGCAAGATCGCGCCTGACGACGATCAGTCCCTGCTCAACGCGGGCGCATGGTACGCGCAGCCTGGCGACAAGATCGAGATCCGTCTCGATCGCCGCGGCCGGAAGGTGTGGTGGGTGCGGGCTTATCGACGCAAGACCTGACCGGCCGAGGCGGGGCCCTCACGGGCTCCGTCATTCGGTCTATGGGCGCCCGCGTCACTGAATCAGGGCCGGGCGCGCCTCGACCCGCTGTCGCAGCAACGGAAGCGTCATGCCGATGCTGCTTCCGCGGCCGCCGTTGGGTCGGATGGTGACGTGGCCACCGTGTCGCTGGGCGACCTCGTTCACGATGAACAGCCCGAGGCCCCAGCCTTTGCCCCCCGCGTTTTCTCCCCGCGCAAACGGCTGGGTCAGGCGCCTTCGATCGTTGGCCGGGATACCGGGGCCCTCATCGCCAACGACGATGCTGACGCAATCGTCGATCCGCTGGGTGGACACGGTGATCGCCCCGCCGAGGGGGCTGTATCGACAGGCGTTCCACAGCAGGTTGCAGACCGCACGCAGGATGCCTTGCGGGTCGAGCACCGCCGCCAGCTCCTCGGATGCCCACGTGGTGCGCAGGCGGACGGAGTACATATCGATGAGCGGGGCCGCGACCTGCACCGCGTTCTCCACCACCGGATTGACCAGGCTGGGCACGAGCTCCTGTCGCTGATGGACGGCCCGTTCGTCGAGCAGGCCGTCGAGGATCAGCCCCATGGCCTTGATCGATGACATGGCGCGGGAGAACAGCCCCTGGGTTGATTCGGGCAGCTCACCGTTACGCGCGACCTCGTCTACGAGCAGCGATACGCACTGTGCGAGGCCACGAACGTCGTGCACGGCGGCCATCACCGGGAGCTCCGCGGGCGGCCCAGGCATCGAGGCGCCCGCCGGACGCCGGCCCGTTGCTCCGCCCTCTTCGTCCGGGGTAGAACTCCCAGTCGAGTCGCGCTTGAACGAGCGCAGAACCTCTTCCGCGCCGCGGCACATTCGGTCCGAGCCCCGGGCCAGGCGGCTGCGCAACGGCATCTCCACAATGGGACCCTGCTCCTTCAGCTGAGTCACCGCCGCGGCCCGTACATTTGGGTCAGGATCGTCGAGCCGATCGATTAACCCATTTAGCGTCTTCAGCCAGCTCCCCGACGCGGACGCACCCACCCGACCGTCCGGGTCGTGATTCCGCTTCGCGGGTTGAATTTCGGGCAAAATTTCATCATCTCGACCCACAGCCCGCGTTTGGGTCATCATCGCCAACGGTTCGCTCGAGGATCCCATGCTCGCCACCTTGGGAGTATTGGCCTTTAGAGGCCCGACCCTAGGCTGAAGCTGGCAAGCCCCCAACACCATCCCCGAGCTGGGGGATGTGGTCTGCGTCCTCACTTCTAAGAGAAAGACTGACTCCTCCTTCCTGACCGATCGGGCCAGACTGCGGTCATGAACAAGGTTGGCATCGTGGGCCTCGGCTGGGTCGGGACGAGCGTCGCGATCAGCACCCTTCATCGCGGCGTCGCGGACGAGCTCTTGCTGCACGACGTTCGACCGGGCCTCGCCGAGGGGGAAGCGATGGATCTGTCGCACGGCTCATCGTTCTACCCGTCGGCGGAGGTCCGCGCGGCCGCGCTCGAAGAGATGACCTCCACCGATGCCGTGGTCATCGCCGCCGGCCGAGGCGGCACCGCCGACGAAGACCGTCTGGACCTCCTCGCGGCGAACGTGTCCATCGCCCGGCAGATCGCCCGTGCGCTGCGGGGCTACGGCGGCCTGGTCATCATCGTCAGCAATCCGGTGGACGTCCTGACGAAAGTGGTGACCGAGGAGAGCGGCCTTCCTCCGGCGCGGGTTCTAGGCACGGGCACTATGCTCGACACGGCTCGTCTGAAAGACGTCCTGGCCGAGGAACTGCAGATCGATCCCCGGTCCATTCATGGCCAGGTGGTCGGAGAACACGGAGACTCCGAGGTCGTGCTGTGGTCGAGCGTGCGGGTTGGGGGGCGGTCGCTGCGGGCATGGCCGGGCTTCCGTCGTGACCGGGAGCCGGTCCTCGCCACCACCGTTCGCCGCGCTGCGTACGAGATCATTCAACGCAAGGGCGCGACCAACCACGCCATCGGCCTCGTCACCGCCCACCTTCTGGAGGGCGCGTTTCGGGACAGCCGACAGGTCTTGACCTTGAGCCGGCTGCAGGTGGGCCTACCGGAGTTCGAAGACGTCGCGCTCAGCCTGCCCACGGTGATCGGACGATCCGGGGGCACATCGGTCATCCTCCCGGACATGGACCCCGAGGAACAAGCCGCGCTCGAGCGCTCGGCGGCGGTGCTTCGCAAGGCCTACGCGGACTCCACGGCGTGAGATCACCGCGGCCTACCCCGGTTGATCGCCGGTTGGTGGCATCGGCTATGCTGTTTCGGTGCCTACTACTCGCCCTCGCGTCGTCCGCTCCACGCCGGTCGTTCGGACCGCCGACTACCCCCGCGCTCGCGAATTCTACCGCGACGCCCTCGGCTTCGAATGCGTCGAGGAAGGCGGTGACCCACCCCGCTTCGGCATCTTCGAGCGCGACGGCGCCATGATCATGGTCAACGGCTGGCAGCCCCCTCCGCCCCATCCGGGCGCGGGCTTCGACGCCTACTTTCACGTCCACAACCTGGATGGTTTCCGAAACGGACTGGTGAGAGCGGGCGTCGAGGTCCCGGAGATCACGCTCAAGGTCTACGACCAGCGGGAGTTCGAGCTGCGCGATCCTGATGGCAACATCGTGTGCTTCGGAGAGGCGCCCCAGCCGAAGCCGGTCGTCCGGCGCACGCACTACGTGCTTGCGGTGCACGATCTGGAGGTGACCCGGCGCTGGTACGAAACCACACTGGGCTGCACCAGCACCGAGGTCGACCCGGGAAACTGGGTCTTCATGCGGATGGAGAACGTCACGTTCATGGCCGGACGATGCCCCGATGCCGCCCCCGCCCACGAGATCGGTGACCACTCCTATCTGGGCTACATCCTGGTCGAAAACATCGATCGTCTCGCCGAGAAGGTGGCCAGCGCGGGCGCCCAGCTCATTAAACCGGTCCGCGATGAGCCGTGGGGCATGCGTGAGTTCGGACTCCGCACCGTCGACGGCCACCGCTTCATGTTCGGCGAAGAGATCGAATGAGCGCTACGACGGCGACGAACGCGATACCCAAGACGATCATCGCACCGAGGACGATCCGCTCGAACCCCCAAAACGTCGGGGTCATCGCGCGCTCCGCGCCTCGCCACACCAGCCGATAGCGGTCGCCGGCCCGCGCCACGGACACGCCTTTGAGGAGGGTGGTCAGGGTCTCATTGGGGCCCAAGAACAGCGGCGACTCGGCGGCGATGAAGTTCCGGCCCACGAGTTTGCCCGCGTCCTCGAGCGCGAACCACATCCGACCCGCCCGCGGATGGATGCGAACGATCTGCCCGGGACCGACGGTGTACAACCCTTCCCAGTCGGACGTGTTGGATGCCGTGGCCACCGCCCCCGTCGGAATGCGGTCGGCGGCGGTGGCGACGAGCGCGGCCTCCAAGGCCGGGTCTCGACCCGCAAGGTAGTCCGCGGCGGCGGCAGCGACGGAAATGTCGGGCGCCAGGGCGGCCGGGCCCTCCTCGGACAGGGTCGTGGGCCACTCGACTTCGGTCACCCGAGCAACGATGCCCGAGTTTGGCAATACGACTTGCGTCGGATCGCCGACCCCGTTCGGTCCCGCCGACGCGGCTTCCCCCACGAAGACGACCGGGGCCACGTTTCGAATGACCGACGCGTACTCGAGGACCGTACCCGAGGTCATCCGCCCGATGATGACGAAGATCCGCCCCGGCTTGCGCGCTTGGGGGCTCACCATCACCGCCTCCACGAGAGGGGTCATCGCATGTCCGCTGCCGCCGCCCCCGTACCTCAGGTCGAGGACCAGTCGGGCGTCAGGATTGCGGATCAGGGCCTTGGCCACCGCGGCGGCAAAGACGCCGATACTCTGTCCGTCGGGCTCATCGCGGACGGCCCGGATCTCGGCCACGACCGCGTTCTGTTGAGGTGCTTCGCGAAACCAGAAATGGCGGGCGACAAGGTCATCCGGAACCCGGCGGGTCGTTCGGTCGGCGAGCGACCGCCAACCGCGTTCTTTGCTTCCCTGCAGAGTCTCGGTCAGCGTCGACCCGTCGGTGGTGCGGACCGTGACTTCGAATCGGTCCCGCTCCGGCGACAACCCCACCGCATGAAGCAGCTCCGGGCAGAATGCGCGCCGCGCAAACACCAGCCGGCGTATTCCCTCCGAAGAGGCGGCGATGGTCGGCGCGATCGCAGCCCGCACTTCGTTCACCGGCCGCCCCGCGATCTTCAGGACTCGGGCCCCGACCAGCGCCGCGGCTTCGGCCCTCAAAATGGTCAGCCCATCCTCGAAATCGTAGGCGTGAAGCGGAGCCGTCGAGTAGCCGATCGCGTCCTGGTAGATCGAGATAAAGGTCGTATTGTCTTGCGCCGACGCCGCTACCTTCAGGAGGTGAACGATTCGCGCGTCGGACGATTCGCCCTCGGGCGCGGCCTCCGCGGCCTGCCGCACTCGCGAAGCGAGCGCGGGATCGTCGCCCCTCGGATGGATCTTGAGAATCTGCTGAGCGAGAACGTCGGCGTCGCTGTCCGCACCACGGGCGACGCCCCCCAGCCCGAGCACCAGCCCGAGAGAAGTGAGACTTGAAGTGAACCGCGGAAAGACTGCCATAGCCAACCGACCCCGTGCTTAGAACGAGTAGTTCAAGCCGTCGCCTTCGTCCAGTGCAATAGACGCAACGCAGTGCAGGCCGAGGCCTGCGTGCACCACCGCCAGCGGAGGCCGAACGACGCCCCTGCTGGCAACCTGCGTTTCGTTCGTCGACCTCGAGGACCGTCGACGGCCGAGCGCTCGGTAGCGAGTCGACCTTTCTTGAGCGCGGTTCGCTCCGCCGTTCCCACGCGCCTCGTGGGCCGGCTCTCGGCGATACCCTGCAGCGGCTCGCTCGGCCGTCAAAGCACCGACGACGTGACCTCTCGAACGTCCCGACTCAAGACCTCGCCTCGCTGCGGATCACCGTGCCTGTCAACTAACCGACATTCCGCAGCCGTGGCGACAAAGCCGGCGTTCGAGTGCGCTGGCGTGGACCGCGGGAGCGTAAGGTCGATTGACGCACCGGCGCTCGTTCGGCGAAAACGAATCGGACCCATGAGACGTGCGCTCCTCGCGGCGACGATGATGTCAATGCTGCCCCAGCTCGCCTGTGACGGCCAGATCGGCACGCCGGGCTCGTCCCCTGCGCCGACCGACGGTAGCGGGCCGACGCCCCCCGGAACCGGGCCCGGTGACCCCGGGCCCGGAGATCCAGGGCCCGGGGCCGCCCCCGAAGAAACGCCATCGCCGGCCCCCCGTCTCTTCCGGTTGACCCACACCCAGTGGGATCGCGCCGTGCGCGAACTGCTGCAGCTCACCGACGCCGAACCGACCTATGTCGAAAACCTGCCCAACGACCCCGCCCAGGGCGGTTTCATCTTCGACAACAACGCCCTGTCCTTATCCGTCGACAGCACCCTATGGGGCGCGTATCAGCGCACCGCGACCCGCCTGGCCGAAGATGCGACGGCGACCGGGGCTCGACTGGGTCGGCTCGTCCCGGCGTCGACCGACGCCGACGACGTCCGCGCCCGGCGATTCATCGAAGCCTTCGGACTGCGGGCCCACCGGCGTCCGCTCACCACCGCCGAGGTCGACGAGTACTTCGCTGTATATACCGCCGGCCGAACGCTATATCCGGATATGGCGCCGCTCGACGCGGGCATCAGGCTGACCATCGAAGCGTTCCTCCAGTCTCCACTGTTCGTATATCGAGTGGAGCAGACCGACGCCGTGGCCAGCGGCGTTATCCCGCTCGACGGCTTCGAGATCGCGGCCCGTCTATCCTTCTTCCTGTGGAATTCGATGCCCGATGACGCCCTGCTGACCGCGGCCGGCAGCGGCGCGCTCACCACTGCGGCCCAGATTCAATCCCAGGCCACGCGAATGCTCGCCGACAGCCGCGCCGAAGACGTCGTGGCATCGTTTCACGACGCTCTGCTGCTCGTCGGGCGCTATGGGTCGATCGAACCGTCGGCCGCGTTCTTTCCCGATGCCCCCGATGACCTGTCGTCGCTGGTCGACCGCGAAAACGATCTGTTCGTCCGCGCGATGTTTCGGGAGGATCGGGGCTGGCGAGACATGCTGACAACGACGGAGACCTTCGTGAACGATGACCTCGCCCAGCTGTACGGATTGTCCGGAGACTTCGGTGATCAGTTCGTGCGGGCTACGCTTCCGGCCAACGAACGACGGGGACTGTTCACCCATATCGGCTTCCTCGCCGCCAACGCGACCTCGGTGAACCCGGATCCGATTCACCGCGGGGTGTTTCTGTCCATCCACATCGCCTGCAACCTGGTCGCCGCGCCCCCCGACGACCTGCCCCCGCTGCCGGCAACGAACGGCCGAACCAACCGCGAGACGGTGGCGATGCACACCGAAGCCCCAGGGAGCAACTGCGCGGCGTGTCACACCACGTTGATCAATCCTTTCGGATGGCCGTTCGAGAGCTTCGATGCCATTGGCCAATATCGGACGGAAGACAACGGTTACCCCGTGGAAACGAGCGCGACGATGTCGATTCAGGGTCAGATGGTGTCGGTGGACAACGCGCTGGACATGGCCGACACGCTCGCGTCGAGCGACGCCGTCCACGAGTGTTACGCCGAACATTGGGTCGAATACGCGTTAGGCCGTCCCCTCGCAGAAGAGGACGCCGGCCTGGTCGACGCGCTCAAAACCGTCAGCCTGGGGGGTGGTTCCGTCAAAGCGCTCCTCGCCCGCCTGGTCCAAAGCCCCGCGTTTCTCGCCCGCAGCACGGAGGAGCTCCAATGAGCCTCGATCGCCGGTTATTCCTGAGGGGCGTGGGGGGCGCCGTTCTCGGACTTCCCATCCTCGAGAGCCTCGGCGGCAAGCCGGCTTTCGCACAGTCGGAAGCCGCGATGCCCTACGCGATCTTCTTCCGCCAGGCCAACGGCGTCGCCCAGGCCACCAACTCGGAGCCCGAGCGCTTCTTCCCGCGGACCGCGGGCGGGCTGACCACGGCGAGCATGGCCGATCGGGCCATCGGCGAGCTGGTCGATTATCGCCATCGGCTTTTGGTCCTTCAGAACGTCAACTACGAGTTCTTCAACTACGGCGACGGGCATGCCAACGGGGCCTTGCAGGCGCTCACGGCGCAAGGACCGGTGGTGGGGGGCGCCGGCGGGGGCTCGGAAGCCAACGGCGAGTCTATCGATCACCGCATCGGACGCGCGCTCAATCCCGATGGTCGCGACTCCCTGTTCATGTACGCCGGTCGCGATGGCGGATGGCTGGGCGGACCCTGCATCAGCTACAAGGCGGCTAACGACCGCCACACCGCGTGGCACGACCCGTGGCAAGCTTATCAGTCCTTCGTCAGCGGCGACACGACCCTCAGCCCTGAGGCCCAGCAGCGCCTCCGCGACCGACAGGAGAGCGTCAACGATCTGGTCCGGGCCCAGATGCAACGAATGTTGTCGCGCCCGGTGTTGAGCAGCAGCGACCGACAGCGACTGCAGCTACACTTCGACAGCGTTCGGGAGCTGGAGGTCTCATTGACCTGTCGCTTCGAGCAAGATCGCGAGCAAGCGCTCGAAGGTCTGGCCCCGGGCTTCAACAGCAGCGACGGCGAAGAGACGCTGGAAACGGCTCGCCTCCACATGGACGTCGCTGCCCTCGCGGTCGCGTGCGGCTATACGCGTTCAGTGGCTATTCAGGTCGGCAGCGGCAACGACGGCGCGACCCGGTATCGCAACCTCGAGACCGGCGCCACGATGGAAAACTATCACTACCTCAGCCACCGGCGCCTTTCCCACGGCGGCGACGGTGAGATCATTCCGAACGCCGACGTCCTGCACCACTACGTCGACGTCCATTTCGCGCGGACGTTCAGACATCTGCTCGACCGACTCGAGGCGTACGTCATGCCCGACGGGAAGACGCTGCTCGAACACGGTCTGGCCGTCTGGTACAACGACAACAGCAACGGTCCGCCCCACGGTGTACGTAACGTGCCC
>JANQQN010000463.1 GCA_028289325.1 Myxococcota bacterium | reverse complement strand
CGTCCTACAGTGAGGTTCTCACCGCACGGATCCTCGGCAAGCTTCACGGGACCGGCGTTCTGATGGCCGTCGACGGTGAGCCGCCTCCGCCGGAGGACGACCGTACCGACACGTTCGGCATCATCACCAGCCGCGGGACCCAATGGGTCATGCCGGACAAAGGCTGGGGGGAGACGTCGGAGCTGCCGGGTGAAGACGGTTCGGAGGTGGAAGGGCCGGAGGTGTCCGACGATGTCGCGAGCTGGTTGTCCACCGGGGATGCACCACCACCGCTGATGTCCGACGCCGCGTTCGCGGAGGCGTTTGTCACCGCCGAGATGCCCGCGGTGCGGGCGCCGCGCGGTCGAGGGTTGTCCTTGCGTCGCGGGTCTTCGACCCGGGGCGGGGGTGGGGATGACGGCGGCGAAATGAGTACATCGGTGGATATGGTGGCCACGCGCCCCCGCGGGCGCTCGTTTCGTGGACTCGCGGTCACCGTGGGGCTCGTCGGGGCCGCGGTCGGGGTGGCCCTCGCCCTCGGCGTTGATGAGGGCGACCTCTTCGGGACGGCTGCGAAGGGCGGCGCCGAAGCGGCGGGGCCCACCGCCGAGCCGGTCGCGCTGGCGGCGAGCGCTCCGGTGATGGAGGGACCGCGGAGCCCGGAGCCGCCGCTGACCGACGAGCCCGAGCCGGACTTGATGGGCCCCGTGCCCGACGCGCTGCGGCGGACCATCGCCGCCGCCGACGCCCCGGCGGAGGTGAAAGAAGCGGAGTCGCTGTGGGAGACCGGTCAATTCGGCGATGCGGCGCGGGTGCTGCGCACCCTTCGTCAGACCCGTCCCGACGACGCCACGATCTTCGTCCTCAGCGGGCAGGTGTTCGTCGACACCGGCCGGCTGACGCAGGCCAACGCGATGGTCAATCGGGCGTTGGTGCTGAACCGTCGGTCGTTTCGGGCCTGGGTGTTGAAGGGGTCCGTGCTGCAGTTCGAAAATCATCCTCGCAAGGCCCTGGCTGCGTATCGCCGCGCGCTGAAGCTCGGCCCGGACCACGAGATGAGCGACGAGATCCGCGCCCTGATCGCCCAACTGGAAGGGGACCTTTCCGGCGACGAGCGCGAGTACTAGATGAACTTTGGCGCGATCCGCCGTACTTAGACCGGCGCCGGGTCGTAGGCGATCGCGGTGAGATACAGGCCTGTGGGCGAGGCCGGGCGAGCGGTCGCTCGTCGGTCGCGGGTGTCGGCGAGGCGGACCAGGGCGTCGTCCTGACCGCCCTCGTGCACCGAGCGAAGGGCGGTGGCCACCAACACCCGAACCATCCGGCGTAAAAAGCCGTCGGCACAAAAATCAAAGCGCAACTGAGGTTGACCGTGGACGACGTCGGTTCGAACCCGCGCTTCGAGCAGGCGTCGGCGGGTGTCGCGGCCGGGCGGGGTGTCGCGCGCGAACGCATGAAAACAGCGACGGCCGCCGACCAGGCCGTCGAGTTGTCGCTGCAATCGGACCACACAGATCCCGGGCTCCGCAGGGGCGAGGTACACGTAACGACGGGTGCGGGCCGAGAAGGCGGCGTGAAACCACCGTGGGACCCGCCGAAGTTCATCGATCCAGATCGAAGGGTGAGCGTGGCTCAGAGCGTCGATGAGCTCTGCGGTGGGCGCCGCGGCGCGGAGCTTGAAAGACACCACCTGACCGGTGGCGTGAACGCCGCGATCCGTCCGGCCCGCCACCGCGAGAGGAAGCCGGGACTCGAACGGCGACAGCGCGCGGCGGAGCGCGGCTTCGACGGTAGGCACCTCCGGCTGCTGGGCATATCCGTGGAACTGCGACCCGTCATACCCGAGCGTGACCCGGTATGTTGCGGGTCCCCGTGGCCACTCTTTCATCGCCACCACCGCTGACATAACATCCCGCATCCCGATGGCGGGGTCGAACCTCGATACCGAATGGATGTTCGAGGAAGACGGCCAGGTCTTCGGCCCGATCTCCACTCGGACCCTGCTCGAACGTCTGTACGACGGAAGCCTGACGACCGACACTCGCGTCGCTCTCGAGGGCGAGGATTTTCGGGCCTTGGCCCAGATCGGCGCCTTTCAGGTGCACCTGCCGAAGATCGTTGCCGCGCGCGCGGAACGCGAACACGCACGGGCTCTGCGGCGAGCGGCGGCCCGGCAGCGCTGGATCCGGGGCGTGGGGTGGCTCACGGCCGGCCTTCTGGTGGCCGGTGCAGTGTCGTTCGGCGTGATGACCTTCGTTCGCCATCGTCGCCAGGTTCAGGCGGAAGCCGAACGCCTCGCGAAGGAAACGGCCCTTCAGAAGGAGCTCGAAACGTTGATGGCCAGCGTCACCATCGAGCCGCCGCTCGAGGCGCTGGTCGACGGCGATTCCGGTCGTCGCCGCCGCAAGGGCCGGCGCTCGGCTCGGCGGGCCAGGGGGACGCTCACCCGAAAGGAGGTCCTTCGCGGTGTTCATGGTGTGTTTGGCGCGCTCAAGCGCTGCATTGTGGCTCAGATCCAGCGGGCGCCGGAGTCTGTGGGGGCGCAAATCATGTTGACGTTTTCCATCGGCAACGACGGTCGCGCCAAAAACGTCGCGTTCGAGGATCGATTCCTGCGGCGATCGCCAATGAAGACCTGTTTCGAGCAAGGAATGCGCAGGATCGAATGGCGCACATTTAGGGGTGAGGTGCGCAACGTCCAGTATCCGATTTCGGTCCGGCGATGACCCGCATCGTTAGAAGACAGCGGGTGGGGCTCGTAAAATTGGGCGTTCGTCCGACCTTGGGAAAACGTGGCGGGAGAGTCTTTCAGCCAGATGCCAGCCAAGGTAGCGTCCTCGTCGTCTCCCATGCCGGCCGACCATAAGCCGAAGCTCGGCGACCTTCTGGTTCGTCGGGGCGTGCTCACGCCGCAGCAGCTCGAAGACGCCGTGACGAGCCAGGGCCGTACCCTGCTGCCCATCGGCTCGACGGTGCTCGAGCTTGGGATGGCTGGCGAAGGCGACGTCTGTCGCGCGCTGGCCGAACAGTTCGGGGTGCCGGCGGTGGCCCTGAGCGAATCCTGCATTCAGACCGAGGAGCTCAACGTGATCCCCGCCGAGGTGGCGTTGAACCACCGCGTGATGCCCCTCGCAACCGAGGGCTCAGCGCTGAAGGTCGCGCTGGCGAATCCCAGCGACAAGCCGCTGCTCGACGAGATCGCATTTGCGAGTGGGAAAGCGACCTTGCCTTTTGTTGCGCCCCGCGGGGTTTTGGAGCGCAGCATTCAAGCGGCCTACGCAGCGCGCAAAGACGGGCGCGCGTTTTGGCAAGGGCCGGCCGCCGCGGCCACCGAGTCGGCACACATCGCGGTTGTCCAGCCGCCGTCCCCATCGCCAGCGGCCCTCGATGCGGTCCAGCCGGAACAGGCGCTTTCGGCGTTCCCGGAGGCGCCCGCGGTTCAGCCTCGTCCTGCCGGGGCCAAACCTCTGGTGCTCGCCGTCGATGACGAGGTGGAGATCCTGGACATCATCGACCGTGCGCTGACGAAGCGAGGCGTGGAGGTCAGGCGGGCAACACGCGGTCGGCAGGCGCTGGAGATGCTGAGGTCTTCCCCGCCGGATATGGTGCTCTTGGATGCGATGCTGCCCGAGATCCACGGCTTCGAGATCTGCAGTCACATCAAGAAATCGACCCAGTACCAGCACATCCCCGTCATCATTATCTCGGCGATCTACACCGGCTGGAACTTCATCCAGGACGTTAAGCGCATCCACAAAGCCGACGGCTACATCGAGAAGCCGTTCCGGGTGATGGAGCTGGTCCGCCGGGTCGAAGAGACCCTTTCTGGCCTCGAGGGACGAACCCAACCCCAGCCCATGGACCAGGCGCGGCGCCAAGCCGCGCAGGCGCTCAGCCGAGCCGCGGAGGCCATCAAACAGGGCCTCATCGAAGAGAGCATCAACGCGGCCCACCGCGCGGTCCAGGCCGACCCTCTCGACGCCCGGTGTCACTTCATGCTCGCGACGGCCCTGCAGAAGGCCGGCAAGCTATACGAAGCGATCTCGGAGTTCGAGCGGGTGGTCGAACTCGCGCCGACCCAGTTCCACGCGCTCAAGAATCTCGCGGTCCTGTACGAGCGGCAGGGCTTCAAGTCGAAAGCGGTCGAGATGTGGATGCGGGCGATGGAGGAGAGTCCCAGCGAGGCTGTCAGGAAAACCATTAAAGCTCATCTGATCGGTCTGCTGTAGGCTATCGTCTGCATCCAGACGAGCCACTTATGGGTGGTCTACGGTTGGGAAGGCCCTCGATAAACGAGTACATCGGACGCGAGATACCGGATGAAATTCCTCTGCGGCAGCTGCCGGACCAAGTACCAGATCTCCGACGAGAAGGTTCGCGGGAAGATCCTGACCATCCGCTGCAAGAAGTGCGGCGCGAAGATCCTCGTGCGCGAATCCCTCTCCGCGAAGGGAGAGACCGCGGTGGCTCCGGTGGCCGAAGAAGACGTCACGCTCTCCGCGCAAAAGTCGACGGTCGAACCCAGTGGCGCGCCCCGCCGCGCCATGATGCCCGAGCCGACGCCGCGCTCGGTCGCCGCGCCCCGGGCCGGTGGCTCGGCGGCCCTGGCGTCGGCGTACGAAATGGCGATGGGGCAGGGCGCGTCGGAATCCGACGACATGCCCACGAGCATCGCGCCCGTGCCCGCAAATCTCGAGATCGCCGGGGTCGAGTGGTACGCCGCGATCGACGGCACCCAACACGGACCCTACGCGTTCGCGGAGGTCGTGCAGAAGGTGGAGACCGGCCAGCTGATCGGACGTCACTACGTGTGGCACGACGGCATGGAGAACTGGACCCGCCTGCGGGAGGTCCCGGACCTCGCAAAGTATCTGCCGACGCCGCGCAGCGTACCGCCGCCGCCGCCGGCGCCGGTCGAGGAGCAAGGCCCCGATGCCGAGGTGGTCGAGCTCGCGTCCCGGCGGGCACAACTCAGCCAGGATTTGCTCGAGCCGGGCTTGCGGCGGGCGGAAGTACCGCCCACTCAGCCCGCCCTGTCGTCCTCCGCTCGTACCGAAGAGCTCGACCGGGCGCTCAACGACGTGCTCGGACTCGACTCGAGCGGCTCGAATCCCGTCGCCCCGGCGGCGGGGCCGACCCAGGATGTCGACGAGGACATGATGTCGGGCGACGACCTGTTCGCGAACATCCCCCGCGCGAACCAGGCCGACGAAGTCCATCGAGAGTCGACGCGGTTCTTCGTCGCCGCTGCAGGCGTCAACAAACATCGCAAACGCCGCCGAATTGGCATCATATCTGGCGTCGTCGCCCTCGTGTTGCTCGTCGGGTTCCTCGGCGGGTGGGCGGCCGGCCTATTCTCGATCCGCTTGCCCGGGATCGGCGACCCCTTCGCCAATATGCGGCAAGGGCGCGCCCTCACCGAGGCCGGGCCGGCGGAAGGCGAACTGTCGGCCAAGGAGTTGGCCCTCCTCAAGGGCAACAAGGCGCGGGCGAGAAAACGGCGACGCAGCCGCCCATCCCGCGGCACGGGCGAGGCGAGCGTTCCCAGCGATTACGTGGACGATAACGGGGCTGGCGGCGCGGGGTCCGGGCCCCGGGGTCAAGGAGGGGCCGAGAAGGTCGGGTTCGGGGCCCTACAAACCTCCGGCGCCGCGGGGGGCAGCGATCTGCCCGAGGCCGACTTGCCGACGTCGTCTCCGGACATGCCGGTCGTCGACCAGTCGACCCTGACGCAAGACGCGGTCGCCCGGGTGGTGAAGCAGAACAGTATGTCCGTTCGGTTCTGTTACCAGCAGTCGCTCAAGGGCAGTAAGAACCTTCGCGGCAAGCTGCAGATCAAGCTGAGGGTCGAGCCGAGTGGCCGGGTCTCTCGGACGGAAGTCAAGACCAGCCAATTCAAGGGGACCACCCTCGCCACCTGCATCAGCGACAAGATTCGCAAGTGGACTTTCCCGAGGTTCGAGGGGGAGCCCAAGGAGTTCCTGGTGCCTTTTGTCCTCGAAAAAGCGTACTGACGCGTGGCCGTATCTCCCCTCAATCCGCTCGCGTTCGCCCGTTCGCTCGAATCGATCGGCCGGGCCGTCGGCGGCCTGTTGGGGGCGGAGATGATGGTCTACGCCGCCGATGTCCTCGTCCATACCGAGCAGGATCCCCAGCTGGTCGACGCGCTGCTGGTCCGGGCTCGGCAGATGGATCCGAAAGGCCATCTCAGCCTCGATCGCATCCTCCGCAACGCGGCTGGACGCGGCGACTGGCTCAGCCTCGCCGATGCTTTGGCGACGGCGGTCGACCTCGTCGACTCGGACGAAGCCAAAGCCACGCTTGTCGCGCAACGGGCGGAGGTGCTCGGTCGCCGGCTGGGGCGCCTCGACGAGGCGCGGCGCCTGTACATTGAGGCGGCGCACCTATCGTCGTCTCTCGCGGGCGCCGCCCTCGCTGCGGCCGACGACGTGGAGGCCCTCCTGGGCGGTCGGGTCACCCACGAAGCGCCATGGCCGGAAGTGGTGTGGCCGCAGCCGGCCTTCGATCCCCTGATCGCGGCGGGGGACCCGACGGCCGGAATGGCTGAGCAGCCCGCGCTGGACCGCTACCGAGCGCGGCTCGCCGAGGGTTACGACGCTTCGGTGTTCGCGGGCGCGGTCGCGGAGGGTCTGGAGCTGGGGGTCGTGGACGTCGCGCGGCGGGTGCTGCCTGGGATGTCCACCGCGGGTCGGCTGGCGGAGCTCGAAGGATTGATCGCGGCGGCGGACGCCGGCGGCGACCCGGAGGGCGCGGCCCGTTTTCGGGCCGCTGCGTTCGCGGAGTCCCCGGTGTCGGCCGAGTATTACGCGGCAGCTCGGCGCCTGTTTCGGGAGGAGCCCCACGCTCACGCGCGGATCGAGGTCTTGCTGCGTCGTCGTCGGGTTTTGGAATCGCCGTCGGATCGGGAAGGCTTGCTGAGCGAGCTCGCGGCGCTGATGGCGTCGGCGGGGCATCCTCGAC
>JANQQN010000462.1 GCA_028289325.1 Myxococcota bacterium | reverse complement strand
GGCTCACCAACGGCGGGGTGCTCATCGAGGGAGACGCGGTCAGCGGCTTTTCGCCCAACAACGCCCGGTTCAGCGACTTTGCCACTCAGCTCGGCTTCGTCCTCGCCCCGCGAATGGCGTCGCCGGCCGAGACGCTCGGACACGCCGGCTTTCACGTCAGCGCGATGTGGAGCGGGTCCTTCGTATCGGGGGACGAGCCCTACTGGTTGGTGACGGAGCGTGGGGTACGGCGCGGCGACGCGCCCAGTATGGTTCAGACCCTGCAACTCGATGTCCGTAAGGGCCTGCCCATGTCGTTCGAGCTCGGCGCCAACTTCATGTGGCTCGCCGAGAGCGACGTGTTCGCGCCGGGGGTCGAGCTGCGGTGGGCGGTCCAGGAAGGGTTCGGGTTCCTGCCGGACGTATCGCTGCGGGGCGCGGTCAACCACATGGTCGGCAATCGAGATATGCGTCTCACGGTCATCGCCGCCGACGTCATGGTCTCGAAGGGCTTCGGGGTAGGGGGCGCCGTTAACCTGACCCCATATCTTGGCTGGTCGCTGATCTTCATCAACGCCACAACCCGGGTCATCGACCCCACGCCGGAAGACCAAGGCGACGAACTCAACGACTTCGTGTTTCGCTCATTGAGACCCGACGACAACATCAACCACCGGATCACCGCGGGGTTGAGGCTGCTCTACCACGTCATCAATATCTCGGTGCAAGGCGAGTTTCAGGTGTTCGGCGACTACCAAACCGGCGGGGACTCGGTCATGACCGTCACCACCAAGCTCGGACTCGATTACTGAGCCCCCGACGCTCAGTCGTCTTTTTTTCGGTCTGCGTCCGGCAGCTCTTTGGGCGGCGTCACGTCGATCTCGTTGTCACCGCGTAGGGATCGATTGAAGTTTCGGATCGCCCGACCGAGCCCGTCGCCGATCTGCGGCAGGCGCCCCCAGCCGACAACCAGCGCAATGACGAAAACCAGGATCAGGCCCTCTTGAAAGCCCACGGCGCGGGACGCTAACAGCCGCCGCCGGCCAGCCAAACAGTTTTCTGCGCGCGGTCAGCCCGGCGCGGTCCCTTTCGAGGGCACGGCGAACGAGACGTGAAATCGAAGGGCGCCCGCGTTTTTGGGCACCTCCGGAAACACGACCATGAATGGCCGCTCCGACGCGGGCGGCAAAACCGCGCCCCGCTCCCCATGGGCTCTCACCGCATCGTCGTAGGCCGCTTGAAGCTCATCGGCGGTCGACAGCCGGCTGAGCTGACCTTCGTTGAGAACCACGTCGACCAGCCCTCGGCGCTCGTCGACCTTGCGCCCACCGTCGTACACCTCGACCACGACCTCGACCCCCGAGAGCAGTCTCTCGGTTCGATTGCGGGCATCGCCGGCCACCACCAGGACCTCACGCCCATCGCGAACGGGGTATGCGGTGACCTTGGCCCGATTGACCTGCACCGGCACCGGCGCCGCCACCGCCCCTTCCCACTCCACCCCCCAGTCGCGCGGAAGCAACGCCTCGATCGCCCGCTGACCGAGATCGGGGAGGAGGAACACCAACACCATGAGACCGAGAAGGATACCGGCCAGGGTCGGCCACCGTCCTTCGCCCTCCTTCTCGAGAAGCGCAGGATCGGTTCCTCCGTGGGCCTTGATGACCGCGGTGGGAACGCGGTGGGCCCGCGGATCGGTCGCTTGTTTGCGCAGGTCCAGGCGGGCGATCGGCTCTGCGGTGTATCCGACGAGCGCGGGTCCGGTATCGAGTTCGAGGGGAGGCTCTCCCACCTCCGCCGCTATCGGCGCGAGGCTATCGGACAGGTCGAAACCGGTCCCCGACCCGTTGGCGGCCCCGCCCGCTGCAGAATCACGCGCCGGCGCATCCTGGCCGGGGGCGAGCGCTAGACCGGCCAACGGTCCAGGGTCGAACGCGGGCAACGGTTCCGACGGATCACCCAAGCCGTCATAACCGAAGCTCTCTGCGGAGGGCGCACCCAACGACGCCGGCCCCTCGAGGTCGATGTTGGCGAACGGGTCGTCGTCGGCCGCGGCCAGGAGCCCGGGTATATCCCCCATATCGCCGCTGGGTCCCGCGGGTGCCGGAAAAGTCCCGGTGGCCGGAGGCGGAAAATTGGTCGAGGGTTTCTGAGCAGGCGGAGCGTCCATCGATGAGCTCGGCGGCGGAAAACGGACTTCGTCGCCGCTGCTCCCCGGCCCTTGCTCGTACAGTGCGCCCAAAGGGGCTACGGGTTGGCCCGGGGCAGGCGTGGCTGAATTCTGTGGCGACGGTGTGGGCGCGGGAAGAGCTGCGCTGATAACATCCGGGCCGGCCGATGGTTCGGCCGAGGAGTGGCCCAGATCCGCGCTCGCTGCGGCGAGCGCCTCCCGAAATGCGGCGTCGACATCCGCGAAGTCTGCCGAATTCTGGGGGTTGGCCGGCGCAGCGATGGGTTCGACCCCTTGGGCCCCATCTAGCGCGCTGACGAGGCCTCCGAGCGAGGTGCCGTGTTCTGACGGACCTGAAAACCCCAACGCTCTCGCCACCTCGGCGGTGCTTGCGGCACCGGCCGGAGGCGGTGGCACCGGCGATGGGGCCGGAGGCGCGGTCGCCCCTGCACTCATCGGCAGACCGGGCGAAGCACCGGCCGCAGACACCGTGTAACCCGCAGTGTTCGTATTCTCGACTGCGGCCTCGACTTGGGTTCGATTAACGACGAAAACGTGGGCGCATCGACTACATCGGACCTTAATTCCACCTGCGGAAATCTTGTCGTCCGCGATGCGAAACCTGGTCGTACACTTATCGCATTGGACGATCATCGCCGGCTCTCAGAGTGTGACGCGACCCTCGGCACCTTTCAAGGAAGCGACCGAGCGGTTAGGTTGACAGCGTCCGAGGCGGCGTGAGATTCGCCATCGAACCGCTTGGTTAAGGGGGAGTCATGACGAGCGAACATCACAGCGACACTTCGGCGGCCAACGGCGCAACCCCAATGAGCGCCGCCAAAGATCGGAAGACACAACCACCCACTGGGCAGACCACAGGAAAGCCGAAGATCGTCAAGCGGTACTCCAACCGAAAGCTTTACGACACGGAGCGCAGTAAGTACGTCACCCTGGATGAAATCGCTCGGATGATCAAAGCCGGGGAAGAAGTCACGATCATCGACAACGAGACCAAGGAAGATCTCACGTCGGTGACCTTGACCCAGATCATCTACGAGGAAGAGAAGCGCGAAAGCCGCATGCCGCTGGCGATGCTGCGAAATCTCATCCAAACCGGCGGAACCAGCCTCCAAGACTTCTTTGATCGGTCGGTCAAAACGCCGGTTGTTGAAGGCATCGATTCGGCCCAGAAGAGCGTCGAAAAGAGTGTTGAGGAGCTGCGTCAATCCGCGCTGCAGATCAAAGACAACGCGGCCCGGGGCGTGAGTGGCATCACGGACGCTGCTCGCCGATTGTTCTCTCGAGAAGAACGTAAAGCGGAAGAATTCCAGAAGGCGTTCAAGATTCTCTTCGATCACCTGGACGAAAGGCTGGCTGCCCGCATCACTGACGTCCGTTCGACGAAGGACGAGATCAAGGCTCGCTTGGAGCAGACTCCGCCCAAGCCTGATGGGGATAGCGCCGAGGCCGAAGCGGCCGCGCCGGAAGGCAGCAGCGACGAACCTCTCCGCGTTGATACGCACGTTCAGATGATCCGAGAGCGCCTGGCCGCCGTCCAAGAGAAGCTCGAGGAGCTCGCGAAGCTCTCCTAGACGAAACACTTTCAAATATCCTTCCGATAAGCACTTCGACCACGGTGTGGGTCGAAGTGCGCAATGTTTCTGACCATCCAGATTCGCGGCCCTGTCCAGCTCGTGCGCCGCCGAACGGGGGAAGAAGTCAGTAATCCGATTCTCGAGTTCGAGGATGGGGGCGCGCACGAGGACTTCGACACCACATTCGATATGCGACACCGGGTCATCGGCCCGAACCCGACCGATCTCGAGTCTCTCGAGGTCGCAAGCGAGCTGGAGGTCGACGGGACCGATGAGCAGCTGATCGCCGCTACCAGCGCGTTCAGCGGCCAGGACCACTCCGACCAGCAGCGGGATCTACAGAGCCACCAAGAGCACCGTCGGCGCGCGGGCCTCGATCGCCCGCTGAAGCTGCGCCGTCTCCTGAGCCGGATGCACGAGCTGTCGATGCTCTCTCGACCGGTGAAACAGACTTTCGTTCAACATCTCGACACGGGTAAGGCCGAGGCTACCCTGTGCGTTTGGCGAGGTGAGCTGACCATCGCGGCCTCGATTCGGTCGTTCACCGCAGGCGCGTCCCATCGGGTCCGGGGGTCGATGGCGGTCGGCGCCGGCGCCCGCCTGCAAGGCGAAGGGTTACTCGCGCCCGATGGTTCGATCGATCGGCTCCGCCTCGACGTGATGCTCGATCGACTCCCCGCGCTTGGGCCCCTCGAACAAGCCGAGCTCAGCCGGCTGAAGACCACGCTCATCGAAATCGGCGAACCCGGCGCCCGAGACGCGCACCAGGCCCGGGCGGCCAACGCGCATTTCGCGCCGGCTCGACGGCGACCGGAGCTGCCTCTACTCCTGTTGGTCGCGCTGCTCGATGACCTCGAGCAACGCGCTATGGGGCTGCTGGGCGGCGCCAGACCCGCCTCGACGGCCACCATGGTGACCCTCCACGACCTGCTGGCAAGCGCGACCGAGACGCACCGAACCTCGACGCAGGAGGTCGACCTGGAGGCCCAAACCCGCCTCACGTGGTTCGACGACAACACGCCGTCGCTCGAAGTCCCGGGCATCACGCGCGACCGGCTCGACGCCGTCAACGTCGCGTTCCGCCGCATCCTGACGTATCTTCCGCTGGCCTGGTCAGGCCAGGTTCCCGTGCCGCTCCGGGCCGCGGACTGACCGCAGCGGCAGGCAAGAGGCCGTACTAGCGCTTACGGAGACCCTCGAGCAGCATGTCGAGGCTCGCGGCCAGGTACCGCGGGACATCGAGCGGGTAACCGATCGCGTTCAGCCCCTCTACGCCGTCGACCAGGGCCTTGAGCATCGCCGCCACCGCCGGCGGATCCACATCCCTAAAGATGCCTTCCTTGATCCCCTGCTCCACGAGCTTGGTGACCTCGGCGATGAACGCGGTCTGCATCTCCACCAGCTTCTTCGTGACCTGAGCATCCCGCAGCGCCATCTCCCCCATCACCACGAAGAATCGGGGCGCGTCGGGGGCCTGCGCAAAGTAGTCGAGAAAGTGCTGCCCGATGCCCTGCATCTTCTCCCCGATCGGCCGGTCACCCGCGTTGACGCCCCTGAGGAAAGCCATGGACTGCGCGAACTCCTCGTCGACCAAGGAGTCGAAGACGTCTTGCTTCGACTTGAAATGAAAGTAGACGCCACCCTTCGAAAGGCCCGCCGCCTTGGCGATGTCGTCCATCCGGGTCGGGTGATAGCCGTTCTCGATGAAGCATCGTCGGGCCGCCGACAGGATCTGCTCCCTACGCGCTTGCTCGGGCATGTGACGGGTCATGGAAAGGTCGGCGCTCCGGCGACGAGCATTTCACTGCTCCTACATCCCCGTCTAGTCCCAGGGTCGGGCTCTCATCGCCGATTTATCAACACTGCTTACATATCTGCAAGCATATCCCCGAGGGCCGCGGTATCCGCGGCGATGAGCTCGAGCTGTTGCTCGGATAGCCCTAGCTGCTTAGCCACCTCCTGCCGGCGGACGGGCTCGAGCCCAACCTGGCCGCTGGATGCCTCCTGGTCGGGCGCGTACGTCAGGCCGAATCCGAGGTCTCGGGACAGGTCATCGGCCATCAAGATCGTCGCCGCCATCGGGTGGGGATAGCCGCCGACCAGCACCTTATGGTGGGCGCCGAGCACGATCGACACGTCGGGGGGCAGCGCCCAGTTCTGGGCCATGAGCTCCGAGGCCTGCTCGTGGACGGCCATGACCGAAGGCCACGCCTCTTCGATCGGCGGCGGCGGGCCGGGCTTCGCGTGTTCAGCGAGGGCGAGAAGACACCCCGCCACGCCCACATCGTGCAGCAGACCGCACAGAAATGCGAACTCCGCGTCGAAGCTTGTGTACTTGGTGATGATCCGGGCGAGGTGGCCAACAGCGGTCGAGTGCCGCCGTAGGCTCTCCATCGCCGGCGCATACGGCTTGCATCGAAAGACCTTGGCCTGCAGAGCAACCTGAACCACCAGGTCGCGAACCGTCCGGAGCCCCAGCCGGACCATCGCCTGATGGATGGAGGTGACCTTCTGTTTGCCGGCGAACAACGGTGACTGGGCCAGCTTCAGAACCTGACCGGTCATCATGCCGTCGCGCTCGAGGACCTTGCCCACGTCCGCGAAAGACACTTTGGGCTGCTGCGAGAGGTTGAGGACTTCGATGGCCACCGCGGGAAGGGTTGGCGGCTGGTAGGAGGGGGCGCGAATCGCTTCGAGGAGCCGAACCTTGACCGCCTGCTCATCGAGGAGGTCGATCGACCCCACATCGACGACCCCGCGACCGTAGCTCGGGTTCTGCCGCCCCTGGTGCATGGTGATGCTCATCGGCCGGCCGCCTACGCACTTGAGGTTGCCTGGCCCGAAGCCGACGGCGACCATTCGTCGGGTGTTTTTGACCGTTACCTTGCTGTCGATCGCCGCCGGACCCTTCGTCGAGGTCAGCGAGGCGCGTGCGCTGATCGCCGCCGACGCGGTGATTCTCGACGCCCGAGGCCGGGAGGCGACACCGCCGTTCTTACCCGGAACCCAGATCGTCGACTGGCTCGATGTGCGGGACGGCTGGCTGCGCACGGGTCGCCTCACCGACAACGAGGCGCGCCTGCGTCGCTACTTCGAGCGTCGCGGGGTCGACACCCGGCGCCCTGTTCTCGTCTACGGCGCGATGGGCAACGGCTGGGGGGAAGAGGGACGAATATGGTGGACCCTCCAGTATCTCGGGCATCCTCGGGTGCGGATCTTGAACGGCGGCCTCTCCGTGTGGATCCGCGAAGGTGCGACCGTCGCCCAACGGCCGGGCGCGGCGGCGTCCTCCGGCCAGCTCGACACGGTCATTCGGCCCGCGCTGCGCGCGGACTGGCGGCGCGTGTTTCGGTCGAGCCGACAAGGCTACGCGACGGTGGTCGACGTCCGAACCCGCGCCGAATACGATGGCGCGACGCCCTATTGGTCGTCGCGCGGCGGCCACGTCCCCGGCGCTCGCTGGCTCCATTGGAAGGCGCTGCTGGGCGATGATGGTCGCTTGCTCCCGGATTCAGCGCTGGCCGCGCGCCTCGCGAGCGCGGGCCTCGCCGCCGACAAGCCGGTCATCACGTATTGCACGGGCGGGGTGAGGTCGGCCTTCGTCCTCGCCGCGCTGCTGCAAGCCGGCTTCACCCGCGTCGCGAACTACGATGGGTCGTGGTGGGACTGGTCTCGCCGGGACGTCCCCGTCGAGTGAGCTCCGTCAGCTCGATCCGTCTTCGTCGTCGGCATCCGCTTGGGCATCGGCGACGGCGCGACGGCGCTCCAACGCGCGGGCCGCGATGATCCCCACCTCATAAAACAACACCAGCGGCACGCTCATCATGATCTGCGACAGCGGATCGGCCGGAGTGAGGAAGGCCCCAAGCACGAACGCGGAGACCACCGCGTACTTGCGAAACCGGACGAGCCCCGCCGAGGTCACGATGCCCACCGCAGCCAGGGCGGTGATCACCAGCGGCAGCTCGAAGACCGCGCCGAACGCCACCGTCAGCCGCAGCAACAGACTGAGGTACTTCTCGACCGTAAACGATGCCGTGAGCGACGCCGGCATCATCTGGTTCACCAGCACGTCGAACATCAGCGGGAACATCCCGTAGTACGCGAACATCCCCCCCGACACGAACAGAACCGACGCGCCGACCACCGCCGGCATGGCCACCCGCTTTTCGTGTCCGTAGAGCCCGGGTGCGATGAACAACCAGGCTTGGAACAGCCAGATCGGACAGGCGAGGAACAGCCCGCAGACCAGCGCGATCTTGATGTACGCGAAGAACGGCTCCAGCGGCGACAGAACCACGAGGTCTCCGCTCTTCGACTTGCCCGCCGCCGCCGCGGCGCGGCGCACGGTTCGGTTGAGGACGGCTCGCCGGGGCGGATCGAGCAGGACGAGCGCGCCCTCCAGCTGCAGCTCGGGCACCGCCGGGTCTTTCGCGCTCTCGACGAGATACGCCACGTAGGGCGTCGGCTCGATCCCCTCGAGCAGATCGGACATCAGCGCCCCGTCGTCTTCGATGGACTGCGCGCTGACCAGCACCAGGTCGACGGGCGCCTTGCTGCGCGCCGCGCGCTTGACCGCTTCCGCCACGTCGGTCAGGTCGTCGTAGCGGCCCCGGAACCGGACGCGCGGGTGGTCGGCAACCGCGTCCGCTAGCGTCTGGGCGGCGTCGTTATCCGGATAGACGACGATGGTCTCGACTCGGCTCCGCTCCGCCAACGCCGCGCGCAGAGGCCGGATCGAGTAGTCGAGGATCCGGGGGGCAAACGTCAGACACAGCGCCGTGGTCAACAGCACGGCGAGGATAGACTTGATCAGTCGACCACGCAGCTCGTCGAGGTGTTCGACCAAGCTCAGCTGCTGACCGTCGGGCTCGTCCTTCAACATGGGCGGTAGTTAGGGCAAAGCGGCCAGCGAACGCGGCGGCCTCAGGTGGTCGTGGTGTCCTTGGCGTCGGCAGGGTCCGTCGTTTCGGCGCCGCCCTTCGTCTCGGAGGAGGGGGTGGGCGACGGCTTGGGCGCCTCCGCGGGCTTGGGCGCCTCCGCGGACTTGGGCTTGTCTTCGGTGGCCGTCGCCACCGGCTGGGCCTCGACTTCGGCCGCCGCTCCATCTTCCGCGACCGCAGGCTGGGCCGGCGGCCTCGGCTTCGGGAGCTCCCGGGGCTCGGGCCGCTGCAGCTCTTGGTCCACGGTGGACTTGAAGTCTTCAGTCGCGTTTCGGAACTCCCGGATACCCTTACCGAGGCTCTTGGCGAGCTCCGGAAGCTTCTTGGGGCCGAGCACCACCAACGCGATGACCAGAATGACGCTGATTTCCCAAAACCCTAGGCCGAACACGCTCCCTCCATCCTAGGAGACCAGCAGCCGGTCAACCGCATTCCACGCCGGGCTTTGATTTGTTTGCGGCGAGGCCGGCGACCGTCGGTTGACGACCCCCGTCTTAGTGTTTAAGTGACACTAAGAGATGAAGACGCCGACCGCCCTCATGACCGACCTGTATCAGCTGACGATGGCGGCCGGTTACTTTCATCACGGTCTGCACGCCAAACGGGTGTCGTTCGAGCTGTTCGTCCGCCGGCTTCCTGAGAACCGGCGGTTCATGTTGTTTGCAGGTCTCGAGCGGGTCCTCGACTACCTTCGCAATCTGCATTTCACCGAGTCGCAGATCGCCTACCTCCGCCAGGTCCCCCACCTCCAGACGGCCATGAGCTACGACTTCGTCGAGTTCCTGCGGGACTTTCGATTCACCGGCGACGTCTGGGCGATGCCCGAAGGCACGGTCTGCTTTGCCCGAGAACCGATGATCCGGGTCACGGGCACCCTGCTGGAAACCCAGCTCGTCGAGACCTTTCTCCTATCCGCGATCAACACGGAGACCATCGTGGCGACCAAGGCCGCCCGGATCATCCTCGCCGCTGACGGCCGAGACGTCTTGGAGTTCGGAACCCGACGAACCTCCCCCGACGAGGCGGTCGCCTCGGCGCGGGCCGCATTCATCGCCGGTTTCGCCGCGACTTCGAACGTGGAGGCCGGCTATCGCTGGGATATCCCCGTGGCCGGAACCGCCGCTCATTCGTGGACGATGTCCCACGCCAGCGAGGAAGACGCGTTTCGCAACTACGTCGAAGTGTTCCCGAAGCACGCGACCCTCCTCGTCGACACCTACGACACCATCGAGGGGGTCAAGCGGGCCATCGCGGTCGCCCACGATCGGCTGAAAGGCATCCGGCTCGACAGCGGAGACCTCCTCGCGCTGTCCACGCAGGCTCGACGCCTGCTCGACGAGGCCGGCCTCCGCGATACGAAGATCGTGGCCTCGGGCGACCTCAACGAAGACAAGATCCAGCGCCTGGTCGCCGCGGGCGCACCGATCGATGGCTTTGGCGTCGGCACCGAGCTCGTCCGCTCCAGCGACAACCCCACGCTGGGCGGCGTGTACAAGATCGTCTTCGACCACACCGAAGACCGACCGGTGGCCAAGTTCAGCGAGGGCAAAGCGACCCTGCCCGGGCTACATCAAGTGTTTCGGAAGTATCGCGACGGGATCGCCGAAAGCGACGTCATCGGTACCGCCCCCGAGTTTCACATCGACTCGACTCCGCTGGTCGAAGAGTGGATGAAGGACGGCCGGCTCGTTCGGCCCTTGCCCTCCTTGGCCAAGATCCGGTCGCGGGCGCGAACGCAGCTGGCCGAAATGCCGGTCGCGGTCCGAGGCCTCGGCCCGCCGAATCCCGCCGAGGCGTACGACGTCCGGCTCAGTCACGGCCTCCAAACCCTTATCGACGAGGTCAGAAAGCGAGAGATGACATGAAGACCCGCCTCTACGTCGACGTAGACACCCAGTTCGACTTCTGTGACCCCCAAGGCGCCCTGTTCGTCGGCGGCGCGCCGGGGATCATGGACAACGTTCGGCGCCTGATCGCCGGCGCGGTGGCCAGCGAGGATTTACTCGTCGGGTCGGTCGACTCTCACAATTTCACGGCGTGGGAGTTCGCCGCCAACGGCGGGCCCTTCCCGCCCCACTGTGTCAAGGGCACCTCCGGCTGGCTCAAGATGCCCGGCACCCTTCCCGAGCGAGCCGTGTTCGTTCCTGACCTCCTGCAGTCCGAGCACGATAAGATCGTGCCCACCGGGGCCACCGCCGTGTATTTCGAAAAGGAGGTCTACAGCATGTTCGTCAACCCCGAAGCCGAGCCGTTGATCGACCACCTCCTCGCGACCCGCGGTCTACGGCGCGACGACGTGGACGCGATCGTCTTCGGCGTCGCAACGGACTACTGTGTCAAGGCGGCGGCGGAGGGCCTCAAGCAGCGCGGCTTCGGGGTCAAGGTCGTACGCGACGCGATCGCCGCCGTGGCGCCGGACACCGAGCGCGACGCGCTGCAGCACCTCGAACGGATCGGCGTCGAGATGGTCAATACCGGGAGCCTGCTATGAAGATCGCCCTCTTCCAGAACAACACGACGGTCGGGGCGATCGACGCCAACGCGACCCACGTCATCGAAGGGGCGCGCCGAGCGCATGCCAACGGGGCCGACGTCGCGCTGTTCCCAGAGCTCGCGGTCCCCGGTTATCCGCCGTGGGATCTACTGGAGCGGCCGGCGTTCATCGACGCGTGCGCCGCCGCCGAGACCCGCATCGCCCGTGAAGTGCCG
>JANQQN010000415.1 GCA_028289325.1 Myxococcota bacterium | reverse complement strand
ACTAGATGCGCTCGGCACGAATCCCGATCCGCTTTGCGGCTCGGCGATTCGTGCCCGCGCATCCAGTCATATCGACCTTTTGATCGCTTCGCTTACGCTCCGCTCGCGTACGCGGCGTCGACAGATTCCACCGGATTGGAACTCCCGCCGCCGCGTACTAGACAAAGGCCAACGCGAAGCTGGTCATCCAGAACAGACCGATGATCATCGAGCCCACGCCGGCCACCTGCAGCGCGCCTGGGATCCACGCCGGCCGTCGCACCAAAGCTCCGGCCAGACAAGCGAAGACACTCATCGCGCCCATCCCGCCCACCAGGTAACTCACGAGATACACGCCAGCCGCCCCGGCGCTGAGCGCGATGATCGGCGAGGCGACGATGAGGTGCCCGGCTCCGGCCAGCCCGTGGATGAAGCCGAAGCCGAGCGTCGAATGATGGTGTCGAGCGTGGCGACCTTCGGTCGGGTGACGCACCGAGTCGACGGTCGGGTCGTTGAAGTGGACGTGAGGGTGGGCGTGGCCTTCGGCGGCTTCCCGCGGAACCGGCTGATGATGGTCATGCCGGTGATGGTGAACGACGACCACGCGGCTGCGACGAAGCGCCCAAACCCCGAGGATCACCAGCAGCGCGCCCACCAGGAGCTCGGAGACCTGGGAGATCAACTCGACGGCCGCGACCTGACGCAGCCCCATGAACAATAGACCGAGGACCACAACCCCGAGACCGTGCCCTACGCCCCACAACAGACCGAGCCGAATCGATCGCTTCGGCGCGTCGACCGCGAACGGCAACACCGCCGCCATGTGGTCGGGCCCCGACACGACGTGGACCACGCCGGCGATCAGACCGGTCACCGCGGCCAAAGCCCACTCGATCATGCGCGTATCTCCATTTCTTTGATCAGCAGCTCTTCGCCGTGGGTGATCTGAAGGCGAGCTTGCTGCTCACACGGGCAGCGGGCGGTGAAGTGCTCGACCATGACGTCTTTATCGCACCCGAGGCATCGAGCTCGGCCGTCGACGTGTTCGATCTCCAGGCGAGAACCTTCGAGGACCGTCCCCGCAATGCATACGTCGTAACAGAACTGGATGGCCGACACCTCGATGCCTGACAGTCGACCGATCTGCAGACGAACCCGCTCCACCGGGCGGGTCCCCGCTTTCTCGGCGACGATGGCCACGATGTTTCGAGTGACGGACAGCTCGTGCATCAGCAGATCCTCGGCAGAGGCTCCCCGACGAGCATGTCGAAGATCCGTTCGCCCCCAAACCCGGTGTCGATGGTCACCACCCCCGGCGGCGCCGGCCGGCAGCGGGCCACGATCGCCGCCTCCGACCCCAGCGGATGGGCGCGCAAGACATCCAGGGCCCGGTCAGCTTGCGCCGCCGGCACCGCAGCGACCAGCTTGCCTTCATTCGCAAGATGGACGGGTTCCAAGCCCAGGATCTCGCAGAACCCCGCCACCTCCGGACGCACAGGAATCGCCGCCGCATCGACCACCATCCCTACTTCCGACGCGAGCGCGAGCTCATTGAGGACCGCGGCGAGACCACCCCGGGTCACGTCGCGCATCGCGTGTACGTCGACGGTCGTCGTCAGCGCGTTCACGAGTCCGTGCAGAGCCGCGCAGTCGCTGGGGATCTCGGTGTCGAGGTTCAGCTCCCCTCGCGCGACCAAGATCGCGGCCCCGTGGTCGCCGAGAACCCCGTTGACGATGATGACGTCGTCGCTCTCGATGCGATTCGAAGCCACGGTCAAGCCTTCGGGGATGACGCCAATGCCGGTGGTGTTGACGAACAGACGATCGGCCGCCCCTTTGGGCACCACCTTGGTGTCGCCCGTGACGATCTGAACCCCGGCTGCTTTCGCGGCGTCCCCCATGCTCCGGAGAATGCGGCGAAGAACGTCCACCTCCAGACCCTCTTCGATCACCAATCCGCACGACAGATACAGCGGGGTCGCCCCGCCCACCGCGAGATCGTTGATCGTGCCGTTAACCGCGAGCTTGCCGATATCCGCGCCCGGAAACTCCAACGGGGTCACCACGTAGCTGTCGGTGGTGAAGGCGATCCGATCCCCGCGGGCCGCGAGCTCCGCCAACGACAAGCGCGCCTGATCCTCATCGACTTCGAGACCCGGGTTCGACAGCTCCCGAACCACGAGATCGTCGATGAGATCCCGCATCGCCTTTCCGCCCCCGCCGTGGGCCTGAACGATGACATCTTCCCGCACTCGCCCCGCGCGTCGGCGCCGCTCTTCGATCCGCCGAAACAGCGGATGTTGTTCCTGTCCGCTCACGACGCGACTTTCAGCCTCCGGAGAGTATTGAGTCGACCATAGTTGTAATATGCGGCGCAGGCGCCCTCCGAGGACACCATGCACGAACCGATCGGCGTCTCGGGCGTACAGCTGGTCCCGAACACCTTGCACTGCCACGGCTTGATCGCCCCCTTCAGGACCTCCCCACACTGGCAGGCCTTGGGGTCCGCGACCGACAGGGCCGGCGTCTTGAATCGCTGTTCGGCGTCGAATCGCGCGAACCGCTCGGTGAGACGAAGGCCCGAATTGTCGATCGAACCCAGCCCTCGCCACTCGAAGAAACTGCGCAGCTCGAACACCTGAGTGATCGCCGACAGCGCGGCCGGGTTGCCGTGGTCGGGAACCAGGCGCCGGTACTGGTTGTCGACTCTCGCCTCGCCGGCGACCATCTGCTCCAGGAGCAGGACCACGGACTGCAACACGTCGAGCGGTTCGAAACCGCTGACCACGAACGGCTTGTTGTACGTTTCGCACACGAACCGATACGGCTCGAGGCCGATCACCATGGTGACGTGTCCGGGGCCGATGAACCCATCGAGTCGGAGGTCGGGGGAGTCGAGGATGGCTTTGATGGTGGGGACGATGGTGATGTGGTTGGAGAACACGAAGAAGTTCTCGACCCCCTCACTGTCGGCCTCGAGGACCGTGAGCGCCGTCGACGGCACCGTCGTCTCGAATCCCAGCCCGAAAAAGATCACCGGTCGGTCGGGGTTGTCGCGGGCGATGGCCAGCGCGTCGGACGGCGAGTACACCGTCCGGATGTCCGCCCCTTCGGCCTTGGCTTGGAGAAGACTCTTCTTCGAACCCGGCACTCGCAGGGCGTCGCCGAAGGTGCAGAAGATGACGTTGGGCTCCTCGGCGAGGCTGATGGCGTCATCGACCCGCCCCACGGGCAGAACACAAACCGGGCAGCCCGGGCCGTGGACGAGCTCGATCGAGTCGGGCAGCATCTCCTCCAGGCCGAACTTGAAGATCGAATGGGTATGACCGCCGCAGACCTCCATGATCTTGATCGGATCGTCGGCGGTTCGCCCCGTCTGCTCGAGGAGGCGAGTGATCTTTTCGACCATCTTCTTACCCGCTACCGGGTCTCGAAACTCATCGACGTATTTCATCGGTTGACTCCCGGCTCGCGGTCTTGCGCGAGCAACGTATGCACCAGGTCCCAGAGAATATGATACGCGGCGACGTGGCATTCCTGGACCCGATGGATGCTAGAGCTCTCGACCACCAGGCAGTAGTCGACGGCCGAGTGGTCTCGACAGCGGCCGCCGTCCCCCCCGACCAAGGCCATGGTCGCGAGACCCAATCGCTTGGCCGCCTCGAACGCGGCGATCAGATTGGCGGAATTGCCGCTGGTCGACAGGCCGAGCAGCGCGTCTTCGGGTCGCCCTAGCGACCTCACCTGACGCGCAAAGATCTGGTCGAAGCCCACGTCGTTCGCGAGCGCAGTCATGAGCTGGACATCGGCCCCGAGGTGCTGGGCCGGCAGCGCAGGCCGACCGACGGTGACCGGATGATTGAACTCGACGGCGACGTGGGCCGCATCGGACGCCGAGCCACCGTTGCCCATGGTCAACAGTCGCCCTTTCGCGCGAAACACCTGCGCCAGCCGTTCCGCCATATCGACCAGCGGCTCGGCGTGAGCCTCGAAAAACGCGGCCTTGGCCGCCACCGAGTCCGCTGCTTTCGTTTGAATCGACGTCAGCAGCTCCGCCCTCGAGACCTTCACCGAGGCCGACTTCCTCAGCCCTGGATACAGAGCCTCGAGCGGCGAGGTCACCGGCCCGACTCCCTCATCGCCCGCAGTTCTTCTTGCACTTCGCCCATCTCGCGCATGAGCTCGAGGGTCCGTTCGGCTTCCTCAGGATCGATTCGACTCATTGCGAAGCCGACGTGGACCAACACCCACTGTCCGACCAGCTTGTCGACGGGGTCATCATCGATGATGCACGCAAGGTTGGTGACCCGCCGAACGCCGCCGACGTCGACGACCCCCAGCTTCTTGGCCGCGTCCTCGATGGCCACGATCTGGCCTGGAATACCTAGACACATAAGACTTACCTCGTCATTCGAGCGGCGGCGATCGCCGCCTGGCCGAGCGCGATAGCGCCATCATGGGCCGGGAACCGAGCTGGGGTCAAAACGCGGAACCCCGACCGCTCCAGCACGGTCTTCGTCCACTCGAGGAGATGCCGGTTCAAGTAACATCCCCCGCTCAACACCACGGTGCTCAGCTCGCCTTCCTGTCGGCGAACGGACTCCGCGAGCCGGGCCACCGCCTCGGCCAGGGCGATGTGAAAGCGAGCCGAGATCAATCCTTGCCGCACCTCGGCGTACAGATCCCCGAGGATCGCGGTCCACATGCCCTTGAACTCCAAATAGGGCAGATCGAGGGTCGGGTGCTTCGGAATCCCGATCGGGTACCGCTCCCCGGCCTGGGCCTCCGCGAGGTCTTCGGCGGTGATCGCCGCTTCGAGCTCGGTGGCGGCGTGGCCCTCGTATTCCTGCGACTCGAAACAGATCCCGACCGCCGCCGCCACCGCGTCGAACAACCGTCCCCCCGAGCTCGCAGGAGGGGACAGCTGGGGGTCGGCGTATGCCTGATCCAGGAGCGGCGTCCGCCGCTTCATCAGCCGTTCGACGACGGGTAGGTCACCGAAGCTCATTTTGAGCTCGGCTTCGTCGATCGCCGACCGCAGATGGGCGTACAGGTTGCGCCACGGCTGACGCGCCGCGACGTCGCCGCCCAACATCGGCACCGGCTTGAACGTTCCGACCCGGAGATACCGCGCATAGTGGCACAGGAGCAGCTCCCCGCCCCAGATCGCATCACCGTCTCCCAGTCCGAGACCGTCGACCGCCACCCCCAGCACCGGAGCGCCGTCGAGCGAATAGCCGTTTTCGGCCATCACCGCCGCCACGTGGGCGTGGTGATGCTGGACTTCGATCAGCGGCAAACGTTCCGCCTCCGCCTTCGCTCGCCCCCACTGGGTGGCTCGGTACTCCGGATGCCGGTCGACCACGACCGCCGCCGGCCGGTGGCGGTACAGCTCGGTCATCAGCGCGAACGTCTCTTCGTAGGCCTCGAAGGCGCTGAGATGATCGAGGTCGCCGAGATGGGGAGACACGACCGCCTGCCCGTCGGCAGTGAGGGCGAAGGCCGACTTGAACTGCCCCCCGCAGGCAACGACCGCGGGGGCGCGTTCGAGCCCCGGCGGCAACGGCTCGGGGCTCGGGGCGAGCCCGCGAGCCCGGCGAACGGTTCGCATGGTTCCGCCCACCCGGCGCACGATGGAGTCGTCGACTCGGTTCCGAATGGGCCGATCGTGGACCACGAACCAATCGGCGACCGAGCCCAGCCGAGCCCGGGCCTCATCGTCGTCGATGCACGGCGGCTCATCCGACAGATTGCCGCTGGTGCACACGATCGGCCGGTCGACCCGCTTCAACATCAACAGGTGCAGCGGGGTATAGGGACGCATGAAGCCCAGGGTCCGCTGACCGGGGGCGATGCCGGGGGCCAAGGGCCGGTAGGGGGCGTCTTTGCCCCGGGGCCGGATGGCGGCGATCGGGGGCCCCGACGGGGGCGGCGAGACCGTATCGACCATGGTGGGGGCCGGTCGGCGCTCGAGCAACACGATGGGCGCCACCGGGCTCAGCAGCATCGAGCGTTCGTCGTCATCCACGAACGCGTATCGCTCGATGGTCTCGATATCGTTGGTCATGAGGGCGAACGGCTTGGCCCGACGATGCTTGCGCGCCCGGAGCCGGTCGACCGCCTCCGCGTTCGTCGCATCGCAACACAGATGATAGCTG
>JANQQN010000396.1 GCA_028289325.1 Myxococcota bacterium | reverse complement strand
GTCGTCGAATAGCTTGTCCGCTCGCCCATCCGGGTATAGCGTGACCGAATCATAGCAATTCGGATTCTCGGGGGTGCCTACGCAACCTGGGCTGGACGTACTGAACACCGAGACTTCTTCGAAGCGAATGTCGTGGGGACCCGGAACCGGTTCTCGGCCGGGTCGGTCATCACCGTCACCTCGCCGAGGTAGCTCTACTCAACCTGCGACTCGCCGTAGTTGATCATCCAGTGCACCCCGAATCGGTCGGTGACCTGGCCGTGGTAGTCGCCCCAAAACTGGTCTTCGATCGGCATGGTGATGGTTCCGCCTTCGGACGACAGCGCCGACATCAGTCGATCGGCCTCGGCGCGGCTATCGGGGTTGATCATGAGGTGCACGTTGTTACCCACCGCATGGTCCGGCCCGAAGCCGGGCACAACGTCACTCGCCATCAGCTGTAGACCGTCGGGCAGTCGCAGCGCGGCGTGGAGCACAAGATTCAGCTGAGGCTCGGTCAGGCTAGCCGCACCGGGGGGCAGCTCACTGTAGCGCATGAGCTGGGTGACTTCGCCTCCCAGGGTGTTGGCGTAGAAGCGGAACGCAGCCTCGGCCTCGCCCGCAAAGTTCAGGTACGGGTGCATCTTCATCGTCGACCTCCAGAATCGACCGATGACTATAGGCGATTCTCCCCCGCAAGGAAACGCCGCGGCAGCGACCCCAACGCTACTGAGCCACCGCGCCGGTTCGGTGAAGAGGTTCGGTGAAGGCTACCATTCGATCTGGGCCAACAAACGGCGCAGGCGCCGCGCCTTTTGGGGATTGATCATGGCCACGAACGCCACTCGACCTTCGAGGTGGGTGCGAAAGTCGGCAACGTCGAACCGGTTCTGACTCTCCGGACCGTGAACCCAGCAGTTGTGAAGAATCGCCTTTAGTCGGTCGAATTCGGCTCGTTGGACGTTGGGTCGCGCGTTGACGGTGATACCGGTGACCCGTTGCTGGCGGCCTTGACCGTAGTATCGGGTCTTGGATTCATTGAGCGAGAAGCCTTCGTCGGAGACGATCGCGCGAATGTGGGTCAACAAGGACGACCTGCGTAGATGCTGTCCGCCAGAAAACGTCAGATCATCGGCGTAACGGCTGTAGGCGAGGCCATTTCGATCCGCGAGACCGGTCAACCGACGATCGAGGGCGTGGGCCACGAGATTGGCCAAGCCCGGCGAGGTCGGCGCGCCTTGAGGAAGGTGGCGCTCGAGCAGCACCCAATGCGTACGGTCGCGACGCTGACGGAGAAGTCGGGCTGGCGTCCGCGTAGTGCACAAGCTGGCGAGAAGATGAGCGACCGGTTCCGGATAGCCCGCGTAGTGAAAGATCCCCTGCACCCGAGGTCGTCGAATCGTATTAAAGAAGCGACGTAAGTCGCAACGCAGGACGACCGGCTGCGAAAGATGGCCGCGCGCATGGCTGACGATCGAGCAGCGCTTAACGAAGCCGTGAGCAGAAGGGTGCGGGGGTATTCGGTCGACGATCCGACGAAGAACCTGGCGCTGCATTCGCGCGAGCTGGGCCTTGGGCGCTTCGATGAGCCGGTCGCCCCGCCAGTAGCGTTCGTAGTGCAGAAGAGCATCCGGCAGGTGGGTTGAGCGGTCTTGGGCGTCGGCCCACCCTTCGAGAGTGGTCAGGCCGACACCCAGGAAATCGGCGAGCTCCCGGGCCGTTTGGATTGCCGGAACCTCCCACTCGCGAGCAGCGCGGCCGGGCTGCATGGGCGGCGACCGCGTTGCGTGCACCCGAAGTCTCCGCCCCTTGCGCGTCGACGACGGGGCATACCCAAACACCTTGTCTCCGCGCAAGGCACAAACCAGAGGCACGAATCGCGGCGGCGGCCGATCACCGGGATACTGGGCTAAGACGCGATCGACCAGACCACGCAGGACTGAGGGCGAAAGATCGGTCACCCGCCGACCCACCCGCAGGAGATTGCGGCGGTTCCATGGCGTACTAAGCCAGGCACGCGCCAGCCCCCGGGCCACGAATTCGGGCGTTTGGTTTAGCATCGAATGCGCCGATCGCCACCCATCCTTAAATACGGGCGAAGGAAAGAGACGAAGGGCCTTCGACTCTCTCGTCCAGCGTGGCATATGGGCCATCGGTCCTCCGATAGGCCTGAACGCCACGCGCAGAAGTGTCGTGTCATCGCGAATCCTCGGGGTGACCCCGAAGCGGAGCTCCGCTCCCTAAGCTCGAAGGGCCCTCGTCCCCCAAAGAGTGGAAGAGTCATCCGCCAACGTCAATGGGCGAGGCCAGCTCAAGAGCACCACGACGGGTCGCCTGGAGCATTCGTACTACCAGGACCACAGCGGAGCGCCGTTAGACGCCACCAGAGTCTCGGCCGCGATCCAGACGCGCCAGATGCTCTTGCCAACAAGCGCACACAGCGGGGAAGGCGGCGCGGTGTCCAGCCGAACTCGCTGCCAAACCTGTATTTCAACCGAGCCTTCGGTCGGCGTCGACAAGACCCCGACCGGAATGGACGGGGGCAGCTCGCATACAACGTCGCCCTTCGGACCGTCGAGAAGAACGCCGCCCGTATCCCCGGTAACCCATCGCTCCTTCGGCTCGGTCAGGACGCCAAAGAACCGCCGGATCTGCCGTCGCGCATTGTTCTTCACCGCGTCGGGCACACCCGTGATGTCGATTGAATCGACGAACGCTTGGCGCTTCGAAACCAGCCTTTCCGCGGCCGCCTGGCGAGCCGACGGCGTGAACTGGCGACGCCAAAGAAACAGCTGCATCTCGAGCCATCCGGTCCCCGCTTCCACTACATCAAGAAACTCCGCACGAGCCACCCGTCGAAGGAGCTCGTCGGTGCCCGCGGCCCCAGACAAGACAGCCGCATAGTGCGCGACGCCCGCGACCGCCGACAAGTCGAAGTCTATGGCTAGCGGGACCGACGCCTTTGGCGGCCGGTCGATGATGAATACGTTATGAACCGTGTCCCAGTCGCGCGATTCGCGCAGATGCATGCGGAGGGACGACAAGCCACCGGCGTACCAGTCCTCGTTGCCCACCATGATCTGGAATAGCGCCATATAGGCGGTGATCTCAGGATCGAGGCGGCGGTAGTCGTTCTCTTCACGTGACGAAGCTTCGGCGGGCCGGATGTTACCGTCCCACCGAGCGGCAGTATCCCACGCTGCCTCGAGCAGGAGCGCAGGTTGACGCCGGCCCGGCCGCGCGATGGCGTCGTCGCGATACTCCAGATCGAAGAGCCGAGTCTTCAGCGCCGGCAGGCCCGAGACCTCGTGGAGACGATGCGCCAAGTACTGACCATAAACCTGGCGGGCGCCGGGTAGGTATGCGGCCTGCTTGGGATCGTTGCAATGAAGGGTGAGAAACGCCGTTCGGCTCCGCGATGAGGCGGGTCCGCCCTCGCGCCACTCGAGCAGCAACTTCGGGATGGTGCACACCCAGCTCGACATGTTGCCGACCGCACTCGCCTGAGCTGACCAAGGTGGATGTCCGGTCATCTCGATCATCACGTTCCAGCGGTCGGCCTCGATGGTCTTCGCGGCAAGACTCCCCTGGACCGGCTCCGGGCCATCGAACAGGTCGACCGTTTTTGGGTTGAGAGGGAGCGGCGGAAGCGAGCGCGCACAGCCAACCATCAGTATTCCGAGGGTGACCAGAGCACGTCTCACGACGCCGATCCTTTAACACTTCGCGGTGAAATCTCGTCCCGTCCCGCGCGGGCACCGATCCTCGGAAGCAATACGTCGTAGACGTCGTTGACGAAGCGGTACCGGAGATCGCGGTCGATGTAGGCGACCGAACCGGGAAACGAGTTCACGACGAACTGCAGCACGGGATTGCCGTGAAGGGCGGCGACGAGATCCGCGTGACCCGGCTCGTTCATGCCCGATCTGTCTACCACGGAGGCGCAGGTCTAGCCGCCTCGGGTGGGATACTCAGGCCATACCGAAGAGGGCCGTGGGGGCCTGGCTAAGGCCGTGGAGTGGGCGGTTGACGCGCCTTGCCGAGTCCGTACAAGACATATCGGCTGGGGTGCGACATCGTCCTGCGACGGCCGGAAACCGATTCAAATGACCATCGAAAACACGCTCGGGCTCGAGAATACGTACGCGTCCAACCTCGACGGGCTATTCGCGCCCATCGACCCCGCAGGCTTTCCCCATCCCGAACTGCTGCTGCTCAATCGGTCACTGGCGACCGAATTGGGCCTGGCGCCCGACTGGCTCGAGGCCTACGGCGCGGCGCTCCTTTCCGGCTCCGATGTTGCCGACGGCACGCGTCCCATCGCCCAGGCTTACGCCGGGCACCAGTTCGGCCAGTTCAATCCGCAGCTGGGCGACGGGCGGGCTCTGCTGTTGGGAGAGGTCGTCGACCCCCGTGGCCGCCGCTTCGACCTTCAGCTGAAGGGGGCCGGCCGAACGCCGTTTTCGCGTCAGGGCGATGGGCGAGCGGCCCTCGACTCGGCGCTTCGCGAGTACGTGGTGAGCGAGGCCATGCACGCGTTGGGCGTACCGACCACCCGCGCGTTGGCCGTGGTGGCGACCGGCGAGACGGTGATGCGTCAACGAGCCGCGCCGGGCGCCGTACTGACCCGGGTCGCGGCCAGCCACATCCGCATCGGCACCCTCGAGTACTTCGCCGCGCGCCGCGACACCGACAAGCTGCGACGGCTCATCGACTATACGCTGCAACGGCACTACCCAGACCGGACAGATACCGATAACTCTGCCCGCGCCCTACTCGAAGCGGTGGCTGCGGCTCAAGGCCGACTGATCGCGCGGTGGATGCACATCGGATTCGTGCACGGGGTGATGAACACCGACAACGTCACGCTCTCCGGCGAAACCATCGACTACGGACCGTGCGCCTTCATGGAGGCGTTCGACCCCAACACGGTGTTCAGTGGGATCGATCAACATGGCCGGTACGCGTACGGCAATCAGCCGGACATCGGCGCATGGAACTTGGCACGGATGGCCGAAGCGCTCATCGAGTTGCTCGCTGAGGAGTCCGAGGCGGCGATCGAGATCGCCAAAGGCGCGCTCGAGATCTACGGCCGCACGATCAACGCCGCCTGGTTCGAAGGCATGCGCGCCAAGCTCGGGCTCGCCGAAGAACGTGAGGGAGACCCCGAGCTGATTCAGGAGCTCCTCGACTGGATGAAAGACAACCAGGCGGACTATACGTCGACCTTCCGTAAGCTGAGCGTATCGCTGACGGATGCGGCGCCGGCCTTCGATGCGCCGGGCTTCGTCGCCTGGGACCAAAAGTGGCGCGACCGCCTCGGCGACACGCCGCTCGCGTCGGTCGCGCAAGCGATGGACGCGGTCAACCCGTTGTACATCCCCCGTAACCATAAGGTTGAAGAGGCCCTCGATGCCGCACTCCAGGGAGATCTGGCGCCCACTCGAACCCTCCTCGAGGTCGTTTCACAGCCCTTCGTGGCTCAACCCGGACGCGATACCTTCGCGGCGCCGGCGCCGGATGCGTTCGGCCCCTATCAGACCCACTGCAACACGTGACCGAGCACGCTCGTGGGCTGCCTTCGCCCGGTAGTTAGGGCTTTCTGCAGCGGCGGCAATTCAGAAATCTGAGGGGGGCCCGGCAACGACCCCAGAGATTCGCCTCAATGACCAGGGCGATGCAGCCGTGAGGAGTGGCACGAGGCTTGCGGAGGCCTTGGGCATGCTGACCACGACGGCCCGCTTGACCGTGTTCGCCTTGCTGCTGAGCGCCTGCGGCGAAACCGATGGTTCCATCAACGAGCAAGACGCGATGACGGTCGCGTCTTCGCTCGACCGAGATTTGAGCCCACAGCCGACCGCACAGGCGCTTGAAACGCTCGCAGACGGCAATCATGCCCTGACGCTCGACCTATATGGTGCAACCTCGGCTTCGGGCGACAACTACATGGTCTCGACGCTGTCCGTCCGGACCGCGTTCGCAATGATGTATGCCGGTGCCCGAGGGGATACCGCTAACGAAATGTCCACCGTATTGCGCTTCGATGCCGAGCAGTCGCGTTTGCATGAAGCGATGAACGCACTCGACCTCGCCCTGCAATCGCGACAGCTGGCCGAAGACACCACGTTGGATCTGGGGGCAGTCGAGCTTCGGCAGGCCAATGCATTTTGGGCTCGGATCGGTGAACCGTGGCGAGCAACCTATCTCGACACTCTGGCCGTCAATTACGGCGCCGGCATTCGCGTCGTCGACTTCGGAAGCGACCCTGACGCAGCTCGACGCACCATCAATCGTTGGGTGGAAGAACAGACCCAGGACCGGATCAAGGACCTCCTTCCCGAGGGATCCGTACCCGCCGAAACCCTGTCCGTGTTGACCAACGCCATCTACTTCAAGGCGCCCTGGCAAAGCCCATTCCTCGACGGAGCTACGCAGTCCGGGTCGTTCTTCCGGGTCGACGGCACCACGAGCACCGCCGATTTTATGACCCAGATCGCCGAGTTCGGCTATGCCTCCGACAGCGGTTGGTCGGCGGTTGAGTTGTCCTATCGAGGTAACGCGTTGTCCATGGTGATCCTGGTTCCCGATGAAGGCACCTTCGCGACCTTCGATGCCGGCTTGACTGTCCAACAGGTCACCGGCGCCATCGAGCGTCTCGAACCGACGATGGTCGACCTGACGCTGCCCAAGTTCGAGTTCGAAACCGAGTTCACCCTCAGCAAGACACTCGCCGACTTGGGAATGCCGCTGGCCTTCACGAACCAGGCGGACTTTCGCGACATGCTCGAAGGTGGTGGCATCAAGATCGACGAGGCGTACCACAAAACCTTCATCGCCGTAGACGAACGGGGCACCGAGGCCGCAGCGGCGACCGGCATCGTAGGGGTTCCGACCAGCGCCCCGATCGTCGACGCCACCGTCCGCCTAGATCGCCCCTTCTACTTCATGATCCGCGACCGGGAAACGAATGTATGGCTATTCTTTGGTCGGGTTATGGACCCTTCCTGAACCCTATGCTCGCTGTCGGATGGGGGCTGGATCGACTCCGAGTCCGGTGCAGAGGCCGGGGGGATGGATGCCGATCTGTTCAAGCCCATCCGCATCCGGAATCTGGAAGCCACGTTGCACGCATGCAGATTCCGACCGGCCCCCCACGAATATCTTGTAGCGAATGATGTGGTCAGCGTAGCTGCGGGGCACGCCGCGCCTCCGCCGATGACCCGCAACGCCAGGTCACGACCACGCGCGGGATTCGGAACCCTCGGATATCTCTACACCTCGCCTGGCTTCTACGTTTCTCGTGGCTGCCAGAGAGCTGGTGTGGTAAGTGTCACCCATATAGGCCATAGGCGGAGATTTGACCGAATCCCTGGCGCACGGCTCGTGGCGGTGCGCGCGCCGCAATCGAAAGCTGGGCAGACCAGCCGCTCACCACGGCTCCACGAGAAGCTCTCTCGCGTCGTCGTGCCCCTCTTCTATTTTGACCTTGGACGGCCGGACCGCGCCAGGCGGTTGATTAATTAACGGTGCGAAGTGCCCAGTTGGATGACTCTACCGAGTTCGCCATGGTAATCAGCCATCATGATGAAGTGGACGACTTATTTGGCTCTGGTGTTTTTGGTGGCTTTGTTTATCGGTGGCTGTGCCTCCATCAAGAAACGAAAAGACGACCAGCGGCAACCCCGCGCGCAGGTGGTCGGAACTCGCGCCGAAGCCGACCTGGAAGAATCAGCGAACATGAAGAAAGGTGGCAAGAAAGGCCAAGTGCGCTTGCGCTGTACGACCGAACCAACGACCGGAAGCCGCATCCGCAGAAAGCGCTGCCGGTTCAAGAGCGCGGCCGACGAAGAGCGGCGTGAAACGCAGGATCAATTCATGCGCTACAACAATCGCCCCAATCGATACGACGTTCCCGTGCCCCCGCCTGGAGGGTGATCTTCGGCCCTTCTTTGTGGTCGGTGCGACGGCTCCCGTATCATGGATCTAACACGGTGGGTTCGGCCTCGAACTGCCCCTTGAGGGTCCGACCGTCTACGAACTCAACCGCAAACTCGCCCCGTATCTCGCGTTCAAATGACAAGTCGAGATCCTCGATCTCGATAAACCCAGAGCGAACCTTGGGGAAGGCCTCTTCGTCGTCTACGACGCGCCCGATTGAAACGTAACGTCGAAAGTCTTCGTCGGCGATGAAGTTGAAGCCACCGACCAGAGACGTCCGATCGACGGCGACCGTGCATACCTTGAAGACATAGGCGTCACGGGTCCTCACATACTCGATTCGCATCGAATCGGGTTGGACCAAGACGCGAACGTCGCTGAAGTCAAGCGACAGGATGGCGCCGATCGAGCCATCGAGGACGTTGGCGTCACCACACCCCCCAGCCAACAGCATGCATAAGGGCAATAGGCGAACGCTCGTCGAAGCCTTCATTGGCCACCGCCTCGAGTTTCGCCAAGACCTGCCGAGGCCAAAGGCCTGAAGTCTCCTGGCTCGATCCGCAAGACACCCGTACCAGGAACTCGATAGTCGACGGCGCCGTCGCGAAGGTATCGCGCCGTCTTACAGGCAACCGTGACTTCGGGCTGAGCGTCCGGATCGTCGAGGACCGTCTGAACGACGTGTACACACAGCTCGTTATCACCTCGCTGGGTAACGGACGTCGATGCTGTTTCGGCCAGCCGAACGTTATCGATGGAAAACTGGAAGCAGTTAACCCCCGGGACGGAAGTTGGAACCGGATTGAGCTGCCCGTATCGAAACGCAAGCGCACGTCGCGCCTCAGGCGATTCCGGCCACCGTGGATTGGTCCCTTCGCGAATCTCGTCGCCGTCCGATACCCCGTCGCCGTCGGCGTCTTCTTGAAAGACGTCAGGATCCAGAGGATTCGTGCGAAACCGAAGCTCGACGTTGTCGGCGAATCCATCGAGATCCGAATCGATCCGAGTCCGATGATAACCGAGCACCTTCTCCGCACAATCGGGCAATGTATCGCCGTCGGTATCGATCAACGTCGGCGATACGTCGACTCGGCACGCCAGGTCGCACAAGCCCACGTTCGGCAAGATCTCTTCACTCACTCGATCCGAGCATCCGTCATCATCGGCGTCCGGGTCGAGGGGATCCGGCTCGTGTACGCTGTCGTCGTCGCGAACGCCATCCCGGTCGCTATCCGCCACGAGCCGATCGTCCCAGATCTGCCGGCTGCGATTGACAACGAAGAAGCTCCGCGACTCCCAGCGCCGCCGGATCTCGTCAAAGCCGATCGTGAAGGCCAGACTGCCGCCGTCGAGCTGGCGGAACTGCCCCGTCCCGACTTCGGCCATCGGAGACAGATAGTCGGGGCCGGGAAGGAACTCGTTGCATCCGGGCACGTCGTACACGAAGTCGTTCGGAAACGTCAGCTGCGTCGTATTGATGACGAGATCGAACAAGCCGTATTGGTCGCGCAGCTCGATCACACGAGCCGCAAGCTCCCGAACTGGCTCGGGTCGCTGGCAAGGGTCGGGTATGCCGTCGCTCAGCCACTGGACATCGTACCGCGTTCTCGCCCGCTGTCCCTCGGCGGTAGCCAGGATATCCTGTTCAATAAACTCGTAGACCAAATTGAGTGTGTCGATGTAGTTCGTGCCTTCCGCCTTGTTCCTCATCGCATCGACGACATCGGGAACAAGGAGCTCGAAGTTCCTCGTGAAGCCCGGCGTCTGCGCTTCGGCTTGCGTATTAAATGTAATGGCCCCAAAAGACACCGAACGGTTCTCAATGTAGGCATCGATAACGTCGCGCACCGCGCGCGCTCGGTCGTCATTGGGGTCGCTTTCGGTATTGCTTCCCGACACGTCGATGACAAACAGAACCTTGTACGGGTAGACGACGGCAGTTGGATCGAGGGTGCAGAACTGCCCGTCAACCGTGATCGCGTCATCGGGGGGCGGCGCTTCCTGGCCCGCGCAAGGGAATCGACATAGCTCCGCGTCGGTGCACGAGAGGAAGCTAACGATCATCAGCAACGTGTAACGCCAAAGATTCATGTCCGTTTCTCCCCACGACGACGTCCCGCGAAGACGATGGCCGGCAAGAGTAGCCAAAGCTGTGGATCACCACCATTCGACGAGCAGCCCGATGGTCTCGGGCGCCGGGAACCTTCGGGCATACCTTGACCCGGATCGGCCGGCTCCGTCGCCCGCGCGCCGACCACACGGACATCATCAATATGCCAACCGCCAAGCTCGAAGGTATCCGCAAACTCGTCATCGATGATGAAAGAAATAGAGACAGCCTCCTGACCCGCGGCCCACGGCGTAATGTCTACGTCTTCGAACGTCCACGTGGGATCTCTCCAAAAGAACGCGCCGGCTCGGTTGTTGAAGACTCGGCGTTCATTGACCTCGATCGACGCTACGTCGGCATTGACCAGAAACCGCCAAAACTGCAGGCGAACCGAGGCGTAGTCTCGAGCGTCGATGGGGGGTAGGGTCAGGCGTGACCGCAAGCCACGGCCGTAGGTGCCGTCCGGATTCGTCACCCACATTCCCTGCCCCGAGTGTGCGGCCGCGGGGCCGCCGGCTGTCGATGCGGATGCCGGCCACCACGTCCAGTCGCTGCGCGCACCGGGCGCGCAATACGTCGAGGTCGGGGCCCGCTTGCATGCGGATACAACAAAACCGCTGTCCTCCGACTCAAGGTCCGTTGACAGGAGGACTTCGGGATCCCCGATGTAGAGGGTCTGGCGGTACGGCGGAAAGTCGAGGCCAGGAATACGGCGAAGCACGTCCGCCCGGGCCTGGTTCGGATAGTAGAAGGTCCTGCCGGCGAGCGCGACTTCGATGTAGTATCGATACGCGCGGTCCCGGGAGAGCTGCGATACGTCGACCGAGTATCGGTCGTCGCCGTGCGCGACCGGATCTAACACTCGCTCTTCGCCTTCGCCACTGCTCGAAGAAACAGGCGCAAGCACGACCCGGATCGTCGGCGCTTCATTCGTCGGCGAACACCCCGCCTCGGTGCTGACCATGAAATCGAGTCGAAGAGGGTCACCGGAAGACGGGCTCAAGATGCCGGGCGCCTGGTGACTGATCGCGACCGACGGCGCGCTCGGGATGCGTCCGACCAGGTCTGGAAAATGCGCGATGGCGCCCGCGTCATCATTGGCAAAAGCTCGGTTGATTTCGCAGCTGTGTCGAGTTCCATTCGACGGATCGCCGTCGTCATCCTCGTCGACCGAAATCGTCGCCTCGTACGCGCTCGACATCGTCGAAACGGCAGTCAAGAAATCCAAGAACAGTTTGTCGGTTACACTCACACCCTCGTCGTACCCATACCGCTCGACGAGGAGCGTCCTGAGCTCCCACCACACCGCGCAGATGACCTGACCCGACGCATGAACAGGACTCCCTGGCCCGTGGTCGCAGCCTCCGGAGCAATACGTGAGATCGTTTTGACACGTACGGAACTCGCGGCTGCAGCCACGGATACCCGCGATGCTCGGGCTGTTTCGAATGGTGGCCGCCGTGAAATCCGCTATCCCCTCGCTGACCTGCCCATCGAATACGTCGGACGAGTTGTCATGAATACCGTGCCCATACTCGTGATATACGATGGTGGAGGCGCGGCCGGTATTGATGCAGCCGTTGCCAGCGCGAAAGAAGTTGATCTCGCCATTGTAGGTCGCGTTGCAGGTCTGCCCGATGTTGACGTTGAGCGTCACCTGCTGCTCGCTCCATCGTTTCTGACGACCGCCATCGACTTCGAGCCGGCTGCGCATCCAATCACGTACGGCGTGCGCGTGATAGAATGGGGTCGATTGCTCCAGAGGTGGCTCGATCTGGAGCTCGTTGATGGCCGGAGACGGCGCTAGGTCGAAGCGCCACGGACCAGCGACTTCGCCGGCAGCATTACGCAGTCTGAAGTACGGGGAGGCGAGGGACACATTCGCTTCGTCGATCGCCTCATCGGTTTCGAAGGTGCCTTCGGCATCCGCGAAGCGTCCGGGCGCCCACTCGACATGAGGCATCCCGCGCATCTCGGTTCCTTGATCCTGGCAGTCAGCGTCCACGGACATTTGAACCGTGCCTTGCACCTGATCCGCGCTACGGCGCTCTCTCCGAACGATTCGTCGCGTCGTGTCTTCAATCCAGATCCACCATCGCTCCGGTGGATCGGCGGTCACTACGGATACCTGCCAAGCTGGCACCGGCTCCGTGTCGTCGGTGGGTCGAACGATCTCGAGTTCGCCGCGAACAGCGGCCACCACCTCCGATCGCAGGTAATCCGCGACGGCGAGGCGCTCGATCTCGCCGTCAACACGCCCGCCCGGCCGGGGTGTGACGCGCTTGGGAAGGGACGCCACAGGCACGAAGCGGAAACGCGCCGTCACCACCGCTCGCTTGCGAACAACGAGGGTCAAGTGTCCGTCCCGTACCCTGACCCCTTGGTGAAGCTGCGCCAGCCGAGCGACAAAGCCATCGCGAAGCGGTTCGTGACTCGTCAATCGAAGCGGCAGGTCAACGCCCACCATTTGCGTGACGAAGTGTCGTGCGATTGCGGTGGCGGACTGACGATCACCGACGGGGAATCGCCCGACGAAGCTGGACGTCCCGTCGCGATTCGAGAGGACGCGCCCGGTCCAGATCTGAGCCAGGGCCGGTGGCGCTGTCGCCGTTAGCGGGAGCAGTCCGGCGAGCATGAGAGTCGCCGTTCGACGATTGTTCGTCATGACCCCGCGGGTTAGCAGGGACCTTGCCAAACCAGCGGCTCGTGAGATGTCGGTGTCGAATCTGGAGTGGCTACAGCCCGCTGTGCCGGATTCACAATATTTTGTACCGCTCCATCAGCGCCCTGGTGCCCACGATATGTTGTGAAGCATGTCGCCCCGTGCATAAAAGAGAGTCATGCGGGCCGGAGCGTCGGGAGGCCGAGTGCCAATATCTTCGGTGGGGCCCGAGTTCGAGCTTCTCGAGCAGCTCGCTGAAGGCGGCATGGCGACCGTCTACCGCGCGCGTCAGACCTGTCTCGATCGCATGGTTGCGGTGAAGGTGATCGACACCCGCCGTGTAAGCCGCGACGGTGTCGAACGTTTTCAACGCGAGGCCCGGCTAGCCAGCCGGATGGGGCACCCGAACGTCGTAAGTATCTTCAGCCACGGAACCACGACGAGCGGTTCGATGTGGATCTCCATGGAGCTGCTGGAGGGGCGAACGCTCGCCGATGTTCTCCGAATCGAGGGCGCACTGTCGGCTTTTCGTGCGGTGCGGATCGCGCGCCAGATATTGAGTGGCCTGGCGGCCGCACACCAGATCGGAATCCTGCATCGGGACCTGAAGCCGTCCAATGTATTCCTGACCCGCCCGGCCGGCTACAAGGAGGAGCATGTCAAGCTCCTCGATTTCGGGCTGGCCTTACATGTCACCAATCCTAACCCTCTGACCGCGGTCGACCATGTCGTCGGGACGGTCGGATACATGTCACCCGAGCAGAGTGCCGGTCACCCGCTCGACCCTCGTTCGGACCTGTACTCGGCAGGCGTCCTTCTGCACGAGATGATCTTCGGCCGGCCGCTTCCGCCGCCTCCCAGTCTGAGTCACGCGGCCGCGCGATCCATCGCCCCCGCCGGGCTCCCCCAGGTGCCCGGCGCTCTTCTCACACTGATCGACCAACTCGTCGCGTTTCGGCCCGATGAGCGTCCGGCGTCGGTCCAACAGGTGCTGGAACACCTCGATAGGATCGAAACCGCCCCGTTTTCGGGCCGGGCTCCCGGACCGACGATGGTGTGCCGTGACCAGGAACCACCTCCGAGACGACCCTATCGCAGCAAAGTGGCGCTGATCATCGCCGCCGGCGCGATGATCGCGCTGATCGGATGGAGCCTCTACAGCCAAGACCGAGGCACCACGTCTACGCCGACACGTGCGGACGTAAGCGAATCGGCGCCGGCCGCCAGTGCGGCAGTCGCAGCAACACCGACTGCGCCCATCACCGCCCCCGAGCCACCGCCACCGGCCAAGGTCGAAGTGCCGCCTTCCCCACCCCGACCAACGCGTCCCGCGAAAGCCATATCTCGCCGACGGAAGATCGAACGAACGCGATCCGTGACTGCCCCACGCGGATCAAGTCGAGGGGCGAAAACACCAGCTTGTCCTCAAGGCGTATCCATAGAATCGAGGCCCTCCAACGCCTTGGTGGTCATCGCCGGACGCCGCGTGGGCCGCACCCCTCTTCGGCGCCAGTCGCCGTCTCGAAGCACCAGGGCGCAGGTCCGGGCCCCGGGCTTCAAACCGGCCACCGTCGTCATCGACGACGCTCCGCCATGTGCTATCCGGGTCGATCTCGAGGTTCGAGATCCCACTGTCCATCGTAAGGAAGGGGGACCGGTATTTTGACCGCCCTCGTGTACTGCTGGTCCGCAGTCCTCGGTTTCACCTTTCCCATGTCGCTTCCGGCAACCGCGACGGCACAGGTGGAGGAACAAGCGGCCCAATACATCGCCCAAGGCCAACGCGCTTACGACGTCGGAAGATACGAAGAAGCGGTCGCCAGCTACCAGCAGGCGTACGGGCTCAATAGCAACCCGGAGCTTCTTCTGATCATCGCCCATCTCTATGATCGCACATTGCAACGATTCTCGGTCGCCGAGACCTACTATCGTCTTTATCTCGCATCGACTGCGACCCCGTCGGAAGAGTCCAGACGAGAACTCGAAGCGGTACAGCGCCACAACGCCATGGCTCGGATCCGGCTCACTACCACTCCGAGGGATGGCATTCTCGTTCGAATAGATGATCAGGTCGTCGGCCCCACACCGTTGACCGAGCCGATCCAATTGACGCCCGGACGCCATCGGCTGTCGCTCGAACATAACAGGAATCGTCCATTCATACGAACGATAGAGCTCACCCCCGGCGACCACGACTACTCCATCGATCTGTCCTTAGCAGGTGCTCAGCCCCCCACACCGAGCGACGACTGGCGTTGGATCGTATCCGGCGTGGCGGGTGGGGCGGCGGTGGCATGGGGCGCCGTGGGTGCGACGGCCCTCATCGCGCAGGACGAAGACGTGGCGCTGGCCTCGGACGTCTTATTGGGCATCGCCAGCACCGCCGCCGTCGTGGCCATCGTTGCGTGGATAACGCGATGAGGACGTCGCGGATCGCTATCATGGCGGCGCTGTTTCTCGCCGGATGTACGTTGCTCGTCGACGAGGAGCAGGGCGGTGCACCAGTTCCAGATGGCGGGAGCTGTTCCCGCGACGCGGTGGTGGGCACGGTGGAGCTGTCCGACACGCTACCTTTCGATCGGGGCACCCAGAATCTCATTGGCCGTAAACGGTTCACGGTCGTCGATGGTCGTGGATTTGTCGTCACACCGGATGGGCGGGTGATTCGCGTAGATCTGCGGCAGCCCAGGGCCCCCTCGCTCGGCGAACCCACGGCCCTACCCCTTGCCGAAACAACCGCGATCTACATAGAGGCGACGCCGAGTCGAGTCGTCGTTTTGGGACAGCGGACGTCCGATGGTCGCTTCGTCCTCATCGATTCCAGCGACGATAGCGCTGACATCGTCGAGTGGCCACTCGACGGCCTGACGAGCTCAGACCTCAATCTCTCCGTCGCCCAGGGCTGTATCTTCGCCGGGAGTGGTTTCGCATCGCCCTTGGTGACGGAGGTCGGTTCCGGCTCCGCCCCGATCCCGCTCGAGAACGAAAGCGGCACCCTGGCCATCGCTCGCAGTGGTCTCGGTCTATCTACGTTGCGCGTCGTCCGGGTGGTGAACGACGGCATGTGCGGCCTTCAATCGGTCGACATCTTCAGCACGAATGAAGGGCTGGGCGCCGCCGACGATCAACAGCTGTGGCTGGTCGGTCCGGGGGCCGTATCGGCTCGTCCCGCGGACGGCGAAACCGTGTACACCCTCATCTCCGAACGCGAGATAGTTGATCTTCGATGGCTCGGCGAGCAACTCATCGTGGGTACCGAGCGCGACCTACTTATCTATCGTGAGCGCGCTCCGAACTCGGAACCCGACGCAGAAAGAACGATCCCCATCGACAGCAGGATCATTGGTCTGTCGCGGGTCTTCGAAGACAGCGACCGCTGGCTCGCGGTGTTGGTCGCTCGGGACGCCATCGAATCTCCACCCGCAATGTCGGTGCTCACCATCGACCTTCAGGAACTGTGCCCGTGATCCGAATTCGACTCGAAGAGCGCGGCCATCCCGCCCGTTTCACGGAGATCCTCACCCTCCCCGCCACGCTCGGACGGGCGCCGAGTAACGACATCGTCATCGATCGGCCGTTCGTGAGTGCCCGCCACGGAGAACTGTACTCGGCTGGCGACCAAGTTTTCTACGCCGACCTCGGGAGCACCAACGGCTCCCGACTCGAGCGACGAGGAGAAACCACCGCCATCCGGGCTGGCACCTCACACGCGAACCCCATTCGCGACGGCGATCGGATCATCCTCGGCGAGGGTGACCAGACCCTGGTCATGCTCATCGAGTCTACGACGGGGATTCGCACTGACGACCGCGCCGTTCCCCCCACCGTGGTAGCGGCCCGACGGCCGGTCGGCGGCCCCCACGAGGGCGCCCATCCTGTGAGCCTCGCCGGAAAGCTGGCTCACCTCGCCAAGCGCGCGGCTTTGGTTCGTCAGGTCGATGACCTTGATCGTTTAATGGCCACCACCTGCCTCGAGGTCTTTCCTTCGGCAACCCACGTCATGCTCGCGGAAAGCCCGGATCCCCCCTGCGAGCCGTGGGAGCCCGGACGAGTTCTGGCCCGGGGGGCGGCGCGATTCGAGGCCGGTCCTCCGCCGAGTCCCACCGCGCGCGAGGCCATGCAGCGCCACGAAGCCCTCCTGGTCACCGATACGAATCTGCCATCGACCGACGCCCCGCCTCTACGCGTGGCCGCGGTTCGGGCCATGATTGCGGTTCCCGTCCTTCATGGTCGAGTGGGCGTAATCCAGGTCGAAAGCCGCGACCAGCCCCATGCATTCACAGAAGCAGACCTCGATGTGCTCATGCTTCTCGGTGGCCAGTACTCCGCGGTCAGATTGCGCCTCCAACGCGAATCGAGCCTGCAAGCCAGGTGTGTGGCGCTGGCTGAAGCTAACCGGCATCTCGAGGCACGGGGTCACCCGGAGCTGTTCGCGGGCCCTGACCTTCAGCGTTTTCTCGACACCCTAGATCCCGTGCTCGACACCGATGTCACCGTCCTCGTGACAGGTGAGACCGGCACCGGAAAAGAGCTCGTCGCTCGTTACCTCCATGGTCAAGGTCCGAGGTCGCGGGAGACATTCTGGGCCATCAACTGTGCTGCGCTGTCCGATAACTTGCTTCAGGACGAGCTCTTTGGACACGTCAAAGGCGCGTTCACGGGTGCGGAAGGCCCTCGGAAAGGCATCTTCGAGCTGGCCCACGGCGGGACCTTGTTCTTGGATGAAGTCGGAGAGCTGGGAGAGAGTGTTCAGGCGAAGCTTCTTCGGGTCATCGAGACCGGCGAGGTCTGGAGGCTAGGTTCGGAGAGGCCGATCCGCGTTTCGACGCGCATCATTGCCGCGACCAACCGCGACCTGCGCCAGGAGGTGGAGCGAGGCCGCTTTCGAGCCGACCTGTACTACCGATTGGCGGTCTTTCTTGCGCCCGTACCCCCACTCCG
>JANQQN010000376.1 GCA_028289325.1 Myxococcota bacterium | reverse complement strand
ATCGAGCTCTCCCGACTCCACGTCGTCGGTAAATCCAACGAAGATCTGCAGATCGGTCGCGCCCGCGACGAGCAACCGAGTGGCCACCGCGAAGCGAGGACTCGTCGAATCCTGCGTTCCGTTGCCGTCGTCGTCGCAGCCCCCGCTCGACAGCGCGAAGCCGAAGAGAACGGCGCCGACCGCCCATGTGTAAACAGATCTGCTCATGTCAGCCTCGTAGCTCCGTCGACTCGGGAGGCGCCCGGTCCTTCGGTTGGTGTCGACCGTTGCCCTCGCCGACGGGTTGGTCCTCTGAAGAGAACAAGAGTCTGATTCTGCATGTCATTCTCATCTCGAGGCGTCCGAAGACGACTCTTGGCGGTCGTGGCCGACGTTGCGTTGAAAGAGGTTCACTCGATATCCTCTCACCATCCACCGCATGACCCACGGCGCGTATCGAGCTATCAAGCCAAAGGGCGGAGGCATGCGCACGCGTCGGAGGAGCTCGGGTTCGGCGTCGAAGAAGGTCTTCGATTGAACCAAGGTCAGCCCAGAGACCCAGCTTTCGATCTCGCTGGGGTCGTTGCACTCCCACCGAAACCAGCTCTCCGGGGGCAACGCCTTCATCGGACCTCGCCCCTGGCGGGCGATCATCGCCCGGCTCGTTGTATCTACGGCGAGGGAGAAGTCTTGGAAGCAGGTAGAGATCTGCTCGATGGCGCGGCGGGCGTCTGGCGCCAGCAGATAGATGAGCACCGCCTCCGAGACGAACATGACCGGTCCCCCGGCCTCCGCTACGCTGGTCATCCAATCGGTGTCGAGGACCGAGGCCGCGATCATCGTGCACCTGGGTTCGTCCGAAAAGAAGCGGCGACGCAGCGTGATCACATCGGGAAGGTCGAGGTCGAACCATCGGACTTGACCGTTGTCTACCCGGCTGAATCTCGTGTTGAGTCCACACCCGATTTCGACCACCGTAGCCTCGGGATGGACGTTCAGGAAGTCCACGACGAAGTTATCGAACATCCGGGTTCGAAGCGTCGCCCCGGACACCTCCGTCTCCTTCCATTTGCTGAAGTCGTAGTCGAGCTGGTCAACGATCTCGACGGCGCGTGCGTCGTCTATCAACCCGCCGCGGCGGCGAGTCTCGAAGGCTCGACCGAGCAGCGGAATCAGCAGCGTTTCTTGAACCGAGCCCAGGTTTACCGCGATCTTTTCACTGACCATCGACGGCCTCGTCCTGACCTCGAACTGAACCCCGTGCCCGCGGCCAGGGGCGAACGGAGCGATCTATGGTGGCGACGAGGGGCCTCGGACCACCGGCTGAGCATTGCTGTCGAGCTTCCTTATCCACTGATAAATCGGATTTATCCGCTGATAAGGCCGGGGTCAAGAGGCCGATCGGCGCGGTGCGAGGAGGCTGACTGTGCCCCGTAAAGACGCCGGTACGCCGGCCGGCGCCACACGGGACGCGATCCTCGACGCGGCCGAGACGATGTTCTCGGATCGTGGTTTCTACGCAACGAAGCTCAGGGATGTCGCCGCCGTTGTTGGTGTTACCCAGCCGTTGATCCATCACTACTTCGGCTCGAAGGACGCGCTGTTCGAGGCGGTTTTGACGCGAGTGGTGCTTGAGTACGACGCCGCTCAAGCCGAGCAGTGGAGTCGAGCCCCGAACGACGTCCGGTTCTTTACCGAAGGCATATCGGTGCTCTCCTCATTCATCGGCGCGCACCGTTCGACGGCCCGGCTCATGTGGTGGGCGCGGCTGGAAGGGCGGCTACCCAAGTTTCCGGCCGGAGAGGCGGTGGGCGCCAAGGTCCGAGAACGTTTCGTCGCGGCCCAAAACGCCGGCATCATTCGTCCGGAGCTCGACATCGACGTTGCGCTCCTTCTCGTCGACGGAGCGATTCGCGGGTTCTGGGATCGCGCCGACGACAATCCGGCCCTTCGGGATCATGCGCCGCTGCTGACCAGCAAGCTCATAGACGCTATGCTTCCCGCGCTGCTCACCGAGACGGCTCTCGCCGAGGCCAGGGCCCTTCTCGTCAAGCGAAACGACCGGTGATCTCGGCCCACGGACTTATGCTTTCCTGAACACCAGCCGACTCCAAGTCACCGATGTCTTGCCCGGCATGAGGCTAGGTCGATGGGGCAGGTGCAGCACACAGCGCAGGCCGCAGCGGGCGCCGTGCGCGGTAGCCTGTCGTCCGCAGGTCGGATACGTGTAGGTTCCCACACCGGGCGGGCCATGGCGAAGCGAGACGGCGAATACGCCACCAGGCCGCAGGAGGGTGGCCACTCGTTCGAACCCACGCGGATGGTCCACGGTGTAGAGATGATGCCAAACAGCGGAAGCGAGCACGAAGTCGAATGAGGCGCGTCGGTCGCGCAACCGATCCAGGTTGGGCAAGGCGTCATCGATCCATTGAATAGGCTGAGCAGGGAAGAGTCGCTGCCCGGCGGCGCGGAACTCCGCGGTGGGCTCAATAGCGACGACGGAATGACCCATCTGTACAAAAACGGAGGCGTCGCGGCCGATGCCAGCACCGATGTCCAAAACCGACCCCGGTTCGGTAGGAATGAACTCGAGAAAGGGTGCATGAAGCGTCGCGAAGTCGATGGCCAACGTGGCTTCGATAAACCGGTCGACCGCCTCCGGATAACCAGACGTACCTTTGACCACCGGCGTTATCATCCTGCTGATGGTTGCAGACGATTGGCGCCGTGTCATGGCATCGTTCCGTTTTGCTGTTCTACGGTCGAGCCTCAGCCATAATACGAAGCGAAGTAATAGTACGCGTTCAAGTAGATAGACAGCGTGAAGTGACCCCTCCGCGGCCGCTGTACCTCCTTCAGCGCACCCGCCTCAGCGCACCCGGAATGTCTGCACCACGAAGCCGGAGGCTTCCATGCCTGTCTGGGCGCCGGAAGGGTTGCTCAGGTCATGCTGAGAAGTGCCGGTCGCGAAATCGGTGAGGGACACGTAGGTGACTCCATCGGGAGTAACGATGCTCGGGAAGAAGCCGACCGCAGGCAGACCCGGCACCAGGCGGCTGGAAGGTCCGCGGTTCTACAGATCGAAGGCATGATAGCGGAAGGGCGAGGCGAAATTTAAGGCATTCAGGGTTCTCCAAATCGACCGGCAGGATAGACTCATCGTAGCCCAGGGTGAAGGCGGTGCCGGCAGGGCCGGTGGCGCCGGCGCAGGTACCGCCCGTGATCGTGTTTGGGGCCGCCAGATAGTCGGCGTCCAACGCGTTCTCTCCCGCCTCAGGCGCACGATGCATGCATCGAAGCAAGGCTCCGGGCTCGCGCCGGCATCGTTGTCCAGGTCGCGGGTGGCGCCGCTGGCCAGGTATAGATCGCCGTTCTCTGCCAGCGCCACATGCTGGAAGCCGGAGCGTCCAAGCGCATCTAAGGCGAAGAGAAGAGGAACTCGTCGAAGAGTCGATCGCACAGCTTGAGGTAGGCTTCCTGTTGTTCTTGGGGACCGCCGAGATGGGTGAGGCGGGAGGCGTGCCGAGTCCGGTATCCCAGCCAGCTCGACATGATCGACGCCAGCATGATCACGAGCAGTTCGGTATCTAGGTCTTGCCGCATCACGCGAGCTTCTTTCGCGGCTTCGATTCGCGCGACGAGGGCGTCGATGAAGTCCATTTCGCGCGGCCACGGTCGAGCGTCACCTTCGAGGACCGACCATGTTGCCAGGCGCGTCCACTCGGGATGGCCTTCCATGAACCGGAAGTACTGCCGAACCGCGCCTTTGAGGAAGTCGCTGAACCCCGGTTCGGGCAGGTCCAGCTGAGGCTTTTGCGATTCGATGTAGTCGTTGAGGGCGTCCTCCCTCACGGCGTCGTATAGGTCGCGCTTTGAGCCAAAGTGGTATTGCAGAAGGCCAGCCGAGATACCCGCGGCATCTGCAACCTGCCGCAGCGAAGTCCCCGCGAAGCCGTGGTCGGCAAACAGTTTCCTTCCCGCGGACAAAGCGCGCCTTCGCACGCCCTCGGCGTCGCGTGATCGTCCCGCCGACTTGCGGGCTTTGTCGCTCATGGTCTCGAACCATAACCGACTAGCGCGGGGGGAGCGCCGACGAGGACCGGACTTTGGCGCCGATTTGAGCTTCGAGAAGAGGGTTACTGCAAACGCACAACCGCGAAAGGAATGCCGGGCGTGGACAGCGCCTCGGCCGGCGCGTCGGCTCCGGTGCTCCGAACGAGGGTGGTCGAGCTGAAATCTGGCGCCGAATCGTTCTCGTAGAAGACGCCGTCGACCTCGAAGATGGATATTCCTCCCACGACGAGCTCTCGTTCAGTAACGCTCGCTTCGTCGGGCCGGTCGAGGTTGATTTCCCACGTGTTCCATCCCGGCGACCCAAGCAGCTGGGCGGCCAACAGGTCGCTGGTGAGCGGTATCGCGGTGGTGTTGAGCGTACGAACGTAGGCCGAGGATCCGCCGCGTGGAATGAGTCCGCCGGTCGGCAGGCCGGTGATGCCGTTTAGACGGATCACGTTGGGATCCGGTTCTCGAGTTCCCCTCGGGACACGAACGATGCACGGCTCCGGGGCGCGCGACTCATCAAGCGCATGTACGCTCGCGGTCCACGGACCGGTCGAGAAGTAGAGGTCTCCGTTTTCGCCTTCCATCGTGTATCCAAGCCCGCCGCACGGGGACTCGCGGACTTCAAACGTACCTGTCGAGGGGTCGAAGAAAACGAGCTGCGAGATCGCGGACACGGTCTCCTGCACTTCGTCGGTCGCAACGGTGGGAAAGACATAAAGGCCGTCGCTGTAGACGCCGACGCCGACGCGCGTCGGTTGGGTCGGGTCGCGAAGAGAGGTCGCATCGCGCGAGGTCACGATCTCCATGGCATCCAGGTCGATCTCCACCACCACGCCCGATAGGGGCACGACCAAGTGTCCTCGGCTGGGGCCATCGAAGATGAGGACTTCACCGAACAAAGCGCTGGAGAGCACGCCAGAGAGGCCGAGACGTCCCGCTTGAACCGCCCGCCCGTCCTCGATTCGGTACTTGGTCAGCGTCAGGTCAATCCCGTTCGTCAGGTAGAACTCACCCGAGCCGCTCACGCCCCAGAGATTGCCGGCCCCCGGCGTTTCGATCGCATTGCCGAGGTCGGCTTGGCCCTCGGCCAGGTCATCGACGAGCGCGATGAAGGTCGTTGGGCCATCGGCGAGGTTCTCTCCGAAGACAGACAGACCGACGGCGAAGACGGGCTCGGAGCCACTTTGGCTGTCATCGTCTCCGCATCCTGAAGCCGCGACGGCCAGCGCTATGAATGGTGAAAGGGCGGATTTGGCGTTCATGTAGTTCCTTGTTGGACGTACAACAAGTAAAGCGTCCTGCGAATCGATGTCAAAATCAAAAAGAAGTGCTTTTCCAGACCGGAGAAGGGAAAGCGGAAGGCGCCTCATCGACGCGTTCTTGACGAGAACAGACTGACCGATCAGTCCGCGTGGGGTTCGTCGCGGAAGCGACGATAGGCGACTAAAGCTCGAAGAAACTCAAGGCCGCGCCGGGCAGTGTGATGGACTGTGCGACCTCGCCGCTCGGTGAGACGCGAAAGAACGTCGTGGATGAGAAGTCAGGGGCTGGAGGCGCCGGTAGCAGGCGACCATCCCGAGGTCGATAGGTCGGGGCGATCACGCCAGCGGCAGGAATGGCGTCGAGCGGGGTAAGCGTAAGGCTGTCCATCTCGATCCGTTGCCACGTCCATAAGCCGGCCCCCGCGATCTCGAATGCAGAGGTATCCATGGTGACGTCAAATGCATAGAAACGTTGCTGGTCGAGGACGCGGATAAGGCCGCCATCCCCCGCTTCGAAAGCGGCGACCGTTCGCTCTATCAACGGCGCCACGACTTCATTTTTGACATCGCTTAGTCCGCGCCCCGGCTAAGTTCACTTCGACGTAGAAGCTCTGGTCGGCGAGCTCGATGCCTAGAAGCTTTCCTCCCGGACGTCGCCATTCGACGTAGCTGGGAAGGCCCACGGCGTGCACCTCTCCGTTCGCGATCCCGCGAATGCTCATCCATCGATCCGCCATCGCCCACGTTCGGAATACGGGCCGCTTACACTGGCCGCGCAGGTATTTGAGGTCGACAACGACGTAGCCCACACCTGCACTCTCCAACGGAGGCGTCATCGTCTCGCAGTGGTTACATATCAACCTGCCGAATACGACTCGGGTGCGACATCCGCACTGCTCACACTTCATTCTGAGCTCTCTGTTCGGACGACTCGTTCACGTCTTGCTTTTGACAATCATTCTCAATTTAGTCAAGGCGGACCTTGGGGACCTGTCGGGACGAATCGTCGTCCCGTTGCCAGGTGCCCAAGACGCCGCTGGCGCCGTGTACTCCGCCATTCGAGCGCGGTGATCGTTCCCGGTCCGTGTCGCCGGCGACCAAGCTACGGGTTCACCGCGTCTACCTGCCCGGTCAATGCGAACACCATACGGGAGAGGGGCTGTATGCCCAGCGCGGTGGGCACCTCGAGCTGAGTGTCGTCCATGAGGAGCGATACCCGATTGCCTTCAATGCGCAGCTCACCGGTATAGGTCGTGGGATTTCCAGCGAACGTGTAGTCGATCGTCAGGACCATTTCCACCTGAAGGTCGATGGATGAAAGCGCGCCGTCGGTGAAGGTGACCGTGTCCGATTCATCGAGGGCTCCGAATGTGAGCGACAGCGGTGCACCAAAGAACCAAAGATCCAAGCCAGCGCTAGAGATATCCGTGACCGCGCCCGTATCGTTCCAAAGGTCCATGAGATCGAGCGTCTCGATGCCCAGGGTCTCGATCCCGCACCCCGTTGCTTCGTCGGCGACGTAGGCGATCTCGCCGACAACGAACTGTTCCTCGCGAGGAAAGACATCGACATCGCCACCCAACTGGACCGATGGATCATTGACGTCATACAGCCCGTCGCCATCCCCGGCGGACCCGTCGCCAAACCCGATCTCGGCGAGCGAGGTCGTGATGTTGAATTCGGCGATGCGCGAGGTCGAGGTCATCGTGCTCGCCAGTGGCACAACCGAGGACTGCGGGAGCGCTCGGCAAGCAGGAACGCGCAGCAACGTTCCGTCGTCGAGGTGGGCGGACAACGCTGCATCTGACGCCGGCGTCTCGACGGCTACGTAGACATTCACCGCGCTTGCGGGACTAAACTCCGGAACACTGAAAAGGACGTCGACCTCGGCGTCCTGATCGACGTCAATGCCGACTTTCACCGCGCTCGCATCGACGGCCACCGTCGCCGACTCGTTCAGCCTCACACCTTCGACGATCGGTACATTCGTGGAGGGGCCTATACGAGTGAGTGTTACCGGCCCCACCTCTGAGGCCACATGCACGACATTCCAGGTCGCCTGGGTCGACGAAGCTGTCGGTGCGACGTCGCTGAGGATCAATGCCGTCGGTTGCGCCTCGTCATCGTACAAAGCCACCGACATGCTGCTGTTCTCGGCGAGAGCTACGGTCGCCGTCACCACCGCCGACGATGATGGTTGGCCGCTCTCCGCCACTCGGATCGTCCGCTGGCCGGCCGGCGCCAGCACGTAGTCGGTGCCCGCAAACGCATCAACGGACACTCGCGGCGTCGCTTCGTCGTCAAGATAGACGTCGACGCGACCAGCGGTGCTCGCGACGTGCGCGATTCGGAGGAAGGCGGTGTTAGCGACCTGCACCCCCGCGTCCACGCCACCTACGCCCGAATCCGCATTGCCAGCGTCGCCCGACGCGATGCCGGCGTCGGTCTCGCCAGCGTCGGTGGAGGGTCCAGCATCGTCGGATGCGGTTATTCCGGAATCCGGCGTCGTATTCGGTCCTTCGGGGTCATCGTCTCCATCCGAACAGGCGATGAAAACCACGGCGCTGAACATCGCTACCGCGAAGCGAGAGCGTCGTAACACCGAAATCGGGGCCCACTCGCGCAGCGGCGAAGGCGTAGGTGTCGAGTGCGACGCAACCGGAGCAGGCGAGCGAAAGGCGAACACAAGCGCCCCTTACCAAGCGCTGAGGTAATTTGCAATTGACTCTCATTCTCTTTATCGAGTGAATCCGTTGGCCATGCTGCCGACCAAGCCCTCGCCGAGCCGTCGTCTCGTAACGCCATCCACCGACCGTCTGATCCGTCGGGCATACCGCTTCGCGACCGTGGGCCGACAGCACGCCGTCCAATGGCGGCTATGGGGGTTATTGGGGCTCGCCGCGTGCGGCTCATCTTCCGACGGGGCGAGTGACGATGGACCCTCAGTCACCGCGGACTCCTGGATTTACGTACAGACGACGGTCGCGACACCGGAAGGGCGAACATCGTTTCTGCAGCTGGTTGACAACCTGGACTTCAATCGCCTCGACACGTCGCGCGCGGTCGAGCTCGCGGGTAATGGGCGGGTCTTCTCGGACGGCCGTCGTTTGTTTACGGGGTCGGCGGAGGAACCGGTCATACAGCGCTGGTTTCCTGACGATGATGGCGCCTTGATCCCTGGAGAACGGGTCAGCTTTTCGAGCGCAGGCATCTCTTTCGTTCCCTTCGGCAATAACTTCGTCGGCGTCGATAAGGCCTATCTATTCGACGGCGTGAACGCTCGTGCGCTGGTCTGGAACCCAACAACTTTGGAAGTCGTCGGCGAAGTGGATTTGTCTTCGGTCGTGAAAGACGGTCTCTTTCCCGAGCTCGATCCCGGAGTGCGCCGCGGCGATCAGCTCTTCGCGATCGTTCAGCAGAACGACTTTGGCTCCACCGCGTTGTTTCGAGGGATTCAAGTGGTGGTGATCGACACGCGGACGGACCGCGTCGTCACCGTCTTCGAGGACGAACGCTGCGTCGGTGGTTTTTCGGGGCTCCAACTCGCGGAAGATGGAACCATCTACGCGATGGGCGACAACTATCTCGTGTGGCACTGGTTCGACGAGACGTTTCCTCCCACGTGCGTCCTTCGAATCCGGCCCGGTGAGACCCGATTCGACCCCGACTTCTTCCTCGATCTCGAGACCCTTCTCGACGGCGACCCCGCGTCCGGATTCTTCTACGCGGGCGACGGTGTGGCGTACACGCAGGCGATGGACGAAGATGGCGGGGACGTTGATCCCAGGGCAGAACCGCTCGGCTTTCTCAATCAGCCCGTCGCGACGTGGTGGGAAGTGAACCTCTCGAATCCTGTCACCGCGCGCCCCCTCACCGCCCTCGGGCAGGCAAGTCCGAGAAGCGGGCCGGGGTTCCGGATCGACGGTCGCCTCTTCATTCAGCAGTCTGAAGCGGGGTTCGCGGGCGACACGACACTCGTCGAGATCACGCCCGACGGCCTGATCCAAGAGACGTTTGATGTCGTTGGTCTGATCACCAATCTCGGCCGTATCGATGCCGAACAATAGGAGAACCTCATGAAGTGCATAGGTGCCTTGGCCAAAGATCAGATAGTGCGCCCGAGCAACCACAAGCTAAGTTGCGCGATCATCTTGCTCGCGGCCATCGCAGTCAGCTGTTTCGGATCCGACAATGACCCGCCGCCGGCCGACGCGGGATCCACAGATTCTGCGGTCGGCACGTCGACGGACGGTGGGGCCGTCGACGCAGGCCCCGTCACCACCTCGACGTTCACCGCCGCGATCAGATTCGCCAACTTCGTTCCTGGTGGGCAACAGATCGACGCTTGTCTGTCCCTAACCCCAGACGGGGCTTTCGAGGGCCCGGTCATTCAACAGTCGGGAGGCGACGCAGTTCCCTTCGGGGTAGCCGCTGCCCGAATCGAGGTCCTCCTGACGCCAACATCGGTACTGCGATGGGTGGACGGGCTGGCGATGGACTGCTCTGCACCTCTCGTCGGCACGAATGATACCGAGATCGGGATCATGGAGGCAGGTCCGTTCACGATGGCGTTGATCGACGCCGATGGCGTTTCGGCGACGGACGAGGTAACGACGCGGCGATACTCAGATCGAACCGTCGATGAGCCGCTGAGCGGGCGATTCTATTCGAGGTTTCTTCACCTCGGCGTCGAGCTGCCCAACCAAAGCGTCAAGCAGAGTACATGCGCGATCCCTTTCGCGGCCTTCGAAAACACCAGCTACGGCGAGCTTGGCTTCTCTCCCAACAATCAAGCATCGTTCTTTTCCGCGTCGGTCACCATCGGCGAGACCTTCTTCCAGTCCGACATCGTCCTGTGTAGCGGCACGTCATCGACGACGTTGTCGCTGCCGAACTACCGTTTCAACGGGGGAGAGATCCAGCTGTTGATCCTGGCTGGAGACGGTAGCGCCGAGTTTCCATACCGAATGACCCGGTGCATAGATACCGAAGTGAGCCCTGAGCCGTGCGTATCGCTGGAGTAGTCGTCACCCGGGGCGGCGAAGGGACGGACGAGCGCCGCCTCATGGCGCCGACGACGCGGATACCGGCTCTAGGTTGACGTTCTCGCCGGCGGGCGCGGCCGGCGGCGCCTGCAGACGAACGCCGAGCCAGGCGAAGAACGCCATCGTGAGCGCAAGGCCGATCGTTACCGCACCGGTGGCCAAGTCGCCGTCTCGCCAGAGCGTGGCGATCTGCGCCCGATAGACCAGCATGTCGACGACGACCACGGCGCCGCACAGCGCGGCAGACGCCAGGGCGGAGCGACCGAGGAACGCCCGGATGTCCCGGACGAAGAACCCGAGCACCGAGACCCCCGCCAAGACGACGAAGAACGCCCACTGGACGATCGTGGCCCGAGCGTCGAAGGCGGTCGGAAGCGTTCGCTCCAGTAGAAAAGCAGCGCAGGTGGCGACGATGGTGCCCGTACACGCGCCCAGCGTGAGGCCACGGATGACGCCGTAGCTTCGCGGAAACTCGGCGAGCTTCGATTCGCGCTTGATCAGCCACAGCACGTTGCCGGCGATGATCATTCCGCAGATAGCGACGGACAGGACAAAGAAAATAAACCGCACCCCCGGTCCACCGAACTTGCCCATATGAAGCATGAACAAGGGCATGACGACGGAGCTGAAGGTGTTGGCTTCGGTCACGTTCATGCGCTCGGGGAACGTTCCCGACTTGACTTCGTAGTGTACGTCGACGCGCTCCCCGAAGCCCTGTTTCACTCCGGTCAACCGGATGATGGCGTCTCGATCGCCGAAGTTCATCAGATTGAGTCCGAGCACTTTCGCGTCGTGCTCGCGCTGCACTCGATGGATAAGGGGCTCGAGCGCGGGCATCTCGGCTGCGACACCGGCGGGCTTTTCATTGACTCGGCTGAAGCCCGCGTCCTTCATCATCGCCACCTGATCCCCGCCGTAGGCGAGCATCAAGACCGGCAGATAAAACAGGATGTTCAGGTTGAACATCAGGCCGGTCAGCGAATACAGAAGCGCGAAGGGCAGCGTAACGACCCCGGTGACCGAGTGTAGGTCGTAGGTGCGCATGCGCTTTCCCTTGTCATGCCGGTACAGGAAGAAATGCTTGAACAGCAGCTTCAGCTGGATGACCAGCCCCGTCATGAGCAGGACCATGAAGAAGAGGGTCACGAGTCCGACGATGTACAGCCCCTGGGGAAGCTTCAGATTATAGTGAAGAGCGTATAAGAAGCCCGACAACTCGAACGGATGCCCCGTGGCCAGGGTCTCGCCGGATTCGGGGTCGATGATGAACTCAGCGCGCTCTTCACCGCCCTCGGCCTTCGCGAGGGGGACCCTGACCTCGAGAAAAGGCGAGTGATCGCTGGGAAGTCGGACAAAGATCGGCTTCTCTGGGTCGTGCTCGACGGCAGCCAAACGATCTTCGACGACCGCCAGCAAGCTCGGTTTCGCGGCGGCTGGAGGCGACGATGCGGCTGTCCTTAGCGGCAGCACCGACCACGTCGACACCTCCGGATGGAAGAGCGTGATGGCGCCGGCCCAGAAGATGATAAACAGGGGCACGGAGACAACGACGCCCACCCACCCGTGGGCTTCGACGGCGTTCTTGATTGTTCTTGAGCTCATACTGCTGCTCCCATCAATGCCCAGGCGTTGAGCCCGGCCGTAGCCACGAGCGTCGGTAGCGACCACCGCAACAGCGGTCGGAGATCCGGGGCGCAGAACACCCAGGTCTGATATCCCGCCAACAAGAAAAATCCGCCCAGATACGCGACCGTCAGGCCAACCGGGCGGGGCCATGGCACCAAAAGGACCAGGTTCAGCCCCAGGCTGAGTGACAAGGCCAATCCGAGAAAGAAGCCCAATAGCGTCTTCGTCCACATCGTGTCGTCACCCCAGTACCGCGGCGGCCAGCATCAGGCCGACGCCCCACGCCACGACCTGACTCTTTCCGGGCAGGTGAGGAGAGCCGAGGACGAGCAGCATCCAAGACACCATCACCGCAGCGAGCCAATACGCGACCGCAGTCGGCCCGTCGTATGCCGTCGCCAACAGCATCAATGAGCCTGCTGACCCGAGGCCAAACGCCCCCCATCCCAGCGGTTTCGGGAGAGCCGACGGCGATAGGAGCTGCTGCTCGGAGCTCAGATAGGCCGCGAGACACGAGCTGAACACGAGCTGGAGCGCGAACAACTTAATGCCGAACACCACGGAGCCTCGTTTCCCTCGTCAACTTGTCGCACCGCAGGCCGGCGATACATTGGCTAACTCGAGCGGACATGAGCACCTGAGCGTCGACAACAGGAGCCGAGCATCCGTTATCCGCATGCACCGCCTGCGTTGCTCGACCCACGTTCGATGGCTAATTGAGAACAGCTCGCAAAGTCAACTCCGAAGGGCGCGGTATCCAGGCGGGGAGGGACTCCCGCATGATTGTTCACCTGCTCTTGTTGCCGTGCTGAGGGGTCGTCAGCCAGACGGGTCGGTCGCTAGGACCCTGGCGACCATACGTTGTCACCGATCGATCGCTCGAACGATGGCCACGCATCGATCACCGTCGCCGGTGCTTGATCCTCGAGCGACGACGGGGCCGAGATGATTCGATTCCTCGACTCGCCGTTGTGCGCGCCGTGCGGAATGAGAAGCAGCTGCTCGGCATGAGCAGTCGTCCTCCAACCGCCGTCGGCCCAGGTCCACCGTCGCGCGGGCTCGACGGTCTTGCCGGCATCCGCAGCATCGACGAGCGCGACGTCGGAGGCCAAGGGACGACCCAAGAGCTGCTCGGTCGCTTTCGGTCCCGCGGCCTCCTACGTCGCGCTCGTCGATGCTGCGGATGCCGGCAAAACCGTCGAGCCCGCGCGGCGGTGGACCTGGGCCGACGGCGGTTGGAAGACAACGGCTCATGCCGAGCGGCT
>JANQQN010000361.1 GCA_028289325.1 Myxococcota bacterium | reverse complement strand
GTAGGCTCGTCGGGAAGCACGCTGCACTCTTTCAGCTGGCGCTCGTAGGAATGGTTGCAGCTCTTTCGGTCGAGCGAAGGCGGATTGCGGAACTCGCTGGGGTCGACTTGGCCGCCGTAGTTGATCGCGCTCTGTTGGTTCAGGGAGCCGGACAGCGTGGCGTCGGTGCACTGGTCGAAGTCCCGCCGGGCGGCCTTCTCGCAGGATTTACGATCTTCGAAGCGGGCGCTGGTGGCGCAGGCGATCGCGAACCCCGCGATCAGCGCGGTCCGCGCGGCGGGCGAGCCCCGGCGCCCCGAGAGGTTTGGCCGTCGACGACTGTGCATGGCGGGACTATGTCAGAAAACGGGGCCCCGTGCGCTGGCGAGGCCTCCGATATCCCGCCGTGTCCACGGGAGCTGGGCCTGTACCGCGCGCAGTCGCGCGAGGGCTGCGTCGTGGTCGCCAGCCGCGAGTTCCACCCGGGCCAGCCGGTACGAGACGTACGGATCTTCGGGATAGCGGCTGGCCACCGCCCGGGCCGCGGTGACGGCCGCATTCCGTGCGAAGGGTCGGCCTTGCCGAAGCGCGCGCTCCGCGAGCAGGTGCGCGCTCAGGAGCACGGCGAGCGCGCGGTCCGCCGAACGAGGGGATGGCGGCTCGAGGTCGAGGGGGGCGGCCAGCCGACGGAGCACGGCGTCGGCCCGTGCGAGATTGGCGGGGCTCGGGGCGTTGAGCAGAAGGATCACGTCGAGGAGGGGGTTCGGCCACTCGCCGGGCGTCGACGCGGCCATCCGGTCGGACCACAGACGCCGTTCCAGGATCGCGTGGGCGCTCCGCAGGAAGTGCAGCGCGGCGCGGTCAGCGTCGACGGGCGCGCGGTCGTATCGCTCGGACCACAGCACGGTCAACCCGTCGCCATCGAACAGGACAAATCGTAGCGTAGCGCCGTTCATGCTCGGCGCGGCGTGGATGCGGACGAGCAGATCCCGCGCTCCCGCGTCCGCCACCTCCGTAGAGGCGCCCGCCTGAAGGTGAGCGCGGACCCGTCGCCGGGCCTGTTGCGCGAACGAAGCGCGGTCGGCGTGCACCGCGACGCGAAGCTTTTCCGACGTGGCAGACGTCGTCGGCGAGGGCCACTGCAGCCCGAAAGGGATAAAGGCGCCGCCGGCCACCGCGAGCAGAACTGCTGCCGCCACGGCGGCGGGCGAGATGGCCGGCCTTCTCAGCCCGCGCCTGGCCGCCGGTGGGCGGGGGGAGGTCGCCGATGAATCCGAGCGTGCGCGATCGCCGGGACTCGAGGCCGGCGGACGGGGCTCGAAGATGGCGTAGGTCGTCAGGCGGTAGCCGAAGCCGTGCGCGGACGCGATCGCGGTCGAGGGCAGACCGATCCGGCCGAGGCTCGCGCGCACCAGGCGCACCCGCTGCTTGACGGTGTCCCGGGTGACCGCGTGTCCCCAGACGAAGGCATCGATGTCGTCGAAGGGGACGGGCTCCGGCGCCCGTTCCGCGAGCAGGGCCAGGAGTCGAAACGAAAGGTGGGACAGCTCGACCGACTTTGTCGCTAGGGCGACAGTATGTGTTCGGCGACAAAGGGTCAGCGGCGCGGACACCTGATCAGCATGGTCGATGGGTCAGCCCTTGGCTACCGACCTTCACCCTTCTTCACCGGTCGCGAACCGACCTTTCCCCTTCGTTTCTGGCCGGCGCGACGGGACTGGGCAATGTCCGGGGCATGGTTCGTGTACGGGATATCTTTGGCCGGCGACCGATGGCGCGGTGGGGCTTGGGCCTCGCCATCTGCACCGGCGGCGTCTCGCCGGGGCTGGCCGCGGCGCCGCAGCGATGCGAGGCGCCGGCATCGGCGCGAGGGTCGGCGGACGCGATCCTGGGCGCGCTGATCGCGCAGACCGGCGTTCCGGGCTTCGCCGCCGCCTACGCTCGCGGCGAGTCCATAGTGTGGACGGGGGTCGCCGGTCACCGTCGGCTCGTCCCCCCGGCGCCGGTGACCCCCCGCACGACGTTTCGGCTGGCGAGCGTGTCCAAGCTGATCACTGCGGTTGCGGTGGCTCATGCCGCGGCCCACGGGCGCCTTTCGCTCGACGCCCCGCTCGGGGTCATCGCGCGGCGAGCGGGACCAAACGCGGTGGGCGCGGAACTCATGCCTCCCTCGTGGTCCGAGATCACCCCGCGGCAGCTCGCGGCCCACGTGGCGGGTGTGCCGCACTACCAGACCATCGATGCGGGTCGCGGCGGGATCGCCTATCGACGGGCGACCGATGTTCTCGAGGTGGTGTTCGGGCGAGCGCTCCTATCTTCGCCCGGAACCCGCTATGCGTACTCGTCCTACGGCTACACCCTGCTCAGCGCCGCGCTGGAGTGGTCGACGGGGCGTCCGTTCGACGAGTATGTCGCCGCCCACGTGGTCAAAGATCTCGCGATCCGGCCGGAGACGCCGCGTCGACCGTCGACCTCGCCGGACCCCAACGCCGCCACCGCCTACGAGCGGGTCACCGACGGGGTGAAGCTCGCGCCTCCCCACGACTACAGTTACAGCCTGGCCGGGGCGGGGTTCGTGGCCACCGCGCCGGCGCTCGCCCGCTTCGGCGGGCGAGTCGCGACCGGCCGTATCGTGGACGAGCGGACCTTCGCCCGCATGCTCCGGCCGATCGCGCTCGCCGACGGGTCGACGGCCGGCGCGTCCGGGTACGAGGTCGGCTTGGGCTGGCGGACCGAGCTCGCACCCGACGGGGATCTGATCGCGCACCACAGCGGGGTGGCGCTCGGCGCACGCAGTACCCTCGTCGTTCGACCCGCGACCGGGGAGGCGGTCGCCTTGTTGTCGAACGCGGCGTGGACGGCGTCGATGCCGCGAACCGCTGAGACCTTGCGCGCCGCCGTTCGTTCCGAGCGGGCGGGTGGCCCCTTCTGTTGTCCCATCGGACGTCGCCCGTACGCGGGCACGTTTCAGGGGGGCGCGGTATCGGGTCGGATTTCTTTTGAGTATAGAAAAGGCAAGTGTAGGGCTCAGATGTCGGTCCTCGGTCCGCTGAAGGCGTGGCTGGACCGATTCGAACCTCGGGCCGCCGAGCTCACCCTCGTGGCGCTCGATCAGCGACCGGGGGGACAAAGGTGGGCCGTCGTGACCTCGGTGGGCGCGTTCGTTGCTCACCTCGATCCGACCGAACGGCGCCTTCGGGTGACCATCGGGCGGCGCGCCGGGCTCGACGTCGTGCTGGGGGTCAACGACGGCTGACCTCGGCCGTCAATCATGATGAGGATGAACGACGCATGAAGCGGTCGCGTCCCACCCGGCAGCAGCTCCTCGAAGCCTACGGAAAGACCGTACCCGACATCATCGGCCCTGGCCTCGACGTGCTCTTCGTCGGGATCAATCCGAGCTTGTACTCGGCCGTCGTCGGCCACCACTTCGCCCGCCCGGGCAACCGCTTTTGGCCCGCCCTCCATCTGAGCGGCTGGGTGCCCCGGCGGTTCGCCCCGCAGGAAGACCGGCAGCTGGTCGATTTCGGCATCGGCCTCACGAACATCGCTCGCCACGCGACCGCGCGCGGGGATGAGGTGTCCGCCGACGCGCTGGCCCGGGGAGGACGAACGTTGGTCCGAAAGATCCGTCGCCACCGACCGCGCGCGGTGGCCGTGTTGGGGGTCACAGCCTATCGGGTGGCGTTCGACCGGCCCAAGGCCCAGATGGGGAACCAAGAACGCAAGTTGGGCGGCGCGGCGCTGTGGGTGCTGCCCAACCCGAGCGGCCTCAACGCGCACTATCAGGTCCCGGATTTGGCGCGAGCCTACGCGGAGCTCAAGCGATGGCTGCGGACCGTATGAGCGGCGTTACGGCGGGCGCGTGGTATATCTGCGAACCGTGGGGAGTATGGACGACGGAACGGGCGCGACGACCTTCGCGATGAACCGACCCCGCCGGCCCGGTGGCCGCCGGACCTACGTGCTCCACGTCCGCGAACCTCACGTCTTGCCGCGGCGGGTGGTCATCGCGAACCCGGTCGTGGTGCGCATCGGCTCTCATCCCGAAAACGACGTCGTCCTCCACGACGACGCCGTGAGCCGGATCCACTGCGAGATCGCCGCCGATGACGCGGGGTTTCGGATCCGCGATCTCGACAGCACCAACGGAACGTTCATCCAGGGCCATCGGGTGGTGGAGATGTATCTCGGCGACGGCGCAGTGATCACCGTCGGCCGCACTGAGCTCAGGTTCGAGCCTTCGGCGGGGGTCACGCCACCCGCCGCCACCCCTCGCGATCGATTCGGTCCCCTTATCGGCGCGAGTCCTGCGATGAGCGAGCTGTTTGGCCTCATGCAGCGGGCCGCCGAATCCGACGCGACGGTGCTGATCCAGGGGGAGAGCGGAACCGGCAAGGAGCTGATCGCCCAGGCCCTTCATGAGGCCGGCGGTCGAGCCGGCGGTCCGTTCATCGTGTTCGACTGCTCGTCGGTGCCGCAGAGCCTCGTCGAAAGCGAGCTGTTCGGGCACGAGCGAGGGGCGTTCACGGGGGCGACGGACCGACGCGTGGGCTGCCTCCAAGAGGCCGACGGGGGGACGTTGTTTCTCGACGAGATCGGCGAGCTGCCGCTGGAGACGCAGCCGAAGCTGCTGCGCGCGCTCGAGAATCGCGAGGTCCGGCCTCTGGGATCGACGGCCCGACGAGCGGTCGACGTTCGCTTCGTTGCCGCCACTCATCGCAACCTCGCGCGGGAGGTCAATCGCGGAACGTTCCGGGAAGACCTGTACTATCGCCTCGCGGTCCTCAAGCTCTACGCGCCTGCGCTGCGCGAACGGCGTTCGGACATTCCGCTGCTGGTGCGCCACATGGTCGACCAGGCGATGCCCGGCGACGCCCCGGGCGCGGCCGCCCTCTACCGCAATATCTCGTCGGATCAGTGGGCCCGGCTGACGGCCCATCGATGGCGAGGCAACGTCCGCCAGCTCCGCAATGTCATCGATCGGGCGGTGGCGATGTCTACGCCGGGCGATCTGGATCGCTTCGAGATCAGTTCCAGCTCTTGGTCGGGGGCCGGAGATGACGCTAGCCCCGAGTCCGAGCCGGGCTTCGACCTCGAACGTCCGTTCCTCGAGCAGAAGCGCTCGCTCATCGAACGCTTCGAGCGCGCGTATCTGTTGGGCATGCTCGACCGTCACGGCGGCAACTTCTCGCGGGCCGCGAAGGCGGCCGGGCTCGACCGGATGTACTTCAAGCGCCTGGTCAAGAAGTACGACGGTTGAGCCGTCACGAGCCGCGCATGCGGGCGATGGTCCGTCGATCGATGGTGCGGACCACGCTGCGCGGACGCGGTCGCGGGCTGCCGATGCCGAACCGATCGAACAGCGAGCGGAGGCCCGAGCTCTTTTCGGGCGCCCGCTTGGTCTGCCTGATCAGCGCCGCCACCTCGTCGGCGGACATCGCGTTCTTTGGCGGTGCGGACTCCGGGGTGGGACGCGGCCCCTTCTCGGTGATCGTCACCTCGATTCGGAAGCGGTCTTGGATGGTGTACGCCACTTCCGCGTTCCGCTCGTCGAGCTCGGTCCAGGAGTCGTGGACCGGGGCGAGAGCATACCTCGGGCCGGATTGCCGGTTGCCGCCGACGACGTGCACCTGGCCGTCGGGAGCGACCGAGACGTGAACCCAGTGGAGCACGCCGCACACCAGGCTCACCGCGGTCGAGTAACAGGCGAGGCCCCGTTCGCCCCCGGAGGGGAAGGCGCGGGTCTCGGTGGTCGGTCCACGCTTGAGGTCTCGGGTGCGAATGATGACATCGTAGCTGAGCCGTTGTTTGGGCATGGCTGGCGATGACGCACGGTGCGTGCCAAGACATCGCGCTCGGCGTCTACGCGCCCGATGAGACGGCTCGTCTCACTGATGAGGTCTCAGGTGAGTGCGCCCGTCTCGCTCACCACTCGTTCGGGTTGCAGTCGACGACTTCGTAGGAGTTGGTCTTGCCGACCGCACACGCGCCGGTATCGCCGATGGCCGGTATGGGGGCGACGATCTTGTTCGTACCCCGCCGATTGGCGGTCCCGAACACGAACATCTTGCTGCGTCCGTCACCGTCCAGGTCGGCGGAAGCGGCGCACGTGAACTCCGAGGCCTCGCCCCTCGCCTGGTACGCGTTGCACGCGTATCGATAGACGACCCGTTGGGGCGGACGAAAGCCGATGCAGCTGAAGCTTCGGCACGCCGCGCTGTTGGCGCGGCCGCACTTTGGGCTGCAGTTTCCGTCGGAGAAGTACTCGGCGGGGGGCCGCCCGGGGCCTTCGGGGTCTGCGTTCGAATAAGCGTCGAACGCGGCTCGAAACGATTCCTGCGCCGTCCGAATGCCGCCGAGGACCATTCGGGGCTCCCGCGAGGCGATCAGCGGATTCAGCGCCAGTGGATTCTTGGGGGTCGCGGACCGGATCGCGTCGCCGACGATGGAGGCCAAGCTGGGCACGGTCGACGGTCCGGCGTCAGCGTCGCCCGTCGCTGTCGAGGGCGTAGGGGCGCTGGCGGTCGTGGCGCGCGGGCGGTCTGCGGTGACCAGGATGAGGATCGAGACCGACAAGAGCACCGCGGACACCACGGCCGCGATCGCCACTGGCCACAGGTAACGAGGGCCGGGACCTCGGGTCTGGACCTCGCCGCCGTGGGCGGCCTGTCCGCAGCGCGGGCACCGTCCGTCGCTGCGGCCGCGGTGTTTCAGGCCGCAGGTGGCACACACCTGCCACGCGAGGTCGCGCCCGGCGGAAGCGAGCAAGCCACCTTTCGCGCGCACCTGGCCGGCGAGGAGGCTCCGGATGTCGCCTGGTCGGACCTGGTCGTCGAGCGACCATCCGAGGGCTTCGGCGAGCGCGTCGCCGTCGGCGGGGCGGACATCCGGGTCGGCGCTGAGGCACGCGCGAACCAGCTCATCCAGGGCGGGGGGAGCCGAGCCGTGTTGGGCCACGGGCGGGATGCCGTCTTCGTGTGCGCGCATCAAGGCCCCGATCACCGCCCACATCCCCCGCGACGAATCGGGCACCGAGAACGGCATCTTGCCGGTGAGGAGCCGGTACAGGACAATGCCCAGCGCGTACACGTCGCCGCGCGGGCTCGCGGGCTCGCCGCGCAAGATCTCGGGCGCCAGATACATGGGCGTTCCGACGATGGCCCCGGTCTGGGTCAAGGTTTGCTGGCCGACGAGCTTGGCGATCCCGAAGTCGAGCACCTTGATGCGGGGGGGCTCGGTGGCCCGAACCACGAATAGGTTGCTCGGTTTGAGGTCTCGATGGAGGATGCCGCGCTGATGCACGGCCCCCGCCCCGAGCGCGGCCTGTCGGATCATCTCCACCGACTCGAACGCCGGACGGGGGCCGGGGGACCGGTGGAGCAGCTCATCCAGCGTCTCTCCGCTCAACAGCTCCATCGGCAAGTACACCGCGTCGCCTTCTTCGAACGGGGCCATGCACCGGACCACGTTCGGATGATCGATCGACACCACCAGCGCCGCCTCGCGCAGGAACCGTTGACGGGCGTCGTGGTCCTGGGCGAACGCGGGATCCGGGACCTTGATCGCGTACTCGCCGTCGAGCATCGCGTGGCGGGCGCGGTAAACGATCCCCGACCCGCCGCGCCCGATGCGGTCGATCAGGGTCCACTCTCGCACCGTCAACGGCAGCGCGGCCGGCCTGGGCGGGGGCGGAGCGGCGGCCGGATCGAGGTCCGCGGCGAAATCTAGCTTGCGAGTATGGGCCGGCTTGGCGAGGGCGCCAAAGCGAAGTTTCGGGCCGACCGGCCGGGGCGGGGGCTCGG
>JANQQN010000359.1 GCA_028289325.1 Myxococcota bacterium | reverse complement strand
ACCCGCGGACCGTCGAGAACGTCGTCCGGCAGGCGCGCAGCTATCTGCTCGACGTCATCGTCGTCGACGACGGCAGCGCGGCGCTGGGGCGAGCGGCGTGCGAGGCGATCGCCGACCAAGGGCTCGCCCACGTCGTCCATCGGTCCGTCAACGGCGGCAAAGGGGCGGCGGTCAAGACGGGCTTGGCCGTCGCGCGAGACCGCGGGTTCACCCACGTGGCGCAGGTCGATGCCGACGGTCAGCACGATCTCACCCAGCTGCCACGTCTTCTCGAGGCGGGGCGAGCCGATCCCGCGGCGCTGATCCTCGGCTATCCGGAGTATGACGACAGCGCGGATCGCGTGCGCCTGATCGCCCGCCGCTTCACCCAGTTTTGGATCGACCTCGAGGTGGGTCGGGGCGTCATTCGCGACGCGATGGTGGGCTTTCGTCTGTATCCGATTCCCGCCGCTCTCGCCGCGAAAGCCGCCGGCGACCGCATGGACTTCGACGTCGAGATCCCCGTGCGGATGGCGTGGGCCGGGGTTCCGATCGTCAATCTCTCGGTCCCCGTCCGGTACCTCACGAAGGCCGAAGGTGGGGTCTCTCACTTTCAGCCGCTCCGCGACAACCTCCGTTTCTCTTGGCTTCACACTCGGCTGTGCACTAAGGTGTTCTTTCGATGGCTCGGCCGGCGGATATGGCCACCGAAGGCCTACCGGTGAACGAGGCGTTGGTCGACGACGCCTCAGCGACCGAGCTGCCGACCCCCGCTGCGACGACCGCGTCCTTCACTGCCCCTCGCCTCGAAGCCAAGGCGATGGGCCCGACGGGGCAACCGTCAGCGGGGACAACCGGCGCCGAGATCGCGCCGACCCCGCCGTCGAGCGACCCCGCCTACAGCTGGCTATCGGTGCCCGAACGGGGAACCCTGTGGGGCCTGATGGCCGTCTTCTGGATGGCCACCGTCCTCGGGCGCGCGCCCGTACGACTGTTCGTTCGGTTCGTGGCGCTCTATTACGCGCTGTTCGACCGTAAGGTCGTTCAGGCCTCGCGAACGTGGTGGACGATGGTCGAGGGCCAGCGACCTTCATGGTGGAAGGTCTACGGCCATATCCGTCGCTTCTCGAACGTCACCCTGGATCGAATGTTCCTCCTCAAAGGGCACTCGCGCTCGTTCGTATTCAGCCGGGATGGCCATCACCACCTGTTCGAGCTGACCCGAAAGAAGCAGGGCGCCATCCTGCTCGGCGCCCACCTCGGCAGCTTCGAAGCGATGCGGCTGGCGGGAAACCGCGAACAACACCGGATCAACATCGTCGGTAACTTCTCGAACGCGAAGATGATCAACGAGCTGCTGGATCGCCTGAGCCCCGACAATACAGCCCAGGTCATCCATATCGGTCCCGGTGATGTCAGCTTCATCTTCACGATCCAGGAGAAGGTCGCGGCCGGGGAGCTGGTCGCGATCCTCGGCGACCGTCTCGCCGAGCATCAGCCGTGGGTGGAGGTCGAGTTCTTCGGGCAGCCGGCGCGGTTCCCGATCGGGCCCATTCAGCTCGCCGCGCTTTTGAAGTGTCCGATCTATCTCGTGTTCGGGTTGTATCGAGAGCCCAACAAGTACGAGCTGTCCTGCGAGCCCTTCGCGGAGCGGATCGTGCTGCCGAGAAAAGGGCGCCGAGCTGCGCTCGCCGACTACGTTCAGCGGTACGCGCGGCGCTTGGAGGACAAGGCCCGATCGGCCCCCGACAACTGGTTCAACTTCTACGACATTTGGGGGACTCGATGAGCATCCCCCCCCACGCGGTGAGCGTGGATGTCGACGTTCCGTTTTCCCACTGCGATCCGCTCCACGTCGTGTGGCACGGACGGTACTTCGAGTACTTCGAAGCCGCGCGAACGAAGCTGCTGCGGTCGATCGACCTCGACGCGCCCCAGCTGGCCGAGCTCGGGTTTCGGATGTACATGATCGACGCTCGTATTCGGTACATGAGTCCGCTCCACTACGGTGACGTCGCGCGGTGCACGACCTGGTTCTCCGACGTCAAACCCCATATCCGGATGGCCTACCTGATCGACAACCTCACCCGGAAGGCGCGCTCCGCCCGAGGGTACACGGTGATTGCGACCACGAATGACGCCGGTGAATTGATCACCGAGACGCCCCATCAACTCATCGAGAGGCTTCCCCGTGAACAATGACCGCAGCCGCTTTGCGGCCCCATCGATCGTTCGGCGCCTGACGGCCGCGCTGGCGCTGCTGGCGCTCAGCGCTGGGTCGCCGGCGAGCGGTGCGCCATCGGTCGACGGGGCCAAGGGACCGCCGCCTCCGAAGAGCGTCGAGGCGCTCATGGCCGGCTTCGCGAAGTTGACCGGGTTCGAGGCGCGGTTCGTGGAGACAAAGACCATGGCCCTGCTTGCGGTCCCCCTGAAGACCGAAGGGCGTCTGTACTTTGCGGCCCCCGCTCGGCTGCTGCGGGTCGTCGAAAAGCCCCAGCCGGCGCGGGTCCTGGTGACCCCGACCGAAGTGACGATGAAGGCCGCCGGTGCGGACGCCCAGCGTCTGGACTTGGCGGCCCGGCCCGAGGTACGGGCCCTCGTGTCTTCGCTGCTCAGCCTGCCGACCGGTGATCTGA
>JANQQN010000343.1 GCA_028289325.1 Myxococcota bacterium | reverse complement strand
AAGCAGACCGGGGCCCCCATCCGCAGCGTACGGCCGCCGACCGGAGGCCAAAGGCCCCGATACGCCGGTCCCCCGGGGCACGGAACCCCGCCGGCCACGGCCGCCGACCGAAGCGCACCCAACCAAGGCAGAGGCCCAACGATAACCATCAAGGCGAGGCGGGGGCCGACAACGCCTCGCTTCGAGCGAGCCCGCTAAGCCCGGGCCGCCTTCTTCTGGCTGCTGTCGCAGACCCAACGCACGATGCCCGGTATCCACCGGTGGGCCGCGACGGTCATGCGGCCGTCGAAGCCGGGGATGATCTCGAACCGTCCCCCCGCCATGCCGTCGATCAGCGTGTCGGCGACCCGCTCCGCGGACAACATCTTCACGTTGCCCGCGATCGCTTTCGTTTCCGCGGGCATGATCTCGAGCTCCGCGGTGTGCTGGGGGGTGTCCGTATCCGGCGGCAGGAGCATGGTGACCTGGATACCGTAGGGCTTGAGCTCCCCCCGCAGGCACTCCGTGAAGCCTTGCATGGCGAACTTGGACGCCGCGTAGGCGGTGTAGCCGTAGATCCCCATCACCGACAGGATGGAGCCCACGTTGGCGATGTGGCCGCCGCCCCGCTTCACGAGGTGGGGGGCGACGGTGCGAGTCATGTGAACCATCCCGAAGTAGTTGATATCCATATGCGCCCGGTAATCCTGGGCGTCTTGCTCGAGAAACCGGCCGGGAATCGCGATGCCCGCGTTGTTGATCAGCATGTCCGGGGGGCGGGTCTCGAGATGCGGGCCGAGCCCGGCCTGAACCTTCGCCTCGTCGGCGATGTCGAGGGGGAGGACATGGACCTGGGCGTCGGGGTGCGCGGCGAGGATCTCGGCCTTCGTCTCCTCGAGGAGGGTCTCGCGGCGAGCGACCAAGGTCAGCTCGGACTTCAGTTCCGCCAGCCGCTTCGCCAGCGCCTTGCCGATGCCGCTGGATCCGCCGGTCACGATCACGTGTTTGCCACCAAACTTAGCTTCTCGATTGGCCATCGGGGCGGACATACCGGAAGTCGTAACAAACCTCGACCGCTTTGTGGCGCCTCGCGTCCGCCGCCCGTCCGACTCGACCCCCTTCGCCACGACGTGGTACGACCGATGAGATGTCGACCGCGACCGCCGACCTGGAGCCTCGCGCCGCCACGGCGGACACCGACGAGCCGCGCGTCCTCCTTCGCGACGTGCCGTGGGCCACGTACGTCGTGCTCCGCGACACCGTCCCCGGGGCCGGGGTCCGGATGACCTATCTCGAAGGCCTGCTGGAGATCATGAGCCCATCCCGCCGCCACGAAGTGAACAAGAAGCAGATCGCCCGCTTTCTGGAGCTGTTCTGCCTGGAAAAGGACATTCCGCTGTACGGCTACGGGTCCATGACCATGCGCCGAGAGGAAACCAAGCGAGGGCTCGAACCCGACGAGTGTTACGCGCGTGACGAAGACAAGCAGACCCCCGACCTCGCGCTCGAGGTGGTGGTGACCAAGGATGCGATCGACAAGCTCGATGTCTACCGGGGACTCGATATCCGGGAGGTGTGGCGGTCCAAGGGCGAGCGGTTCACCGTGTTTCGGCTCGTCGACGGCGCTTACGAACCGATCGAGAAGAGCATCGTGTTTCCCGAGATCGACCTCGCGGTCCTCGCTCAACACGTCTTGCGACCCGACCAACACGCCGCGCTGCGCGCGTATCGCGACGCTCTTCGGACCTGAGTCGTTCGCGCGCCGGGCGGCGTTACGCCACGTAGTCCAAGCGGCGGGCTTTGCGGAGCGCTTGTCCGTACTGACGGACCCAGTCCATCTCCTCGGCGGTCAGCGGCCCTTTGTCGAGGGACCGAAGATTTTCCGCGAGCTCGGCGCGGTTGCTGGGGCCGCTCAGCACCACGTGAACGTGGGGGCTCGATAGAACGAACCGGTAACAGAGATCCGCAGTCAGCGGGGGCGGCATCGGCTCGGCGTTGGCGATCGGCCACGGCGGCAGATCGATGCCGGCCACGGGCTTGATGAGCTGGGTCCACGCGAGCGCGGTATAGACGACGACGGCCGGGTCGCGCTTCTTGAGATGGGGAAAGATGTCTTGCTCGGCCCCCGGATGCTTCGCGTTGTACCGGATCATGAACAGGTCGATCGGGGAGTCTTCGGCGAGGCGACCGGCCCGGGACCGGTCATGAATACTGGTCCCGATGGCCCGCAGCTTGCCCTCGTCCTTGAGCTTATGAAGCGTGTCGAGGATCCCATCGCTCAGTCGCGAGGTCACCCCGAGCCAGCCGAGCTTGTACACGTCGAGATAATCGGTGCGCAGGGTACGAAGCGCGGACTCCACGCTCCGCCGCACTTGCCACCCGAACGCCCCCATCCCCAGCACGGTGACCACATGGGCGTCCCGGTCCCGGGCCAGAATCGCTTTGAGCCCGTCGGTGGTCTTGCCGTACGAGAAGCCCGACACCCAGTAGCGAACGCCGTGGTCTGCGGCCCACCGCACGTCATCTGACGTTATCCCGTAGTTGCCCGCGAGGCCCATTCGCAGGACTGGCTTGTCCACGTAGGGGAGATGGGTTTGGCTGAAGCTCATGGGGCGATCGTGGACACCCTGGTCTGGCCATAAAGAGAAGTCCCGAGATCTTCGTATGCTGGATGGGCGCGGCTTCGCCGGGTGCACGGTCGCCGCGGTCCTGCTGGCCGGTTGTTCATCCTCGCTCCCCTCGCGGTTCATTCATCCGCCGGCCGACGGCGACGTCGAGGGCCTGATCCACGGGGGCGAACCGCCGGCCCTTGACGACGTCGACGTGCTCGCGCTGCCGCCAGCGGCCGAGGCGTGGCTGGAGGCCGAGCTCGGTCCCGCCGCACCCCCGACCGCGGACACCGTGCGCCGGCTGGCCGCCGCGTTTGACACCAACGGCTCGCTCGCCATGCGATACGAGCCCCTCGGCGCCTACACGGCCGCCGAAGCTTTCGTGCGCCGGGCCGGTAACTGCCTCGCCCACGCCCACCTGTTCATCGCCCTCGCTCGCGCGCGGGGCATCAACGCCAGCTACCGCGAGGTGCTACAGGCACCAGAGTGGAACCGACATGGTGACGTCATGGTCTGGAGTCGACACGTCGGCGCTCACGTCGATGTCCGTCGCCACGGTACATTTCACGTAGACTTCGCCGGCCAAGCGGAAGCGGGCTCGGGTTTCGGGCGCCGGATCCGCGACGACCTGGCCCGCGCCCAACACTTCAACAATCTCGGCGCCGCCGCTCTTTTGCGAGACGCGAGCGACGAAGGCATTCGAGCCTTCCGGCGATCGCTGTCCATCGAACCCTCGCTGTCCTACGTCTGGAGCAACCTGGGTCTCGCGCTCCGCCGGCGCGAGCGCAAGGCCGAGGCCGAGTGGGCGCTTCGACACGCGGTGAGCCTGGACCGGTTTCACTTTCCCGCGCTGTACGCGCTCGAGAACTTCTACCGACACTACGGCGACGAGGCCCTAGCCACGGCGTTCGCAGGCCTGGCGGAGAATGCAAAATGGGAGCACCCCTTTCGTCAATATCAGCTGGGGGTGAACGCGCTCGCCAACAAAGACGCTCGGGCCGCCGTCAACCACCTGCAGGCGGCGGCCCGCGGGCTGCCCGAGCAGCTGCCCATTCAGCTGGAGCTCGCGCGGGCTTTCTTCGCCGCGAAGCGGATGAAGGAGGCGCAAAAAGCGCTCGAGGCGGCGGCGGGGCTGGTCAAAACGAGAGGCGACAAAATGCGGTTGGCCCGAACCATCGACGAGCTGGAACGACGCCATCGCGCGGCCACCGATGACGAGGGCGGTTCACGCCGGTGATCGGCGATCAGGGCGAATGGACCAGCCGATACAGATCCGCCAGCTGCTGGTGGTCGTCGCTGCGCGCCTCGAACGAAGCCGCGATGCTCGACCCCGTCGTGAGCTGGAGGACGGAGATGAACGGGTTGTTGGAGAGGCGACCCGCCAACACCGACAACGCCCACGCGAGCTCGGTCTCGGGGTCGAAGGTATCGAGATCGTCGTCGAGCGTGTGGGCCACCCGCATTTCGATCGCCGGGTCGTCGGAGGCGGCCTGGGGGCGCTTGTAGCGGAGTTTGACCACGACCACCTCGTCGGCGGCGACGTCGCGCTCGCCCTCGACGGGATCCCCGGTTTTGATCGGGGGCGCGCCGGCCGGCGCCGGCACGTCGTCGTCGACCAACACCAGCTCGTACAGCGCGGTGAGTTGATGACCGGAGCCGATCTCGCCGGCGTCGACGTCATCGTCCCGAAAGTCGTCGTCGGCGAGCTGGCGATTCTCGTAGCCGACCTGACGATAGGCGAACACGAAGCTCGGATTGAATTCGACCTGGAGCTTTACGTCGCTCGCGATAGGGGTGATGTCGGACAGCAGACGCTGGGCGACGTAACGAGACGCGGTCTTGGGGCCGCGGATCACCCGGTAGATGCCGTTGCCGGCGTTGCTCACCGCCTCCATGAGGTCGTCGTTGAGGTTGCCGAGACCGAAACCAAGCGCGGTGAACGTGACGCCTTGCTGCCGACGCGCTTCAACGATGTCCACGACCTCCTCCGTCGTGTACGGCCCTACGTTGAAGTCGCCGTCGGTGCACATAATGATGTGACTGATTCCACCGGCAACGGAGGCGGTCTCGACCTGGGCGTAGGCGAGCTCCAGACCGTCGGCGCCCGCGGTCGACCCGCCGGCCTTAAGCGCGTCGATCGCCGCCTCGATCACCGACCGGTCTTCGACCGCGGTCGGGCTCAACGCGACGTTCACCCGCGACGAGTAGGTCACGATCGAAACCCGGTCATCCGGACGCAGTACCTCGAGCGCCTGCCGTAACATGACCTTGGCCAGCGGAAGCTTGTCGGCGTCAGACATGCTCCCGCTGACGTCGACCAAGAACACGAGATGCGCCGGCGCGCGGTCGTCGAGCACATCCCGCCCCTGAACCGCGACCCGCATGAGTCGGGTGGTGCCCACGGGAACCGAGCCAATATCGATGTCGACGGCGAAGGGATCCGGAGACGACGGGACCGGCTGGGCATACTCGTAAGCGAAGTAGTTCACGAACTCTTCCGTCCGCACCGTTTCTGGCGCGGGGAGGCGTTGCTCTTCGACCATGGTCTTGACGAAGATGTCGTAGCTTGCGCTGTCGACGTCGGCCGCGAAGGTGGAGAAAGGATCGTGGGCGACCACGGTCCACGGATTGAAGCGCTCGGCCGTACTCGCGTTGTTGTTGCCGTTGGTCGCGTCGCTCCCCGGATCGCCAGGCGGACCCGCCGCGGGACCGTTGCCGTTGCCGTCGTTAGGGTTGCTGTTGAACGGGGGGCCCCCGCCCAGCGAAAGGTCCCCGCCGTCGGTGTCATCGCCGCAATGGTAACCCGCCGCTGCAAGCGCCAAGCAAAGCAGCCATCGTCCTGTCACATGGAGAAGCCGAGTCATGCTCACGTGCCCAGCATCATTTGTGCCGAGTCACAAAAGACCACCACGACCGGCCAGGCCAGGGTCCAACCGAGACCAGCATGTCAGGCGGCGGACACGGATGTCGCCTCAGGCCTCGGGCGGCTGAAGCCCAGGCAAACCGTCGAGGCTCTCCGCGTTCTTCTTGTACACCCATTCGGAGTATGACTTCGCAGCGTGGTACTTGATCAGCTGATCTCGATCGCCGTCGAAGGCGTACTGAGGAACGCCCCAACCACAACTATCCTGAATCCGGTGGACGTCGATGCGGACCACGTTGCGGGCGCGATCCTGGCCAGGGAACTTCTCCATCAGGCCGGAGAATCGATCGTCGGTAAAGGGAATCGACTCCCCCCGCCCGTACAGCCGTAAAATGTACGGCTTGCCGGCAAACGCGCAGAACATGACGGTGATGCGACCATTCTCCTTCAGGTGCGCGTGGGTTTCGATGCCCGAGCCCCCCAGGTCGAGATAAGCGACGGTCTTCGAATCGAGGACCGCGAACGTGTCGTGGCCTTTCGGCGACAGGTTGATGTGTCCCTGCTCGCTCATCGGCGCGGTGGCCACGAAGAAAAGTCTCTGCTCCTCGATGAAGCGGATGAGACGATCGTCAAGCGCGTCGTAGATCTTGCCCATGCCCTCCATGTTGGCTCAGAGGGCCGACGACCGTCCAGGGGCCAATCGGTACGAAGACGAGCGCCAGCTTTAATCCGACGAAGCGTCGTCAGCTTTGTCTTGGGTCTTGGTCTCGAAGTCACTCGCGTCGTGACGCTCGCGGAGCTGGCTGCTCGGCTCACCCCACGCGCGATTGACCATCCGACCACGCTTGGCCGCAGGACGCAGAGCGATCTCCGTCGTCCAGCGATTGACGTGCTCGTAGCTTTGCACGTCGAGAAACTCACCCGCGTCGTACAGCAGGCCCCGAACGAGCGCGCCGTACCACGGCCAGGTGGCGATATCCGCGATGGAGTACTCGTCGCCGGCCAGGTAATGATTCTGGGCCAGGTGGCGATCGAGGACGTCGAGCTGGCGCTTCACTTCCATGGCGTACCTGTCGATCGCGTACTCGATCTTGGTTGGCGCATACGCGTAGAAGTGGCCAAAACCACCGCCGAGAAACGGCGCGCTGCCCATCTGCCAGAACAGCCAAGACATGCACTCGGCTTTGGCATAATGTTCCTTCGGAATGAGGGCGTCGAACTTCTCGGCCAGATACACCAGGATGGCCCCCGACTCGAACACGCGGGTTGGCGGCGTGGTGCTGTGGTCGGCGAGGGCAGGAATCTTGGAGTTGGGGTTGAGCTCGACGAAGCCACTACCGAACTGATCGCCATCGTTGATCTTGATCAGCCAGGCGTCGTACTCGGCGTCCCGCCCGAGCGCCAGCAGCTCCTCGAGCATGACCGTGGCCTTGACCCCGTTCGGTGTGGCCAAGGAATAGAGCTGTAGCGGGTGTTTTCCGACCGGGAGCGTCTTTTCATGGGTGGCGCCGGCGATCGGACGATTGATGTTGGCGAATCGACCACCGTTCTTGGCGTTCCAGGTCCAAACTCTAGGCGGCGTATATTCCGAGCTTTCGGTCATCGCCATTCATCCCCTCACGCGCGAAGCGCGCGGGCAAGACGCGCCGACTTTGGTCGAGGCGGTTGTTGCGGTTCATCGGGCCGCCCGCGATTCACCCACCGTTTCTCGCTGCGTCGCGATCCATTCCGTCATCCGCCGCTCGAGGGCCTCGAGGCGATGTTCTCGTCGGTCAGCCGGCCGACCTCCGACAACCGCGCGATGTAGTCGTCGTAGTCTTGCTTGGTCCGCAACGGAGTCGACGCGGCGAGCTGGGGAAGAAACGCATACCAGCCTCCCAACGTGCTGAAGGTGAAAACCGTAGCGCGCTTAACGTCCCCGATCACCCTCGAAGGCCGCGCGCACCACGTCCAAGAAGAAGATCAGCGCCGGGTCGCGCTGCCGGTAAGCTGCGTAATGCACGCTCAGCTCGATCGGCGGCAGTCGAAACGGGCAGCGGAGGACCAGCAGTCCGTAGCGCTCGGCCTGCGCCCCGAGGGTCGCGTGAGGCGCGGTCAGAAGTAGGTCGCTGTCTGCGATGAGGGGGGCGGCGAGATGAAAGCTGGGCAGCCAGGCGGCGATGGTCCGCTTGCGGCCCAGGGTCTCGAGAAGCGCGTCGACGGGACTCGGCGCACCCCCGGTCCGAATCTGGAGGTGGTGGTGGTGGCCCCAGGCTTTGGCCCCCCACCGGAGCGCAGCGGGATGACCGGCGCGAGCGAAGACCACCCAACCCAGCCTGGACAGCGGAACGCTCTCGGCTCCGTCCTGAAGGTTGCGGGGGCGCGGGCACACCACGAGGTCCAATCGCGCGTCAATGAGGTCCTGAAACATTCCGGGGGTGGGCAGCGCCAGCTCGAAGGCCGCCCCGGGGGCCATCGATCGCAGACCGCTGGTGATCGGGGCGGCGTAACCGGCCAAGAAGTCGGGTCCGGCGAGGGTGAAGACCCGTTTCGTCGACGATGGTTCGAAGTCGACGTCGCCTTCCAGAACCCGACTCAGGGATCTCAACACCCGACGCAGGTCGGCCTGCAATCGCTCGGCGCGAGGGGTCGGCCGCATATCGCCCCCGATCCTCACCAGCAAGGGGTCGTCCAGCGCGTCGCGCAGCCGGGCCAACGCATGGCTCGTCGCGGACTGGGTGCGGCCGATCCGGCGCGCGGTCCGAGACACCGAGCGCTCTTCCAGGAGCACGTCGAGCACCACCAGGAGATTCAAGTCTATCGACCTCAAATCGATACGGCGCATGAGATATACCCACCATGCGTCACGTGCATGCCGATGACCAGCGCGACGTGAGTGCCCTGTCGGTCGTCGGCACCACGGCCGACCGTCGACCGATATCGCTGGCGAAATCGTTCTGAACACGCTTTGTTAGGCGCCGGAGACCACAGGAGGTTAGCCGATGGGTATTGTAGCCAACGATCTGGGCTTCGAGGGCCGCGTCGTCATCGTTACCGGCGCCGGCAACGGGCTCGGTCGAAGCCACGCCGCGCTCTTCGCCGCTCACGGGGCGCGGGTCGTCGTCAACGACCTCGGCGGCGATCTACACGGCAGTGACGGCGGCACCCGCGCTGCCGATGCCGTCGTCGAGCAGATCAAGAGCGATGGGGGCGAAGCCGTCGCCAACTACGACTCGGTGACCGACGGCGATCGGATCGTGCAGACCGCCCTCGACACCTGGGGCCGGGTCGACGTCGTGATCAACAACGCCGGCATCCTGCGCGACGTGAGCTTTCACAAGATGACCCAAGACGACTGGGATCGCGTGTACGAAGTCCATGTCCTCGGCTCGATGAAGGTCACCCGAGCCGCTTGGCCCCACCTTCGCGAGCAGGGCTACGGGCGGGTGATCATGACCTCCAGCGCGGCCGGCCTGTACGGCAACTTCGGACAGGCGAACTACTCGATGGCCAAGCTCGGCCTCGTTGGCTTCTCCCACACCCTCGCGGTGGAAGGTGCCCGATACAACATCCACGCCAACGCGATCGCGCCGGTGGCGGGAAGCCGGATGACAGAGACCATTCTTCCCCCGAACTTGGTCGAGGCGCTCAAACCGGAGTACGTCTCGCCGCTGGTGCTATGGCTCGCCCACGAATCGTGCGAGCAGACCGGCGGGGTATTCGAGGTCGGGGGTGGTTTCATGGGCCAGGTCCGACTCGAGCGCGCCGCGGGCAAGATGTGGCGGGTCGGTCGCTCGGTCTCGGCGGCCGACGTCCGGGCCGCATGGAGCGAGATCGCGGGCTTTCAGGAAGGGTCGACCCATCCCACGACCACCATGGAGTCGCTGGCCCCGATTCTGACCAACGTCGAGAAGCCTCCGAGTAAGGGAGGCAACGCGTTCATCGACGTCGACGAAGCGCTCGGTTACGAGTTTCCGCCCCGCACTCGAAGCTACGACGAGCGAGATCTCTCGCTGTACGCGCTGGGGGTCGGCGCCGGCCGCGATCCCCAAGGCGACGATCTGTCGTTGGTCTACGAGCGTCACGGCGACGGGTTTCGAGCCCTGCCTAGCTATGGGGTGGTGCCTTGTCTGAACTTCATGATCGAGCAGTTCACCCAGGGTCGACTGGCCCCGGGCCTGAACTACGGCTTCGAGCGGGTACTTCACGGCGAGCAGTACACCAAGCTGGAACGGCCGCTGCCCCCTCGCGCGGCCCTCACCCATAAGGCGAAGATCGTCGGCATCTTCGACAAGGGCAAAGGCGCGGTGGTCAACACCGAGGTCAAGTCGTACGACGAAGACGGCGACCTGCTGATCACCAACCTCTTCTCTTCGTTCATCCGAGGCGCCGGCGGTTGGGGCGGCGACCGGGGACCGTCCGCCGACGTCGACGCGCCTCCCGACCGAGCGCCCGATCGTGTCGTCGAAGAGCGGACCCAGCCCAACCAAGCCGTTCTGTACCGACTCAGCGGAGACTGGAACCCACTACACGTCGACCCCGCGTTCGCCCAAGCGATGAGCTTCGATCGACCGATCCTCCACGGCCTATGCACGTTCGGCTTCGCGACCCGCCACGTCTTGGCGAAGTGCGCGCCGGGCGGCGACGTTCGGTTCTTTGAGAGCATCAAGGTTCGATTCGCGAAGAGCGTCTACCCGGGCGATACGCTGCGCACCGAGATGTGGAAGGACGGCCGAACGGTGATCTTTCAGACCAAGGTCAAAGAGCGCGACGAGGTCGTCCTCAGCAACGCGCGCATCACGCTCTACGAAGAGATTCCTAAGAAGACCTGAAGAATCCGGTCCCCGCGGAAGTGGGACCAAGGTGCAGCCGCGGGGCTGACGCGTCACTTCCGCCGGGCGGCGTCATGATTCGAGCTCTTCGACCAGACGTTGAACGAGCTCCGCTGCGACCTGGCGGGCTTGATTCTTCGTCTTCGCCGTGGCCGAAACTCGGCGTTTCACGCCCGTATCAACGCGACGGACCTCCACGACAACGCCTCGCATCCCCGAAAGAACGCCTTTGCGAAAATCGACGGACACGTCCCACTTGTCTGCATCCAGCTCGGGCGCAGACACCTTCTCCGACCGCCGCTTTCCTTTGCTCTTCTTCGCCATGGCGCCGATATCCATCCTCGACTCTGTGCGGCTCGACTTCATCAACGGACATCGTCTACCGAGGTTCGACGACCGCGATGCACTCGATCTCGACCCGCGCGTTGAGCGCCAGCCCGCTCGCGCCCAGCGCGCTGCGGGCGGGCGGGTCGTCGGCGAAGAACTGGGTGTAGACCTCGTTCATCTTCCCCCACTCCGCGATGTCGGCGAGAAAGACCGTGCACTTGACCACGCGGTCCATCGACGAGCCGTTCCGCTCGAGCACGGCTTTGATGTTCTCCAGGGTCTGGCGGGTCTCGGGCTGGATGCCTCCGGGAACGACGCTACTTTGCCCTGGCTTGCGGCCGACCTTGCCCGACAGAAACAGCAGATCACCGACCCGAACCGCCTCCGAGAAGGGCAGCTTGCGATTGCCCAGCTTCGGTGGGGGGTGGAATTGAACGACGACCGGCGGTCTGGCCAACGTCGCAGACTGGGAGTTCGCCGGCGCCACCGGCGCCGCCGTCGCACAGCCGACGAGATAGAGCGCGGCGAGGGCCGCGGTGGTTCGCTTCATCATCGCCCGGGGGTGATACCACGGGGCGCCCGCCGGAACACCGGGTGGCCCTCCGTTGCCCAAACCACCCCTCCTGGAGTACGCGGTCCGAATGGCCTTCGTGAGCAGACTCTTTAGCGTCCTGTGGACGACAGCTGGCTTGAGTGGGGGCGCCCTCGCGTGCGCGACTTCTCCGTCTGCGCCGGCCAGCGCGCCCGCCAGCCAACGTTCGGCGAGGCCCGCCGGACCGGCGGGACCCGCAGCGCCGGCAGCGACGGGAGCAGTCCACTCGTCCCGCCCGATAACTACAGACCGGGGGCTACGAACGGCGATCGCCGCCGACTACGACGAGAATCTCGCGGATCTCTTCCGTTACTTTCACGCGAACCCCGAGCTGTCGTTCAAAGAGACCAAGACCGCGGTCCGGCTCGCCCAGGAGCTACGCCGTCTGGGCTACGAGGTCACGGAAGGGGTTGGCAAGACCGGCGTGGTGGCCGTGCTCGAGAACGGAAGCGGACCGACGGTGATGCTGCGGGCCGACATGGACGGGCTCCCGGTCGAGGAGCGCTCCGGGCTGCCGTACGCATCGAAGGCCCGGCAGATCGACATCGACGGGGTTGAAAAGCCGGTGATGCACGCGTGCGGACACGACGTGCATATCACCGCGCTCGTCGGCGCCGCACGCCAGCTCGCCCGGCGAAAGGCCGAATGGAAAGGAACGCTGGTCCTCATCGGGCAACCGGCCGAGGAGCGCATCGGCGGCGCGAAAGCGATGCTCGAAGATGGCCTTTACACCCGATTCCCCAAGCCGGACTACGCGCTGGCTTTTCACGTGGCCGCAGCGCTTCCTTCGGGGCAGATCCTCGTTCGACCGTCGCTGGTGTATTCGTCGTCGGACAGCGTCAACATGACCGTCCGCGGCGTCGGCGCCCACGGGGCCGGACCTCACCGCGGTATCGACCCCATCCTGGTCGCGTCCCACATCGTGGTGGGTCTGCAGTCGATCGTCAGCCGAAACATCGATCCCCTCTCGCCCGGGGTCATCACCGTCGGCTCTTTTCATGGCGGCTTCAAACACAACATCATCCCTGACGAGGTGAAGCTCGAGCTGACCGTTCGCTCCGATGACGACGCGGTACGCCGTAAGCTGCTGGAGGCCATCGAACGCACGGCCGACGGCATCGCGCGGGGCCTCGGCGTCCCCGATAGCCTGCTCCCTGTCGTCGAGTACGGATTCGAGTCGACGCCGACCACCGTCAACGACGAAGCGACAGCAACCCGAATCCGAGCCGCCTTTGCCGCAACCTTCGGGGAGGCACGCCTCGTCGACACGCCACGGGAAGGCATGGGGGCCGAGGACTTCGCGTACTTTGTGCAGCCCGCGCTGAAGGTCAAGGGCGTCTACTTCGCGGTCGGCGGCACGCCCCCCGAAGAGACCGACGACGCCGCCGGTCACCACTCACCGTACTTCAAGGTGGCGCCCGAACCATCGGTCAAGACCGGCGTCGAGGCGATGACCGTCGGCGCCATGGCCCTGCTGAACGACGCCCCGGCCCACCGGGCCAGCGTAGACTGAGCCGTTTTGCGCCCGCGGCGCCGATCGACGCGCGGTCATCACGGCGATCGACGGCGGGAAAACGAAAGCATAGGATGGCGCGGAGATGGGCTATCCCAACGTTCGGATCAACACGGCGGAGCTTGCCCCGACTCAAGCGACGATCGGCGGCTTCGAGGTCACGCTCAAGGCCGACCGCTTCAAGCTCATGAGCCGATCGGCGATCGACGGCTACTTGAGGGAGAAACGAGACAAAGGCAAGCCGGCGATGGTCGTAAAGGGCCTGCATCGTTATTTCGTCGTCGACGGCCACCACACGCTGTCCGCCATTCTGACCGCGACCGAGCCGCGGGAGCTGGATCTCGCCCTACGGGCCGACCTGTCGGATATCAGTGATGAGGAGCGCTTTTGGGCCCGGATGGCTGAAGAAGGCTTCATGCACGGTCGCGGGTTGGGAAAGCCCGTGTCGCCCCATGACTTCCCGGACCGGCTTTTGCACCTCGTCGACGACCCGTTCCGCAGCATCGCGTGGCTCATTCGCAAGATGGGGGCCTTCGACGACCTCAAGCAGCCCTACCAAGAGTTCCGGATCGCCGACTTTCTCCGCGAGCATATGGTCTTCGAGCCTGTCGCGTACCACGAGTACGAGACCGCGTGCTTGCGGGCGTTCGAGCTGATGCGGTCCGAGACCGCGATGAACTGGGCCGAGGAACACAGTCTGCCCGGGTTCAAAGCGCACGCGAAACGCCCCAAGGATCTCGTAGCGCTGTACTACCAAGTGCTCACCTCGGCCCGCGGCCCTCGGTACTACCACGGCTGACCGACATCGGATCCGTACCCCTACGAAAGTGCGGCACCTGCGGTCCGTCGCCGCAACCTGTGACGAAATTGCGCCCGTGACCTCTTCGCGGCGCGAGACGCAAATCAGTCGACCCCATCGAACCGCCCGCCCCGGTAGCCTCCCCCGGGACGGCCCAGCCGCCGTCGAGGAGCGTTCATGCAGCTGACCGGGATGCGATTCGGCGCCCAGCTACTGTCGTACGTCGACTTTCCACGATCCGAGATCCTAGGCCCCGAGGCTACGGACTCCGAAATTCAGGCGCTCATCGCCAAACACGGCGAGGTCCTGATCAAGCCCATTTTCCGGGGCGGCGTGGGCAAAAAAGGCAAGGCAGGCCTCATCGGACGGGCGACGGATCTCGAATCGGCCCTGCGGGAAAAAGAGCGGCTGTACTTCGCGGAACATCGGGTGGGCCGGTACGTGGCGAAAGCCACCGGCGTCACCTTCGAGGCGGTGGTCCCTGCGACCGATGAAGTCTACTTCTCCTTGTCGGACTCCACCAAGTATCGCGCCCCCGTCGCGACGCTGAGCCACCGGGGCGGCGTCGATATCGAGGAGGTCGACGCTACGGATATCGCCGTCGTTCCTTTTGAAGCTCTGACCGGACTCAAGGCATTCGTCATCGCCAATGCGCTCAACGACCTGAAGGCCCCGCCGCCCATCATCTCGCCCCTGGTTCAGAACCTCCCGAAGCTGTGGGACCTGTTCCACAACTATGGAATGAAGCTGCTGGAGCTCAATCCTATCCGCATGATGCCGGGCCCCAACGAGCGCCGCATTCCCGTCGCATGCGACTTCAAGGCCGAGTTCGACCAAGACGATCCCCGCGTCGCGCGGCTCAAGCTGCCCCCATATCTGTTTGCGGCCGGTTACTCGGCGTTCGAGCAGGAGGTCAACGAGCTTCGAACCTATCAGGGCCAAAGCGACGTCTACGTCATCAACCCCGACGGCGACATTCTTCCCCTCACCTTCGGCGGCGGCGCGAACTCACTGGTCACCGAGCTGCTCGGCGACGATGCGATCATCTCCAGCGACTTCGGCGGCAATCCGCCCTACGCGAAGATGCGCGCGGTGGCCGAGATCTGCATCCGGCACTACCTGCGCCAGTCCAACGTTCTGTTCGTCATCGGCGGCAAGGCCAACAACACGGACATCTTCACCACCTTTCGCGCGATTGCGGACGCCTTGCGCGACGACTTTTCGAAGCGTGGCCCCACTCCCCTTTATGTCATCGCCGGACGCGGAGGCCCGAACGTCGTCTCGGGCATGGGTGTTCTAAGGGACACCTGCGAGTCCCTCGGGCTCCCCTACCGCTTCTTTGGTTTCGACAGTGAAATGAGCGCGGTGGTCGAGCATGCCCGTCTCGCCAACGAGTGGATGAAGGGCGGCGGACGCGCGCAGGTCGCTCGACTTTTGGGCGTCGACGCCTGAGGTCCAATATGTTCAAGCAAGGTCTACCCGAGTTCCCATATTTCGTAGGCATCGATTCACTGGCCCAGATCGCCACCCGACGCGACCAGGTCTGCGTCCTCAATATCCTCGGCAACGAGAGTCGCTCCACGACGCCGATCAGCCACGCGTACTCCGGCGGCAACGTCGTGTTCGGAACCGCCCCCGGTCACCAGGGCGCAACCCTCGAGACGACGGCCGGCGACATCCCGGTGTTCGACAACGTTCGAGACGGTCTAAACGCCGGCTACCACTTCAATACCGGCGTCGTGTATCTGCCCCCCGCCGCGGTCCGGCACGGCGTGTACGAGCTCGTTCGCGTCAACCCGGAGGTCAAGAAGATCGTCATCATCACCGAGAAGGTCCCCGTTCACGACGCTCGAGCCATTCGCGCGGTGTCCCAGCAGCTGGGCATCGACGTCTTGGGGGCCAACTGTCTCGGGGTCGCCGACTCCTGGAACCAAGTTCGCATCGGTGGTGCCCTCGGCGGCGATCGGCCGGCCGAGGCCCTTCAGAAGGGTTCGATCGCCATCTTCTCGAACTCCGGCAACTTCACCACGACCCTCGCCAGTTATCTGCTGATGTCCGGGTGGGGAACGACCACCCTCGTCTCTTCAGGCAAAGACCATTACATTCATTATGCCGCGCCGGAGTGGGCCCACGCGCTGAAGAATGACCAGCGGACCCGCGCCGCGGTCATGTACGTCGAGCCCGGCGGATATTATGAACGGGACCTCAAGTTCCCGAAGCCCATCGTGGCCTGCGTGGTCGGAAAGTGGAAAGAGAAGCTCACCCGGCCCGTGGGCCACGCCGGCGCCATCGCGGGTTCCGGCGACGGAGCGGGGGACAAAGAGGGCTGGTTCAAGGCCGCGCTCGACGTCGACGAGCTGTTCACCCCCGAGCGTCCGGTGTGCTCGCCCAAAGGCGCGGTGGTGAACAACATCGCCCACGTCCCGGCGGCCTTGAGCGCGGTCATGAACCTCCATCGGCTGGAGCCGGACTTCGAGCCTCGCGGCTCCCTCAAGCTGAAGCCGTGGTTCGGCAACGAGCAAGGCCTCGCCCTCCCCGAGCCGCTTCGGCTGCCCGTAGTCGATGCCATTCGGCCCTACGCCGACCAGATCGACCATCTCAACGAGAGAGTGGGGGTGCTGTTCCCTCGCGAGTCGATGAAGGATGCGTCGGGGGCGTCCAGGATGGATCCCGATACCCAGGTGACCAGCGTCCACGGAATGACCGTGCTCAACGCCGGCCGCTACCCCTTCGAGTCGAATCTTTGCCACGCACTCCTTAGGGAGCCCAACGATGAACCCGGCAACGCGGTGGCGAACGCGGTGGTCATTGCGTGGTCGCACCTGCACGGGGATCCGATGCTCGATGCGGCGACCGCGGCTCGCGACGCCGGCAACGCGCCGTCCACCGTCCTATCGGCCGCGGTGGCGCTGCTCGGCCCCAAGCGGCTCGAGCGGGCGCGCGCCGCGGTCGACCTGCTGATCGGCGTGTTTGCCCCTCGCGGCCTGGATGACCCGTTCGATGGCGGGTTCGACCTCGAGGCCATCGACGCCGGGCCCCTCGAAGCCCTGGGCCCGGCGCGCGCGACCCATCGAGGGGCCGCGCTGTTGGCGGCCCTGGGCCACCGTTCTCTCCGCCCCGTGTTCGTCGAATACCTGAGGCGGCGTGACTTGGCCGCCGATGAGGATCTGCTGCTGGGCGCCTTGGCCCTCACCCTCGCCTGGCGTCCGCTTCGACGGCGGCGAATCAGCCGCACCACTGCCCGCAACCTTCCGTGGTTCCTGCAGCTGTACGGCGCCTTACTCGGCGCGTCGATCCCCTCCGGTCGCCATGAGCCCGAGCGCCTGCTCGGGCGTCCCCTCGCCGAGCTCCTGGCCGAGCACTCGGTCACCGACTTGGTCATCATGACCTTGACCGATCAACGCCCCTCCGAACCCCAGCGGGTCGCCATTCAGATGTTGCTCGGACTCTTGATCTCGAACGGCCCGGGCACCATCTCCGCGCAAGGAGCAAAGGGCGCGGTTTCCGCCGACGGCCCGGAGACCCCGGACCGGGTCCAACTCAACAAGGCGATGATCGGCTTTTTGACCCACAGCGGGTATAGCCACGGCGGAAACGGCTACGAGGGAATCCGGTTCTTGTTAGACCGATTCGCTTCGACGGGGCTTGCGGATCCATCGGATCCCGACCACGGTATCGACCTGAGCGCTCTCGCTCAGGCCTACGCACGGCAGTACGGCGAGGACAAGAGCCGTGCGAAAAGCGTCGGGGAGCGGGTACGAGCCATCCCCGGCGTGAACCATCCCGTGTACCGCGGCCGACCGGTCAACATCGAGCCCCGAGAGGCGTTTATCGCTGACTTCTTCAAGGAGCGGGGCGAGTACAACGTCTTTCACGAGTTCTATCGGGCACTGGTACAGGCGCTGTTCGGCGAAGGGGTGACCAGGAATGTGTTCGCAGTGAACATCGACGCGGTGATCTCGTCTTTGCTGCTGAAGATGATATGGGGCCAGTATCGATCCGGCGCCCTCACCGAGCATGAGCTGGAGGAAGCGGCGTTCAATCTGTTCCTCTATGGCCGAATGGTAGGCTGTGCAGCCGAGGTCGACGATCACGTGAATCGGGGCCGCAACATGGACACCCGGACCCCCGCCTCGAAGTGCCGAGCGGTGAGCTGAGGGGTTCTCTGGCCAGAGCTCCCACGAAGGAAGCTCTGGCCAGCGAGCACGGAACCGGCCCCTACTTTCGGCAGGTGAGCTTGCCGCCGTTGTTGGCAACGGAGTTCGGCTTGCACTTGTGCGCGTCTCGCAGCCAGGCCGTAACCTTGGTGCGGCCGCGTTTGGTGCACCTCGCGACGAGCGTATTGCAGGTGTAGAAGATGCGGTCACAAGAGCGAGTGTAAGAGCCCGTCGGCTGGCGGGCCTTCGGGATCTGATTGCACTTCAAGAATCCGTCGTCGTTGTTCACCGAACCTTGCTGATTGGACACCATCGGGTCGAAGCAGTCTTCGTATCGACACAGCTCCGCCGTTCGCGTCGACCCGTTCTTTCGCTTACACTTCGCGGTGACCTTGCTCGTCCCATCCGGGAGAACGGTCTTTTGAATGTTGGAGCAGCTGCGAGTGAAGGTGCCACTCAGCCTTGGTGCGGGCCGAGTGGGGACACATACGACCCGCCACGCCGGGCCCAGCCTCGGCTTGCTCTTGTCATACTTGAAGGCCATTCCCCGGCTGCAGGCGCTGCTGAGACGCCCCATGACCCGATATCGTTCGGGCGTGGCCTTGAACCAGTCGGGCGTTCGGCAAGAAGCGTACGCCACGCCACCGGCGACATGGCTGACAGAACAGCCATTGGTGCGGCCGGACGTCGTACGGTCCGCCGCCCGCACGCCGTAACCGAAGCGCGCAAGCTCGATCTCCCGGGTCGTCAGCCTCGACTTCGTGTTCCAGTCATTCGCGCAGTAGCTTCGTTCCATCTGGCCGAGCCCGCTGCCTGACGCCACCAATCGCGGGTGGTCAGTGCAGGTCTTGTCCTGAACGAAACCCAACGCGTGACCGAATTGGGTGATCGCTTGCGCCACCCAGCAATTGATCTTGTTCGCCCCCTTACACGGCCTCTGCATCCATCGACCGAAGGTCGTATTCAGGGTGATGGTGGTCGGGCGCCGACCCCCGAGCCCGGATATCAATGGGCGTCCCGTGCCATCCTTAAGGATAATACCGCGTTCGTTGCGCCCGCACTGACCCCAATAGACGAAGTCTACGTTCGCCGCCTTGGACCACGTCTGACGGACCGCGTTCATGATCCCGCGTTTTGCGAGGGCATTGACGCCATTGGCGTTCTCCCAGCAGACCCGAACTGCGAGGGGCGAGTTTCCCGGCACTCCGCGGGCGACGTCCGTGAACTTGCTCCACTCCATACTGACCTCCCTGGTCTGCGCATGCGCAGTCGCAGCTAGGCCGATGAAGCTCAATCCACCCAGAATAAATGCCGTCGTTCGTATCATATTTTTGACAGTTCCCATCCGATATCCATCTTTCGCGAGTCGGTACAGGGCTCGGCTGCTGCCGTGCCCCGCCGGTTAGGACGGGAACCGAACGGCGGTATTCATCCACCCGGCAGCGCCGTTCGGTGGCGATATCGTGACGACACAAAAGCGACTCTCGTCGATCAATCGAAGGCCTAAGCGGCCCTCATCCGTACTCTGATGCGGTTGACGGCTGCGTGGGGTCAGCTAGCGAGTGGCGTACATCATCACTAGGTACGCCACGGCGGGTTCCGGACCGGGGTTGTGGTAGGCGTGCGGTACATCAGCCCGAAAGTGAATGGCGTCTCCTGCATCCAGGTGATGGTCCGTTCCGTCGATGTCCACCACCAAGCAACCTTGATTGACAGCGATATTCTCGAGGGTGCCCGGGGCGTGGGCTTCGGCGATTTCCCGCACCCCAGGCGCCAATCGAAGCTCGTAAAACTCGGTTTGCCGGGGGCCCGACAACGGAAACAGGGCTCTGGATTCGAACGCGCCGTCTTGTGAGCGCAGGGACCAGGATCTGGCGCCCCGGAGCACCGTCGTCGTCTCGTCGTGGGGCTGCTCGAGGAGGGCGGCAAACGGCACGTCGAGGGCGGTGGCGATCTTCCACAGGACCCCGATCGTCGGCACGCTCTGACACCGCTCGATCTGA
>JANQQN010000330.1 GCA_028289325.1 Myxococcota bacterium | reverse complement strand
CCGCGCGCCGGCCTTGTCTCCTCGCTGGGCGGCCAGCCGCCCCCGCCAGGCGAAGACATCGATGCGTCCCCAGTTCGGCCAGCGCGCGGCCGGTGGCTGCGCCGCGAACAGGGTGTGCGCTCGGTCGAGGTGTCGTTGCGCGACGTCGGCCCCTCCGCCGAACATCGACGGGGTGTAGAACGCCCGGATGCCGTTCAACAGGGCGACCCGGGGGTTGTCGGGCGCGAGGGCCCGGGCTCGCCCCAGGAGCTCGGATGACCGCCGACCCAAACGCATGGCGCGGAACATACTACCGCCGATCTGCTGGCCGAGCACGCTCGCGAGCAGCGCGCGGGCCTCGGCGTCCTTCGGCTCTCGGTCGACGATCGACTCGAGGACGGTCACCGCCTCTTCGAGAACCTCTTCGCGCACCGCCTCGTCGCCTTCGGACTTGCCGCGCAGACTGTTGCCCAGCCGCCAGTTGACGTAGCCGAGCAGATATCCGGTCGTCGTCGACGTCGGGGCGGCCCGAAGGTCGGCCTTCAGCTGTTTCCGGATCGCCAATAGACGGTCGGATGCCCCCTCGAAGACCGCGGTCTCGACGTGCGAATACTGGTCTTCGGCCGGCGTGGCGGCAAGGAACGAAAGGGTGGCCGTCGCGAGGAGCAGTGCATTCATCATGGCCCACCGTCGGGCCCCCACCCCGCGCCGGCGAGATCCACTCGCCGAACGTCCCTTGGCGTCGGCGGACGTCACTGCACCTTCGCCCGATCACCGGCCGCTTTTGCGGTCGCCTGCCTCCGAACGACGCTCTCCGTCGCCCGCGCCGGTTTGCTGTGTTATCCGCCACAGGATGATGAGGGGGTCTCCCATGGTCGCCGTTCCCGTGGGGCTGTGTTTGCTCGGCGCCCTGGTCGGGTGTGAAGAGGACGCCGGTGGGAGCAAGACGCGGCCCGCGGCCGCCGTCGCCGTCGCGCCGATCACCCGGGGCCGGATCATTCTCCGGCGAACCTATAGCGGTACCCTCGAGGCACCGGCGCGGTTCGTGGTCGCGTCCAAGGTCAGCGGGCGGGTCGAACGCTTGAACGTCGATCTCGGCGACGAGGTCGAGCGAGGTCAGATCGTCGCGATCATCGAAGACGACGAGCTGCGGCAGGTCGCGGCGCAAGCGACCGCGGCCTTGGCCGTGGCCCGCGCCAACCTGAAGAAAGCGAACAGCGGGCTGGTCATCGCCCGGCGTACCTTGAAGCGAACGACCACCCTCCGCAAGCGCGGGGTGAGCTCCGAGGCCCAGCTCGACGAGGCGAAAGCGGCCGTTCTCGAGCGAAAGGCGGACCTCGAGGTGGCCCGCGCCGACGTCGTCCGTGGGGAGGCGGCGGAAGGCGCGGCCCGCATTCGCCTGCAGTACACCCGCATCACCGCCGAGTGGAGCGGCGGGGACAACCATCGGGTCGTCGCCGACCGCCAGGTGAGCGCTGGGGCCCTGGTCGCCGAGAACACCCCGATCTTCACCATCGTCGAGCTGGATCCGATCACGGGCGTCCTGTTCGTTCCCGAGAAGGACTATCGCCGCGTCCGGGTCGGGCAACAGGGTGAGCTGGTCACCGACGCTTTCGGGGGCGAGACGTTCTCGGCCCGGGTCGCACGCATCGCGCCGGTCTTCGACCCATCGTCTCGACAGGCGCGAGTCGAGCTGTCCGCCGACAACGCGGACCGCCGCCTGAAGCCCGGCATGTTCGTGCGGGTGACCCTCATCCTCGATGCCGTCGACAACGCGACGATCGTTCCATTGTCCGCCGTGACCACCCGCGAAGACCGGACCGGGGTCTTCGTCATCAACCCCGACGGCCGAACGGTGTCCTGGCGGCTCGTACGGCTCGGCATCAAAGAGGAGGGCCGGGTCCAGATCCTCGGTGAGCACGAAAACATGACCGGCTCCGTCGTCGTCCTCGGCCAGCAGCTGATCTCGGAAGGGTCGGTGGTGACGATTCCCACCTCGACGAGCGCGGCGCGATGAGTCTGCCGGCGTTCAGCATCAAGCGCCCGGTGGTCACCACCATGGTGACGATGATCGTGGTCATCCTCGGCGTCGTCTCCTTGAGCCGGATCCAGATCGATCTGCTGCCGGACATCGAGCTGCCCACCGTCAGCGTGCGGACCGAATACCCCGGCGCGAGTCCCGAGGTCATCGAGCGGCTCGTGACCCAGATCGTGGAGGAGATCGTGGCCACGGTGCCAGGGGTGATCGAGCTGCGATCGACGTCGTCCCAGAGTTTCAGCGAGGTCGAGGCCACCTTTGGCTGGGGAACGGACGTCGACACCGCCGCCCTCGACGTCCGCAGCCGGCTGGAAGACGAGATCAGCGAGCTGCCGGAAGACATCTTGCGACCCCAGGTCCGCAAGTTCGACATCGCCAGCTTTCCTGTCGTGTTGCTGGGCATCTCCAGCAAGCTGGATCCCGTCGAGCTCACCGACCTCATCGAGAACCAGCTCCGCCATCGGTTCTCTCGCATCCCCAACATCGCGCAGGCGGATCTGTGGGGCGGCTATCCCCGGGAGTTGCGGGTGTCGCTGGACCTGGCTCGGGTCCAGTCCCTGCAGATCCCCATGGACGCGATCCTGAGCGCGATCAACAACGCGAATCTCGACTTGCCTACGGGCCAGATCGAGGAGGGCCGCCACGAGGTCACCCTTCGCGCGCCGGCCGAGTACCGCAGTCTCGACGAGATCCGCAACACGGTGGTCGCGGTCCGCAACGGCGCGCCGGTCACCATCGGACAGATCGCACAGGTCGAGGATACCTACGAGAAGCTCACCCGCATCGTCCGCGTAAACCAGGAGCGGGGTCTGCGCCTGGCCATTCGAAAGCAAGGCAACGCGAACACCGTCGAGGTCGCAGCGCAGGTTCTGGCCGTGGCCGACCAGATCAACCGAGAGTTCCCCCAGATCCGGATCGTTCCGGTGATCAATCAAGGTAACTTCATCGAGCGGTCCATCGCCAACGTCGCGCGATCCGTCCTGTACGGCGGCAGCCTATCGGTCGCGGTCCTCCTCTTCTTTCTCCTCAGCATCCGGAGCACCGCGGTGATCGCGGTGTCCATTCCGATCTCTATCGTGGCCACGTTTGCGATGATCTTCTACTTTGGGCTCACGCTCAATCTCACCACCCTCGGCGGGCTCGCGCTGGGGGTGGGGATGATGGTCGATAGCTCCATCGTGGTGCTGGAGAACATCTTTCGTCGCCGCGAAGAGTCCCGAGAGAGCATCGTGGAGGCGTGTGTGAACGGCGCGCGCGAGGTCGCGCCTGCGATCACCGCCAGCACGATCACCACCCTCGTCGTGTTCTTGCCGCTCGCCTTCGTGCGCGGGGTCTCGGGGATCCTCTTTCGCGAGCTGGCCTACGTTATCGTCTTCTCGCTCGTTTGCTCGCTTATCGTGTCCCTCACCGTGCTGCCGATGCTGGCGTCGAAGCTCCTCACCGACGACGACGCAACCTCCGCCCGGACCCCGGGCCGCGGATGGGTCCGGCGCGCCCAAGACTTCTTCGAGGCCATCACCGCCGCGTACCACCGGGCCCTGGTCGCCGCCCTGGGGCGACCCCGCGCCACGGTGGTGGTCGTCGCTTTGCTGTTCATCGGCAGCGTCCTGCTCACCCCGCTCATCGGGAGCGAGTTTCTGCCCCCGAGCGACGAAGGCGAAGTCCGCATCGTGGGCGAAATGGAGGTCGGAACACGGCTTCCGATCGTCGATCGGCAGTCTCGACTGATGGAGTCGATCGTGTTTCCGGCCGCGCCGGAAACGGTGGCCTCGGTGACCAGCGTATCGACGGCCGGGCGACGCGGCGGTGCCTCCGGCGAGCTGCGGCTGTCGATCGGGGGCGCGACCGATCGCGATCGCTCGAACGTAGAGGTGGCGCAAGACCTCCGCCGGCGCCTCGAGGGCCAGATCGCGGGCATGAAGATCCGAGTCCGCGCGCCGCAAGGGAGCTTCATTCTCCAGCGCATCCTGCGCTCGGAAGAAGGGATCGCCATCGACATCCGTGGCTTCGAGCTCGAAACGTTGGACGCTTTGGCCAAGGAGGTCGAGCGGATCGCGGACACGGTCCCGGGGGTCACCGACGTCGAGCTGAGCCGAAGCGAAGGCGTGCCCCAGCAGACCATCCAGCTCGACCGGGCGAAGATCGCCGACCTCGGTTTGACCGCCCGCGACGTGACACGGGCCCTGCAGGTCGCGGTGGCGGGCGTTCAGGCCGGCGAGTACCGGCGCGCCGGCGAGTCGTATCCGATCCGAGTCCAGCTCGCGGACATCGAAGACGTCTCCCTGCAGGAGATCCTCGGGCTGTCGTTGACCACCGCCGGCAATGGTCAGGTCTACCTGCAGAATCTCGTGCAGACCGAGCCCAGCCTCGGGCCCTTGCGCATCGAGCGCAAGGACCAGCAGCGAGTGCTCACCGTCAACGCGAACATCGCGGGGCGAGACCTCGGGAGCGTGGCCCGCGACCTCGAGGCCAGGCTCCGCGAGATTCCGGTGCCCACCGGCTACACCTTGCGCCTGGCCGGCGCGTTCGAGGAACAGCAGCGGTCATTCCGCGAATTGCTGGTGTCGTTGCTGCTCGCTTTGGTCCTCGTCTACATGGTGTTGGCTTCGCAGTACGAATCGTTCAAGAGCCCGCTCGTGGTCATGATGACCGTGCCTCTGGCCGCGATCGGGGTCCTGAGCTTCCTCTACCTGACGAATACGACCCTCAACGTTCAGTCGTACATCGGCTGCATCATGCTGGGGGGCATCGTGGTCAACAACGCGATCCTGCTCGTCGACCAGACGATCGCCCTTCAGCGAGACGGGCTGCCGACCGGCCCTGCGGTCATGGAGGCCGGGCGTCGCCGGCTCCGGCCGATCTTGATGACGACGCTGACGACGATCCTCGGCCTCGTGCCGCTGGCGCTGGGCATCGGGGAAGGCGCCGACGCGCAGGCGCCGCTCGCGCGAGCGGTGGTCGGCGGGCTGATCGGGGCCACCCCGATCACCTTGATCCTCATTCCCGTCGTCTACCGCCTGTTCTATCCCGACCGGAGTCCGGATCGGAGCCCAATCTCGTGAATCGCGCCTGTTTTGCCGTCCTTGCGGCGTCCACCGCCTGCGCGGGGCCCTTCGAGCCCCCGCCGCTCATCGAAGCCGGTTCCCCGATCTTCCCGCTGCCCGAACCGGCCGTCGTCGCCGCGCCGCCGACGGCGACGGCCACGATGGCCCTGTCGGTGGAAGAAGCGATCCTCCTTGCGCTGTCGAACAATCACGACCTTCGCGTCCAGCAGCTGGCCCCGATCATCGCGGGGACGTTCGAACAGATCGAGCGGGGCGTGTTCGACCCCGAGCTGTTCGCGGAAGGAACCTTCAACTACGAGCAGGCGACGCAAACCGCGCGGGCGACCGGAGAACAGTTCGACGTCGAAGGCACGGCCACCGACGCCCGGGTCGGCATCCGGCAGCGGTTCTCCACCGGCACCGACGTGGAAGCCACGGTCGAGCACCGCCTCGACGACTCCAACCGAACCCCCGAGCAACAGATCGCCCGGGTCGGCATCACCATCACTCAGGCCCTGCTGCGCGGCCTCGGTCCCGCCGTCAATCTGGTGGGCATCGAGCAGGCCGCGCTGGAAGCGGAAGCGAGCCTGTTTCAGCTGCGCGCGTTTGCCGAAGCGCTGCTCGCCGACTGCGAGACCGCGTACTGGCAGTACGTTCTCGCCCAGGAGGAGATCCGGATCTTCGAAAACGCGCTGTCCGTGGCTCAGCAGGAGCGCTCCCAGATCCAGGCCCGGATCGAGGTCGGCGAGCTCCCCGAGCTGGAGATCGCGGCCGCGAGGGTGGAAGAAGCCCGGCGCCAGCAGGCCCTCATCGACGCTCGACGCCGGCTGGAAGCGGCCCGGCTGCGACTGAACCGGCTGGTGAATCCCGACCCGTCCGGTCGACTCGATACCGCACTGACGACCACCAGCGATCCCCGGGTCGATCCCGCCCCGATCTCGGACCGGGAAGCGAGGACGCAGCTCGCAGAAAAGTTTCGACCCGATCTCGCCGAAGCTCGCCTTCGCCTGCGTCAAAACCGGCTCGAGATCGTCGCCACCCGCAACGGGCTCCTGCCTCGGCTGGACGCGTTCGTTACCCTCCGCAAGACGGGCTTCGCGGACGCGTTCCCCACCGCCTTCGATCGGCTGGGGGCCGAGAACACCTACGACATCGTCGCCGGCCTGAGCTTGAGCCAACCCCTGCTCAACCGTGCGGCGTCGGCCTCGAACCGCGCCGCCCAGACCAGTCGGCGTCAGGCCGAAGGCGCGGTTCGTAATCTCGAGCAGCAAGCCAGACTCGAGGTACGTCTCGCCCTCAACGAGCTCGACCGGGCGCAAGCCCAGATCCGAGCGTCAACGGAGACCCGGCGGCTCCAAGAGCGGGCGGTGTTCGCGGTGAAGGAACGGTTTCAGGTCGGCGCGGGTACCGCGCTGCTGGTCGCACAAGCCCAGCGCGACCTGCTCGAGAACCAGATCGCCGAGGTTCGGGCCGTCGTCGACTATCGCCGCGCCCTGATCGAGCTATACCGGGCGGAAGGAACCCTCCTCGCCCGAAGAGGCATCTCCGTCGCGGCGCCGCCGCGCTGACGGCGACGGCGCACATCAGGGGATAGATATCCTTAATGGCGGCTACCGCACGCCTCACCGCCGCCGACCAACGGGTCGCACGCGTAGCCCAGCTCGGTCCACGGGAAGTCATCGTTGCCATGACACGCCACGCAAGTCAGCGGCTCATCGCTGCCCAGAGCCATGTCCGCGGGGGCGACCTCGTGATTGATACCGAGATACATCTCCGTGTACACGAAGCCCCAGTCGCCATCGGCGATGCTCGAGGTCTCGGCGATCTGACCGCTGGTCCTCGCGCCCGTCGTCAAGGTCGTGGTCCACAGCTCACGAACCGCTTCTGGCGTATACGCTTGCGCGGCCGGTACCTGCGGCCAGAAGCCGCCGGGCCCGAAGAGCTTGGGGGCGATCAGGAACCGCTCGGTCAGATGAGCGGGTTGGGTTCCTCGCATCACCTTGAAGGGGAAGATCTTCGCCTCCGGCGAGAGGATGTCCGCGGTCGGGTTCGCGATGATGATCGGATTCTCCTCCGTGCCCAATCCCGCTTCGTAGGTCGATTCGAGGGTCATATGCTGAACGCCGCCGTCGAACCAGGCGAAGGTTGGCTTGACGTTCTTCCCCCAGCGGAAATCGCCTTTCATCCAATTGTAGGTCTGGACGGGTGTCCCATCCTCCAAGGTGCCCATCTCGATGCCGCCGTTGCCGCGGCTCTTATCGCCGGCCGACCGCCAGTTCCACCACGTCTTCGTGGGCTGGGAGCGACTGAACGCGGGGATATGGCAGGTCTGGCACGCCACGTCGATGGCGTGTTCGTCATAGATGGGCATCGAGGTGTGCGGCGTTTCGCCGTGGCAGTCGGCGCAAGAAAGGCGACCGACGGACACCGGAACGTGCACGCCTTGTCCGAGAATGTCGTGGCCATCGCCGGCGTGACAGTCGGCGCAGGTCATCCCGCGCCCCATGTGTACGTCGGTGGTCACGCTCGGCGACCGCAGGGCCGAGCCGAGATCCCCGCTCTTCACGTTGTCCCCGCCGCCGGGGCTGAAGTGGCAGTGGCCGCAGTTGCTGCGATTGCTGACGCCGACGCTCTGCGCGGCGAGCGTCAAGTCGACACCATCGACGGGGCCGCCGGCGGTGGTCTTCGCCTTCTTGTAGCCGGAGGCAGGATCCGCATGGCAGACTAGACAGTCGACCTTGGTGATGTCGTTAAAGGAGAAGTCGGGGCTGTCGTAGTCGTACCCAGCGTGACACTGGGAGCAGCGCTTCTCATTGCTGGGCACCGCCACGCAGAAGTTGTTGACCAGATTCCGCTTGCCGATCTCCGTCGAGCCTTCGTGGCCCTGCAGATTGGGCGTGGGCCCCGTCCAGTTCCAGTGCGGGGTGGCCATGAACGCTTCTGCTTCATCCTGGTGGCACTCGACGCACGCCGCGGTCACGTCGGGGCCGGTGGCAAAGGGTCCGGCTAGCCCCGTAAACTGAGCGTGACTGGCCGCCCGAACACAAACGCCCTCGTCGGTACAGGCCTCGTCGGCGTCACACTTGGCGACGCAGACGGGATCCGCGCCCGACACATCGCAAGTCTCGCACGCTCCGCAGGCGGGCTCGCACGCGGTCGCGACCTGGGTGTCCGTAGGCACGCACGCCCCGGCGCGACACTCCGTGCCGTCGGCACACACATCGACGCAAACCGGTTCACTGCCGCTGATATCGCAGGCCTGACAAGGTCCGCATCCCGGTTCGCAGCTCGTCTGTCCGGGCGCCATGCACTGCCCGGACTCACACGCCAACCCCGGCCCGCACGCGCTCACGCACTGGGCAACGCCCGCCTCGACGCGACAAATCTGGCAGCCGTCCACGTCGCACGCCGGGTCACAGGTCGGTTCGTCGTCGATGACCACCGGTGTCGAATCATCATTACTGGTGCACGCACCGACGACCCCCAGTCCGCTCAGGACGAGGCCGATCGTTACGAAATGTAGACCGCGCTTCATTGCCGTCACCTCTTGACCACGCGTTTGGCGTGTTACGAGCGACTTAGAAGCAATCGGCAGGCCATATTGCGGACAATAAGTCTCTAATTGGATGAACCCATTACCCCGCGGTTTGGCTCCAACAGTTCGTTGCGCATCGTTGCGCCGTGCAACCGTCGGTTGCGGCCAGCGACGCATCGGAGCAAGACGATGGCCACGAATCCGCAGGAAGACCTTCACGACGTGATCATTTCTTCGGGAAGAGATGAGCTCGGCTTTTGGACCGACGTCATCAACTCGATGAGCGAAGCCCTCATCATCGTGTCCCCCGAGCGCCGTATTCTGTATGGGAATCAGAAGGCGCAAGGAATCCTGCGGATGCCGCTCGAGGCCGCCAAAGGCAAGTCGTGCGTCGAGGCTATCGACTGCCCGAACTGCCGGTGCATGTGTCGCTTGTTCGATACGGGACGCATCGACAACGTCGAGGCGACCGTCCACACCCCGGCTCCCCGAACGTTTCGCAAGAACGGACGGCTCCTGCGAGACCGCGACGGCCGGGTCATCGGAGGCCTCGAGACCTTCGCCGACATCACCCCGGAGGTCCGGGAACGAACCGAACGCGCGCGCAGAGAATCTCAACTCGAGCGCGAGCGAAAACGCTCACTGGCGCTCCTGCAGGACCTTCAACGGGTCACTCGCCCCACTGCGGCCATCGGTGACTCCGCGCCAAAGATCGAAGAGGCATTCGGCTTTTGCGGCATGGTCAGCCGGAGCCCGGTCATGCAGAACATGTTTCGGCTCATCGAGTCGGTCGCCAATAGCGACGTCAGCGTGCTCATCGAAGGCGAAAGCGGCACCGGCAAAGAGCTCGTCGCCCAGGCCATCCACGAGTTGGGCCCCGCGCCGAGCCAGCCGTACTTCGCGGTCAATTGCGCCACGTTCACCGGCAGCCTCCTTCTGTCCGAACTATTCGGTCACGAGCGAGGTTCGTTTACCGGCGCGTTTCGCACCCAACGGGGCAAGCTCGAGCTCGCGGAAGGAGGAACGCTCCTGCTCGACGAGGTGAGCGAGATTCCCATCGAACATCAGGCGCTGCTGCTGCGGGTCCTCGAGTGTCGCCAATTCGAGCGGGTCGGGGGAACGGACACCATCGCGCTTCAAGCGCGGGTGATCTCCGCCGCCAACCAGTCGCTGGCCGAAGCCATCGAGCGAGGGACGTTCCGCCGCGACCTCTACTTCCGCCTCAACGTGGTGCCCATCCGCGTGCCGCCTCTGCGGGAGCGCGCCGACGACATCAGCCTCTTGGTGCAATACTTCTTGGCCCAAAAGACCGGCGAGAACGGACCGACGCTCGAGGTTAGCGCCCGCGTCCACGAGCGCCTCGCCGCGTACCCATGGCCGGGCAATGTCCGTGAGCTTCGCAATCTGGTCGAATACTTCTCATTCGTTTGCGCCGATGAGGTGCGGCTCGAACACCTGCCTCGGCAGTTCTTCCGACGTACAGAGACGGCCCCTGCCCCTGCACCGCCGGTGATCCCGTCCAGCGAGCGAGCACGGATTCTCGACGCCCTGCAGCGAGCCCGCTTCAAGAAGGCGAAAGCCGCCGAGCTCCTGGGCATCGAACGAACCACCTTATGGCGCCGAATGAAGAAGCTCGGCATCGATGCGCCCTGACACCTATCTTGTAGAAACCACAGGAGACGGGGAGAGCGGGGAGATACAGAGAATAGGCCCCCAGAAGGGCAGCCTCCCCGTCCTCCCTGTCTCCCTGTTTTCACATCGCCCGCTAGGCCCAATCACCGGGTCCGAGGCGACCGTTCCAGATCGGGGACCACGGTGACCTGCAGGCCCGGAATCGTCGTCGAGGTCAGCTGCGCGTAGCGGAAGGCGGGAAAGCGGATGCTCTGCAGCGCGACGAGGAACCCCGTCTCACGGTCGAAGTACCGATCGACGAGCCCGCTCGGCTCCCGAACGACCGTCAAGGTCCGGCCGTCATACGTTGCGTGGCGGACCACCTGACCCGCGAATGTCGACCGCCCGACGTCGTGCTGGTCGACCGGCAACCACAAGACGCCGAGTTCGAACGCGCCGACGGAACGGAAGGGATCCCGTAGGTCCGGCCCCAACCGCTGCGGCGGATAACCTGACGAGCTCGCTTTGACGATGAAGCCGCGGTCCTTGACCTCGAAGGTGAGCGTGCCCCGGGACCCGACGTTGTCCTTGCGAAGAGCATAGACCAGCGTTTCGCCACCTTGAAGCGGAGCCCGAGGCTTCTCCTGTAGCCATTGGCATCCGAGCAGGGCGAAGCTCGCCGCGAGCGCCCCGACCACCGAACGCATCGTTCGATCCATGGTCACCAGTGGGCCGACGTCGACCCGCGAGGGGAATATCGGCTGGGGTCAGCGTGACTCGATATAGCCTTCTTTGGCCCACGCGACCCGCCCGTTCACGACGGTGACCAGCACGTTGCCGTTGAGCAGATCCCCCGGCGTCGACGCCCCGACCACCATCGGGTCGATGTCCATGACCGTCAGGTCAGCCCAGCGACCAGGGGCGATGATCCCCGTCTCCGCCTCCGCAAACATCGCGTAGGCGTTCCAGGTCGTATACGCGCGAATCGCCTCCTCCGGCGTGAACGCCTGCTCCGGAAACCAGCCCTCGGGGGGCTGGCGCTGTTTATCCCGGCGGGTGATCGCGGCGTGTAGTCCGTAAAAGATATTGGGGTCCGACCCCGCCATGTCGGAGTTGAAGATCACCCGGGCCCGGGCCTTGCGCAGCGTTCGCCAGGCGTAGCCATACGCGGCGCGCGCTCGCCCGACACGGTCTTCGGCCCACGCTTTGTCCTCGACCGCGTGCGGCGGCTCCATCGACGCGATGACCCCCAGCTCGGCGAAGCGCGGCTGGTCGTCGGGATGGACCAGCTGGGCGTGCTCGATGCGATGGCGGCGATCGCGCGCGGCGGGATATCTGTCGTAGGCCCGTTCGATGAAGTCGAGGGTCTCCCGATTGCCCGCGTCGCCGATGGCGTGAATGCCGACCTGAAACCCCGCCCCCATCGCCATCATCACCAGCGCCTCGTCGAAGCCGTAGCCGCCGCCGCTCACCCCCCGATGCCCGGGCCGATCGCTGTAGTCCTCGAGCATCCGGGCGCCGCGGGCGCCCAGCGAGCCGTCGTAATAGGCCTTGACCGAGCGCACGATGACCATCCGGGCCAGGCTTGGGTCCGGGCCGCGGTCGATCCACGTTCGCATCAGCGGTTCATCGCGCGCGGAGAGCATGGCGTACATCCGAATCGGCATCCGCCCCGTCGCGTCGAGCGCCCGCAGCGCCGCCAAGGGCCGCGCGCCGACCCCGGCCTCGTGGACGGCCACGTAGCCGAGGCTGGCCATGTACTCCAGCCCCCGCCGCGCATAAGCTTGCCACTGTGTCTCGGTGGGCGGCGGAATGACCGCGTCGAAAAGCGTACTCGCGCGATTCAACAGAACGCCGGTCGGTTCGCCGGTGTCGTCGACCAGAATCTTTCCCCCCACCGGAGCCTTCGTACTCCGGGTGATGCCCGCCTCGTCCATCGCGCGCCGATTGCTCCAACTCGCGAAGCCGTGCAGCCCTTTGGCGTGAACGGGGTGATCGGGCACCGCAGCGGACAGCGCGTGGTGGGTCGGGTAGCGGGTCGCCCATTCGCCTTCATCGAAACCCCATGCGAGGACCCACTCGCCTTTGGACACGGTCTTCGCTCGCGCCGCGATCTTGGCCACCGCCTCCGCTTCGGTCCGCACGCCCTCCAGATTGACCATGCTCTGCACCTGGCCGAACTCCAGCACGTGGGTGTGGCTGTCGATGAGCCCTGGCAACACCGTCGCGCCCTTGAGATCCAGGGTTCGGGTGCGGGGGCCGGCCCGCTTCATGATCGCCGCCGTCGTCCCTACGGCAGCGATCCGCCCGCCCTTGATGGCGATCGCCTCCGCGTCCGGCCGCCACCCCGCGGGGCCGTGGGGGGCGTCCGCGGCCGGCCTTCCATCGAGGTCGGGATCACTCCAATCAAACGAATACACGCGACCGTTGGTCATGACCCAGTCGGCGGGGTCCGCCGGGCCGCGGGAGGGTATACTGGGCGCCGGGGAGTTGGACGCCGTACACGCGGCCCAGCCGGCCACGGTCAGCGCGATAACCAACGTCGAAAAGATGGTGCGGTTCATGTCCAGGTCTCCTTGTACCGCAGGCCGATGCCGCCCTACCCTGTTTTCATGAGAACGCTTCTCGCTTTGGGGATCGCGGCGAGCGCCGTCGCCGGCTGCACAAACTTTCGCGCGATTGGCCGTCATCCCGCCGCCCTGCGCGCGGAGCTCGCCCCCTTGCTCCCTGAGCTGCAATCCGAGGACATCGTCATCCCCCACGAGCTGTCACCAGAGAACTTCAAGAACGCTCGAACCCTCGTCAGCCGACACCTCGGACCCAAAGCATCCGTGGACGATCAGGTCCGCGCCCTCCTGATGACCCTGAGCTCGCCGACCGGTCTCGCACTGCGTTACGAATGGGCCAAGACGTTGGACGCCAATGAGACGATCGAGCACGGGGGAGGCAGTTGTTTGTCGTTGTCGGCGGTTCTGGTCGCGCTCGCGCGGGGGATGGGCATCCGCGCCTACTTCGTCGATGCATCGACGGCCGCCAACGAGACGCAAAAAGATGGCGAGGTAACCGTCCACAGCGGACATATCGCGGTGATACTCAAGTACCAGGGCGCCGATGCGTTCATCGATTTCGCGGGCGAGCTGCGGGACGCGGCGGGGACCCGGCGACTCGACGACCGAGACGTCGTCGCCCACTACTACAACAATCGCGGCTACGAGCTCATCCACAGCGCTCAACGGGCCCAACAAGCCGTCCCCTGGCCGCGCGCGCTCGAGAGCTTTCGCATCGCGGCCAAGGTCGCCCCCCGTTTCGCGCTCGCCTGGAACAACGTCGGCTTGGCCCTCGCCCGACTCAAGCGAACGTCGGAGGCCGAGCTCGCCTTTCGTTATGCCCTCGCCCTCGACGACAACCTAGACGCGGCCCGCCACAACCTCGCCTCGCTGACCGGAACATCGAACGTCGACCCCGCCGAGCTGTCAGGGGCACGAAAAGCAGGGCTGAAGTGGAGAACGGCGGCCGGAGGTCCGGCCGCCATTAGATGGACGGCTCAACCGCTCCCGCGGCAGTCGGCATTAGAGCTGGGCCTGAAGCCGGAAGTACCAAAAGCCGCCGTTAAACCCGAACGGCGATAGCTGGGGGTACTGGTAACCAGCCCCGAGCTGGGTGCCCTGAGAATACTCATCGGGGAACGTGTTGAAGATGTTCTGGGCTCCGGCCACCAGCATGAAGTGGCTATCGAAGAACGAGTATCCGATCTCGGCGTCCACCAGGAACTCCGATCCGAACACGACGCCAGGATCCGTATCCGGATCCTCGAACTCGCCGAAGAGACTGCCGCGCAGCAACACCTGAAGCGGGCCGACCCGGTGGATTCCAGTGAGCACGAGGCGGTGGTTGGGCAGCGTGTCTTCAATCTGCCGGACCCTCAAGTCGCCGATGATGTCGGTGACCACCACCTCGCCGTCCACGATCGCTTCCCCCTGATCGATATCGCCGACCTCCGTCTCGTTCCAGGAGTAGGCCAGGCTGAACGACGTCACGCCGGCGTCCCCGAAGCTGACCTGCGAGGTCGCGACCACGTCGATGCCTTGGGTCTTGGTATCGAAAGCGTTCGTGAAGAACCGGAACAGCTCGCTGTCCGCAGCGGCCCGGATCCCTTGCGCAACCAGCGAGTCGCGCTCCTCTTGGGACAGCGTTTGGTCTCCAGACTGGGCGATGCGGTCCTTCACCTGAATGTTGTAGTAGTCGACCGTCAGCGACAGGTAGTCGGACAGCGCAAGGACGATCCCGCCGGTGACGTTGACGGACGTTTCGGGCTCGATCTCCTGGCCACCTCGCGCCACCGCGATAGGGTTCGTCGGTGGGAGGGTTGCGATGTTCGTCAGGACGTTGTTGATCGCCTGGGTGGTCACGTTCTGGACGTTGGCTTGCCCCGCGGAAGGCGCGCGGAAGCCGGTACCGATCGCGCCGCGAACGGCCAGGACGTCGCCAAAGTCCATTCCGAATAGGTCGCCGAGAGCGATCCGGGTCGACGCCTTCACGACGCCTTGCGTTCCGAAGGTGTCGAAGCTCTCGACGCGACCCGCCACCTGCAGCGTCCATTCTTGAACGATGTCCGTCGTGAGGTCGATGTACGCGGCGATGTTCTCCCGGTCGAAGCTGCCCGCGAAGTCGTTGGGAAAGCCAGCGAAGCCGTTGGAACCGATACCAAAGCCTTGGGTAAGTCGGCGGTTCGGGTCCAGCGTTCCGGTTCCGGTCTCGAAGTCATAGTCGGAGTAGCCGAGAACGAAACCGTTGTTGTTGCCGGCCAGCGGCCCCTCCTCGAACGACGCCGTGTCGCCGGCGACCACGGTGAAGGTCTCCTTGCGGTACTCACCACCGACGGCGACGGTGAGGGGCGAGAACGTGCCGACGTCGAGCGGATACGTGAAGTCGAGGTTGATGGTCTGATCCGTCTCTCGGTAGGTGCCGGGATTGAATTCTCTCGGCGTCTCCGCCCCCAGCGAGCCGTTCACGGTGTTGCGGATGGTGAAGTTGGCCTCGTTTTGGCCGACGACGCCGCTCAAATCCCAGGTCAGCCCGAAATCGGTTACCCCGCGTACGCCGCCCGCGATGCTCCAGTCGTTGACCAGACCACCGAACTGAGGCGTGAAGCCGCCGGGAATGGTCTCATTGAAGACGAAGCAGTTTCTGCCCACGTCGGTGTCCGCGCTGATCGCGGCGAGGGCCGCCGCGTCGGGCACGTTGTTCACGATCGGTACGGCCGGACACTGGATGCCTGTCCCCACGCCGTCGAGGTCTCCCACGAGCAGGTTCGTTCCGTTGATCGGGGCGAGCGTCCCGTCTTCGTCGACAAAGTTAGGATCCCGAATGAAGGGACCGTAGATACCGGTCCGGGTGTTGGGATTGCGGAAGAAGAAGCCGCCGAGCACATCGCGGCGAGCGACATTGCCGAACGCGTAAATGCGAACGTTGTCCGACACGTCGATGCCCATGTTGGCGAAGATCTTGAGGTCGTCGCTGATCTCGGGCGTCCCCCAGATTTGGGCGGGGTTGGCGACGTCGGTGTTGCCGGCATCGATCAGGCCCTGAGCGTCGGAGCGCTGCACGCTGCGACTGGTGGGGTCCGCGTTACCGTATTCGATGGTGAAGTTGAAGAAGCCGTCGTCGGTCAGCGGCAAGCCTACGTTGGCCGCCACCGACCATGCAGTACCGTCGCCTTCGTACGTCGAGCCCACCCGGGTCACCACCGTCGCCCCATCAGGGTCGTCACGAAGAACGAAGTTCATGACCCCCGCGATGGCGTCGGAACCGTACTGGGCCGCCGCACCGTCGCGAAGAACCTCGACGCGCTTCAGGGCCAAAGCGGGGATCGGACCGATGTCCGGACCTTGCGCGCCGTCGGAAAGACCGGCGCCCAGGAAGGAGATGACCGCGGCCCGGTGTCGCCGCTTTCCATTGACAAGAACAACGGTGCTGTCGGGCGGAAGACCTCGCAGGTTGGCGGGCCGGATCAACGTTGCTGCGTCGCTGATCGGCTGGGCCGATACGTTGTACGACGGGACCAACGATCGAAGGAGGCGGTCCATGTCGGTTGGCCCCTGTGCGTTGAAGTCGGAGGCCCCGATCGAGTCGACCGGCGTCGGCGAGTCGAGGACCGAGCGCATGACACGGCGCGACCCGACGATGACGATCTGCTCTGGCTGATCCTCGGCCGCCGGCGCGGCCGGTTCCGCCTCCGGGGCGGCAGACTCCGTTGGCGTCGACGTCTGGGCGAGCGCCGCTTCCTCCGCCTCTTCGGCCGCCGCCGGCGCCGCATAGCCGACCGCGACGATCAGCGCGCTCAACGTTAGTTTCGCTTTGTTGTCATTCAGATGCCTCATCCACCTAAACCCCGCTCAGTTAAAGTCGCACGATGTGCCTCTGCTCACTTAGGCACATTGGTCTCTCAAGGGAAGATCTCCCGCTGAGAGGCCCTGAACTGGGCATTCAAAATTCGTTAATAATTTCGTATTCTTACTAATTCGTGCGTGTATCTTGGAGTCAAAATTGGCCCAACGTGAGAGCAAAAAGTGGTGAGAACCGACCACTATGGACGATTCGCATTGTGCCAATTGTGGGCCTAGGCCCTACGTCTTAGCGCGTCAAAGGGAGGGTTCCGGCCCCGCGGCCGCGGCGCCGTCCTGACGCACCTCGACACCGCCGACCCACCGCGACTTTTCCCAAGCGATGGACGGCGCGTCTCCGAGAGGGAACGGGAACCGCCCGATGGTGTGGCCCATCGCCTGCAGCTCTTCTTGCACCTTTGGACCCACGGTTTCTGCTTCCAGGAACAGCGTGTCCGGCCGGTGTTGGTGGTGAAAGCGCGGCGCTGCAACGGCGGCCGCGACATCCATGTCGAAGTCGAGAATGTTCGACAGGATCTGGAAGACCGCGGTGGTGATCGTGGGGCCACCGGCCGCGCCGCTCACCGCCCTCACGTGGCCGTCCTTATCGACAACGATCATCGGGGTCATCGAGGACAGCGGTCGCTTGCCCGCCGCCACCGCGTTGGCCTCCCCTTGCACGAGACCGTACGCATTGGGCCGCCCCGGCGCGGCCGCGAAATCATCCATCTCGTTGTTGAGCAGAAAGCCGCCGCCCTTCACCACCACGCCGGAGCCGTAGCTCGTGTTGATGGTGGTCGTGAGCGCGACCGCGCCCCCGGCCGCATCGACAACGGACAGATGGGTGGTATGCGGCCCATCGCTGCCGCTGCCCTGGCTGGGAACGTCGTCCGACGGCGTCGCGCGCTGGGCATCGAAGGCCGCCCGGACCTCCTTCGCCGCGGCATCGGTATTGAAGCGATCCACCGGGACGTCGACGAAGTCGGGGTCGCCCACATAGCGGTTGCGGCGGGCAAATGCGTGTCTCATCGCCTCCGCGACGAGATGGATATGCGCCGCGGAGTGAAAGCCGAGTCCCTTGACATCGATCGGCTCGAGCACCCGGGCCATCAGCGCCACGATCAGGGCGCCCGACGCTGGCGGGGGCATGCCGATCAGCTCATGACCGCGATAGGCGACGCGCATCGGCTCACGAAACTTCGCTTCGTACCCGCGCAAGTCAGCATGCGTCATGATGCCCCCCGACCGCTTCATCTCGGCCACGATCGCGTCGGCGGTGGGCCCCTCGTAGAAGCCTTTCGGTCCTCGTTCCGCGATCCGCTCGAGGACCGCCCCGAGGTCGGGGTTACGGAAGGTCTCCCCTTCTGCCAGCGGCTGGCCGCCCGGATAGAACAGCGCCCGCGTCGACGGAAAACGCGCGATTCTCTTCTGTTGGCGAGTCAGGCTTTCGGCAAGGTAGCTGTCGACCGTGAAGCCATCGTTGGCCAACCGGATCGCGAATCCAACCACCTTCTTCCAGGGCAAGACCCCGAAGCGCTGGTGGGCGACCCACAACCCGGCCACAGAACCGGGGACCCCCGCCGCCAGGGCACCGGTCACCGATTCGTCGGTCGGCATCCCGGTTTCGCGATCGATGTACATGTCGCGGCTGGCCGCCATGGGGGCGGTCTCCCGAAAGTCGAGCGCCCACGCCTCACCGTCGGGGCGGCGGTACATCATGAAGCCACCGCCGCCGACGTTGCCAGCGGACGGGAAGACGACTGCCAGGGCGAAGCTCACCGCGACGGCAGCGTCGACGGCATTGCCGCCAGCGGCCAAGGTCTGGGCGCCAACCTCGGTGGCCAGCCGTGCGTCTGTCGACACCATGCCGTGCGCGTCGACCGGCGGAGCCGGAATCTGCGATCGCCAGCCCTCGGGCGACGCGAGCGCTTTGCTCGGCGCTGACGCAGTGGATGTGGGGCGTCCGGCGGGCGCCGATGAGGGGGTGGGCGCCGCGCATCCGAAACCATGAATGAGCAGCGCGGCGAGCGTGAGTGTCCTTCGCACGGGG
>JANQQN010000329.1 GCA_028289325.1 Myxococcota bacterium | reverse complement strand
CCCGATCCGTGGGGCGCCCTGGCCCGGCCCCGAGGGCTTTCCTCGGCGGAGGCCGCAGCAGCCGGTCAGGAGGGCTGGGTCACTGCGAGGTCGCGCAAGGCCGCCACCTGCTGGGCGTCTTTGATCTCGGGCCCACCGGCCGCGAAAGACAGGGGCAGCAGACTCGGCCACACCTCGGCGATGACCACCCCCCGCGCGGATCTCGGCCGTCGGAACCCGTCGTCGAACGGCCACAGCCGGATGCGCGGGCCGAGGTCGGGATCGTCGAGCCAACGGCCGACGGCGGCCAGACCGAGCAGGGTCTGACTACCGACGCTGCCCGTGGTGTACAGCTTCCAGACGGAGTGGGGCCGAAGCCCGGCCCCGCGCAATCGGCGCTCCACGGCCCGCCATTCGGGCGCGGGGGAAGCAGGCTTCTTGGGCCCCAGCGCGGGCCGGGCCGCTCGCGGAGGGCAACCCCAGAACGGGCCGGGGCCGCCCAGCCGGCGGGCGAGCTGCCGGTTGAGGTCCGCCGCGACGTCGAAACGGTTGTTCGCGCCGTCCGCAGCGTCGCGAAGGGTCCGGGTCATCATCCGGGCCAGGGCCCGACCGGTAGGCATCAACGGCCGACCCTCCTCATCGAGGGGGTAGCCCAGCGAGAAGTCGAGACCGACCAGGGCCGGGCCGCGATGCTCGGCGAGCAGGGCCCGGATTCGGGCTTCGATGTCCCGGCGGGTGCGAAAGTACTCCGGCGGGGGCCGGTCTCTGCGGCCATGCCATCCGTAAGCGAGCCAGCAGGCATCGGGAGACGGCCTTTTGGGCCTCGGGGTCGCGGCCGCGGACCAGTCGGCCATGACCACCAGCGCAGGAGCGGGCATCGGCGGCGCCGTCAATCGGAACCGGCGGCGCTGCCCGCGTCTTGGCTCGCGCCCGTCGTTCGTCGCCGCTTGCGGCCCGACGGGCGGGCGTTCGTTCGTTTGCCGTCGCCGGTGCGCGGGGTATCGGCGCGGGCGAGGGCGGTGACCAAGGTCTTCACCAACAGGGGCAAGGGCGTGTTGCCGACCAGGCGCGCCGACACCGCGGGCGGCAGATCCGACCGCAGACGGCCCTCCGGATCCCGGGCTACCGCGCGGGCGAGACCGAGGATCCGAGGGCCGTGCGTCAATGCGGCCTGGGTGGGATCCGCGGCCGCGACGCCCGCGAGATCCGCGAGCGTGAGCCGGGCCGGGCGGCCGTGGATCAAGAATCGGGCGGGATCGAGGTCGGGCAGGGTGAGGCCGACGGCGTCGACGGCCCGCGCGATGAGCGCGGCGTCGAGGATCAGCTGGAGCACCTCCGGCACCGGCGCCGCGGGGTCGATCGTCCACGGCCGCCCGCGTCCGCCCACCACGACATAGGCGGAGCCGTCGTTGGCCAGACCCTGTCCGAGGACGATGGCGATACCCGGAACGAGCAACTCTGATTGCCGACGGGTTTCCGCCACCAGCGCGCCTGCGCGCTCGGGGGGCACGGTTCGGCCCCATCCGTGGGCGCCTGCGGTGAGCTCGAACGCTCGGCGAAGCCGCCCCGGTCCGGGGCTCGGATCGAAGGTGGCGCGCCCTTTTTTGGGCCACGCCAGGACCCGGGACAGGCTCTTGACCGTCGGTGGCGCATCCGGTCGCTCCGCCACCGGGCGCAGGAGGGCGCGAGCGGCGTCGAGCTGACCGGATCGCGCGAGGGCTTCGGCCCGGAGCATCGCCAGCTCGGCGTATCGGCGGTCGCCCACCGGCAGGCTTTGAAATACCGCGGCGGGAATGGTGTCCGGCAGGACGTCTCGGGCGGCTTTGACCGCATGTTCGGCGAGACGCCACCGCAGCTTTTCCGGGTACGACCGCAGCACCGCGGGCGGGGCCGCGAGCCACCGGGCGACCCCGTCGCCGACGAGGGTCCGGCCGTCCTCGGATTCCGGCAGCGGTTCGCCTCGGACGACGACGGCATGGGCGGCCATCAGCGGCTCGATCCGCCGCCAGCGCTCGGGATCCAGCGCCGCGCGGTGGGCGGTGAGCGGGCCGTGGGCGCGTTCGAGCAGACCGAGAACGGCTTGGGTGTGGTCGTGGCCTTCGAATCGACGGTCCATCAGCTCGAGGAGCTGGTCGAGCTGGGCCGCCGATGCGTCGTCGAAGGGCAGGCGGTTGACGGTGAGTCCGAACGCCTCCGCCGCCCCCCGGCGGTCGTCTTCGGCGACGGTCTCGAGATACGCGACCAGGCTGTCGAACGAAGGCCGAAGGCGAACGATCCCCGCCAGGAACACGCTCCTCAAGCTGCGGTCGGAGCTGAGCGGCTCGCGGGAAAGCGCGGCTTGGATCACCTGACGGTCGACTTTCGCGAACAGGTGCTTCAGCACCCCGCGGTCGTCGGGGGCGCGAGCGCCGTTGACCAGCAGGTCTTCGGTCGCGTTCAGCGACATTCGCAGCGACTTCTTGAAGCGCTTGAGCAAGGCGAGGTGGCGAACGGCTTCCGCGGTTTCCTGTTCGTCGAGGGCCTGGTCCGAGGGGGCATCGAGATCGAGACGGGCTCGATGACGAAGCGGTCCGAGGGTCTTTTTCTTGCGGCCCGGCCGCCTCGGTCGTTTGCGAGCGGTGCGCGTTTCGTTCACGAGCCGACGAAGGCTGTCAGCTGGATGCGGGTTCAGGCAAGGCCGTCGCGTTCAGCGCGAGTCGCGACGGCCGGCCTTTTACCGGTGTCCGCGTCCGAACTCTCGTTACCGTTCGCGAACCGGATGGCCGTTGCCACCCTCCAGTGCGCATGATAGCGAAATCGCCAACTTGCACGCTCCAACTCGACACTGGAGCCGATGGGCGCGGCGTGCGCTTCGGGCGAGCTCGTTGCTGGCCGTCGTGGGGGCGGTGACCTTCGGTCAACCGGGCGCGGCGCTGGCGCTTCAAGGCGGCGAGGATCCGTCTCAGCTCCCGGTCTTGATCGACAAGCGATACGGCGGTCGACACGACCACCAGCTGTCGCTGATGTTCGCGACGACCACGTTCACGAAGCTTACCCAGGGGATCGGCGGGTACCTCGCGTACCAATACAACTTCATCGACATGCTCGGCATCGAGCTGAGCGGGGGCTTCTTCTCCACCAGCGAGACCTTCATCATGCAGCGGGTCCGCTTCAACACCGGCGACGAAGAGCCGTTCCTACCCGACCAATACGCGCTGCAGTGGACGGCGATGATGAACCTGGTGTTCGTTCCCGTTTACGGCAAGATGTCGTTCGCCTCGGAGTTCGACCCCGCGTTCGACTTGTTCTTGCTCGCGGGTTGGGGGGTCGCGGGCGTTCGGCGCGGCTTCGGCAACGTCGGGGAGGGGGAACCGGAGCGCTTCGAGTCCGAGCTCACCTGGACCGCCGACGTGGGGGCCGGCCTTCGCTTCTATATCAACGACCTGTTCGCGCTTCGATTCGAGTTCCGCAGTTGGTTCTACCCCGAGCCGGGAGGCAACGAGGTCCCTGAAGGCGGACGGGAGATCAGCGGCGTCACCTCGGTTCTCAACTTCCAAGCCGGCGTGCAGTTCTCGTTCGGGGGTGACTCGTGACCCTGGATCCCGGTCGCGATCTTGTGCGCGGGCTGAGCATCGTCTTCATGGTGGGGGGGCTGAACGCGGTCCTGGCCGCCCCGAGCTTGGCGCAGCCGGTGGTCCCGCCCTCGAACGAAGACCGCGGCCGCGCGGACCCCGACGCCGAAATCGACCCCACCGACTTCGGTGATGGGGCGCCCTTTCCTCGGATCTCCGACGACGAGGAGACCATCTACGCGGTCCAGCGAAAGGCGTATCTGGTCAAAAACAAGTGGGAGCTCACCCCGATGTTCGCCTACGCGTTCAACGATAGCTTCGTGGACACGTTCGGCTTCGTGGGCAGCGTGACCTATCACGTCGCGGAGAGCTTCGGCATCGAGCTGTACGGCGGGGTCATGCTGCCCTCGGAATCGGAGCTCACCGAGCGCTTGTTCGAAGACTTCAACATCAACACCGAGATCGCTCGGCTCAGCAAGCTCAAGTGGACGGCGGGCGTCGGCGTCCAGTGGAGTCCGATCTACGGCAAGATCCATCTCTTCGATACCTACCTCGGTAACTTCGCGATCTTCGTCGGGGCGGGCATCGGGGTGGGCGAGACCCAAGTTCCGTGCGTGGTCGGCGACGCGCTGGACCCCAACCGCGGCTTCGACGAGCTCACGTGCCCCAGCGGCAGCACCAACGGCACGCAAGGGGGCTTCGATCTCGCGTTCGAAGATCAGCCGTCGACGTTGAAGCTGATGGGCAGCATCAGCGGTGGGTTCAAGTTCCACTTTTCTCAGCTGGTGGGGCTGCGGATCGAAGTGAAGGACTACATCTTTTCTCAGCGGGTGTTTAATCCCCAGTCCCGCCCCCCCGCCGGCGACAATTCCGGCGACACCACCCTTCGGTTCAGCGACGTGATTCGAAACTACGTCTTCATCCAGGTCGGGCTCAGCTTCTTGCTCGGCGGAGGCGATGACCGATGATCGCGATTCGGGGACTGGCCGTGGTGTTGTTCGGGGTCGCCGCGTTCGCGCCGCCGTCGGTCGTCGAGGCCCAGGATCTCGATCAGGCGGCGAGCTTGGCGTTCAACGACGGCCGCTACATCGACGCCGCGATCACCTTCTTCGACGCCATCGACGCCTACGAGCGCCAGCCGGAGCTTCGCGCCAAGGCCGAGTATTACGTGGGACGGTCGCTGTACAAAGCCGGGTACTTGCTTCCCGCGTATCAGTTCTACGGCGAGGTGGTGAACGAAGGCGAAAGCCATCCTTACTTCCTGAGGGCCATCGAGGGGCTGATCGACGTGGCGGAGGCGATCGGTGACGACACGCTGATCCCGGAGATCATCGACCGCAAATACGGGGAGAGTTTCCGTCGACTCAAGCCCGAGGTGCTCAATACCGCCAACTACATGGTGGGCATGATCGCGCAGCGTCGAGGCGATTTCGACGTCGCCAAAGACTATCTCGAGGGGGTGCGGCGCGATTCCGCGGCCTACGGCAAAGCGCGGTACCTGCTGGCGATCATGGCCGTCAAGCGCGCCGCGGACACGGGCGCAGTGCGCTACGACGAAGCGATCAAACACTTCACCACCATCGAGGAGCTCTACGCCCAGGCGACCGATGAGTCGCAGCGAAAGCTGTACCGGCTCGCGCTCTTGGGCCTGGCCCGCGCCTACTACTCCCAGGGCGACTTCACCAAGAGCATCGAGGCTTACGAGAATGTGCCTCGATTCTCCGACGACTGGTACGATGCGATGTTCGAGTCAGGATGGGCGTACTTCCAGGAAGCCAAGTTCGGCCGCGCCCTCGGCCAGGTTCACGCGATCCAGTCGCCGTACTTCGACGACCGTTATCGCAGCGAGTCTTTCGTCCTCAAGGCCACCGCGTATTTTCAGGTCTGCCACTTCGACCGGGCGCGAAAGGCCCTCAACAGTTTCTACCGCATCTACCGCCCGATGGCCGAGCGGCTTCAGCCGTGGTTGTCCGGCGAGTATACCGACGCCGAGCTCGTCGACCTCATCGTCAACGGCGACGACCGCTTTCCACGTGAGCTTCAGCGCCATCTCGGTCGCAACCCGCGCTTTCGTAAGTTTCTCGGCCAGGTTCAGGAAGTCGATCTGGAGCTGAAGAGCGCGGAGCTCAAGCTCCCCCCCAGCCGGTTCGAGCGGCAGCTGGTGGCGCTGCTCCAGTCGCAGCGGGAGCAGCGGGTATCTCTGACTGGGAAACTGGTGCGGGCTCAGCTCCGGCGAGAGGCGCGTTTCTTGGGCATCCTCCTCAATCAGGCGGACCTCATTGCCCTCGAAACCACCAGCGCCGAGCGCAAGATGCTGGCCGCCGGTAAAGACATCACCAAAGGTCCCCGGGCCAAGGGACCCCGGCCCATTATTCCCGACGCGACGTACCAATACTGGGCTTTCCAGGGCGAATACTGGATCGACGAGCTCGGGTACTACGAACACTCCATCAAGGACGAATGCGTACCCGAGGTGTTCGAGTAGGCCATTCGGGCGTACCCCTCGTCGGCGCTCGACGCGACGAAGGGCGGGGTTCGAAGGTTGACCGTCGTCGTGTGGTTCCACCAAGACAGGAGACGTCGGTTACTCGGAAGGCCATGCTGCCCCGGCCTCCGAGGGGACCATCCGTGCCCCCCGTGGATGGGTACGCTCTGGGGGTTTCCTATGTTCCCTGAACCACCTACGAAACGACGCCTCGGTCGAATCGAAACGCGGCGAGATGCATCGTCTCTGTCCCCTCCCCTCGGGCGAGGGCCAATGGCGGCAGCACTGCTGGTCCTGGCCGGGGCGCTGGTAGGGCCGGGCGCGGCGAGCGCGCAGACGTCGGCCGACGCGCCCCCTACGACCGACCAGGCGCGGCGTCAGACGACCGGGGCTTCGATCCGGCTCGATCATCCCCTCGATCGGCGCAAGGTGGCCCTCACCAAGCAGGCCGACCAAAAGCGCGACGAGGAGATCCGCATCCTCAAGCAGCTCATTCCTCGGGCCGGCCGGGATCGCAAGGCGGAGATGATCTTCCGGCTCGCGGACCTCTACTGGCAGAAGTCTCGGTATCGCCTTGGCCTCGAGATGGAGCGCTACGAAGCCGCGTACGCGCAATGGGTCGAGGCCGGCCAAACCGGTAAGGCCCCTCGTGATCGTGATTACCTACGAACGTCGAGCCGGATCAAGCGCAACGCGCTGCGCCTGTACGAGCGGGTGCTGAAACAGTATCCGTCTTACGCCCGCAATGACGAGGTCCTGTTCAACCTCGGCAACAACGAGTACGAGACCGGCCAAGGGCGAAAGGCGGCCCGTCATCTTCGCGCTCTGATCAAGCGGTTTCCTCAGAGCCGGCTCGTAGACGACGCGTATCTTCTTCTCGGCGAATACCACTTCAACGGCAACCGGGTGGTCGATGCGCGACGGGCCTACGCGCGGGCTGCGCGCAGTGACGAAGACCGCATCAAGTATTACGCGACCTACAAGCTCGCCTGGTGCGACTACAACCAGCAGGACTACCCGGCGGGTATCGTCCGGCTCAAGCGAGTGATCGATCACGCGGAGACCGCCCCCGACAAGAACGCCGTGCGCCTCGGTACGGAGGCCCTCAACGACCTCGCGCGCTTCTTCAGCTACGTCGACGAGGTCGAGTCGGCGTTCGCGTACTTCCGCGGCAAGGCCGGGGATCCGCGGGCCCTCAAGTATACGACCGCGCTCGCCGCGCTGTACGGCGAACAAGGCAAGTGGCAGCAGGAGATCCAGACCTATCGCCTGCTGCTGTCGAGCTACCCGTTGAGCGACCGCGCGCCTTCGCTTCAAGCGAGCGTTGTCGAGGCGTACGCCAAGCTCGGGCGACGTCGCAACGTACGGCAGGAGGTCGAGCGACTCGTCGACCGCTACCGCGAGGGCAGCGAGTGGCATCAGCACTTCGTTGGTCAGGGGGCCAAGGGCCAGGCCGCGCTCGACCTCGCCTACGACATCACGGAAACGAAGCTGCGCAACCTGGTCACCGACTACCACCGCGACGCGCAAAAGCGAAAAGACGCCCGGACGTATCGCCTGGCCCGCGACATCTACGCCAAATACCTCGAGGCGTTCGCGGCCAGCGAGGCCGCGTACGAGATGCGCTACTATTACGCGGAAGTCCTGTGGGCGCTTCTGCAGTGGCGAGATGCGGCGGAGCAGTATCGTCTGGTCGCCATCGCTCAGCCCGGCGGTGACGACCGACTCGGCACCTACGCGCGAGAGGCGGCCTACAACCAGATCTTGGCCTACGAGCGGGTGCTCAAGGCCGGACGCGATCGCGGCCGGCTGGGGCGAGGCAAGCTCAGCGAGAAGAAGAAGGGCCGGACTTCCGCTCGCGCGCAGGCCCGAGTGAAGGTCGGACAGCTCGATAAGAAGAAGCGCCATCGCGAGCGGCCGATACCCGAGGTCGAAATGCGATTGGCCCAGGCCTGCGATCTGTACTTCGAGGTGGCGAAGCCGAGCGATCGCGAGCTACCGGCGATCAAGTTCAAGGCTGCCTATATCTACTACCGCTACAACCACTTCGTGGAGGCCGCGAAGCGGTACTTCGAGATCATCGACGAGTGGCCGGGCAGTCGCCTATCGAAGAAGGCGGCCAACCTCATCCTCGACAGCCTCAACGTGCAGCAGAAGTGGGACGAGCTCGCGTTCTACGCGGCCAGGTTCCGGGACAATCAGCGCCTGACGAAGGGGGACCGGAAGTTCCGCCGCGAGGTGCAGCAGCTGCTGGAAGGGGCGACCTATCTGTCGATTCAGGCGGCCGAGTCGCGGGCCAAGGAGGCCCCGAGCCCCGGGGAGCAGGAGGCCCAGCTGGCCAAGGTCGCGACCCGCTTTCGCGAGTTTCAAAGCCAATACCCACAGTCACTCTATGCACCCAAAGCCGCGTACTCCGCGGTGGTGCTCTACGACCAGGCCGACGAGCTGGATAACGCGATCGCCATGGCCGCGCTTCTGAAGCGAGCGTATCCGAAGTCCGACCTTCGCTTGGAGAACGATTGGTCCCTGGCGCAGTTTCACGAGCGGATCGCGGACTTCTCGGCCGCCGCGGGGCTGTACGACGAGTTCGTGGCGCGGTATCCGAAGGACCCGAGAGCCGCCGACGCGCTGTACAACGCGGCGACGTATTATCAGGGGCTAGGCAAGGTCGATGACGCCGTCGCCCGGTACCAAACCTACATGCAGCGGTATCCGAAGCGCGACGATCTGGCCCAGGTGTACTGGCGGATCTGCACACTCCACGAAAGGCAAGACAACCACGCGCGCGCGGCGAAGTGCTTCGACGAGTACGGCCTGCGGTTCTCCCGCGCGCCCCCGGTCAAGGTCTTGGCCTCGCGCTACCGGTTCGCAAAGGCCCTGAAGGCGATGGGCCGCACGACGAAGGCCCACGCCGAACTGGCCAAGATCCTGCGCGCTCACCGCCGTTTGCCGCCCGCTGACCAGGCTCGCCCCGCGTCCGCGCTGGCCGCCGGGTACGCCGCCTTCCATCGGCTGGAGCCCGACTTCCAGCGGTACATGAAGCAGAAGATTACCCTGAACCCTCGGACTTTGCGCCGCAAGCTCGCGCAGGCCGAGGCTCTGGCGTGCGACGACAAGTGCAAGCGCCGAGGGCGGTACGTCGCGGTGCTCGACTACGGCAACGGCGAGTACGGCATCTGCGCGCTCACGCGGGTCGGTCAGGTGTACCGAAATCTCGCGTCCTCGATTCGGGACGCGCCGGTACCTCGCCTGACGCCGGAGCAAGAAGAGATCTACCGCGCCGAGCTCGACGACCGGGCGCTCGTCCCGGAGGAGAAAGGACGCCAGGCGCTCGAAACGGCGCTGACCAAGGCGTACGAGCTCGGCATCTACAACGACTGCACCCGCACCGCCCAGGCCAACCTCAAGGAGATGAGCCCGGACCGCTTCCCAGACTTCCAGCAGCGCGCGTATCTCGGCGCGGAAGGATTCATCACCGCCGGCCTGAGGACGATCGACGACGGTCCAGCGCCGGTCGCGACGGGGGCGGCGGTAGACCGGTCCGCGGCCGCAGACCCCCGGGGGTCCCGGTGACCGCGCGAAGAGCCAGCATTTGGCTGGCGACGGCGTCGATGGCCTGCGCGAGCCCCCCGCCGCCGCAGCCGGCTGAGCTTCCGGCCCCGAAGCCGGCCACCAAGCCGGCCCCGGTCAGGATCGCGGACGCCAACGCGGCTTTCGGTCGCGGCGACTACGCGGCCGCGGTCCGCGCCTACGACGCGGTCTTGGACCGCACGCCGGACAACGGCACCGCCCTGTACAACAAAGGGCTCGCCCTTCAACACGCCGGCGATCTCGCCGCCGCGCAGACGGCGTACGAGGGGGCGCTCGCTATCGACCCGAAGGACGTGGAGGCGGCGTTGAACCTGGGAGCGGTCAAAAAAGAGATGGGCGATCTCGACGGGGCGGTGGCGTTGTACCGCCGATTTCTGAAGGTCGATCCCTTCAACGCCCGCCTGCTCAACAACCTCGCCGCCCTGTACCGCGCGCAAGGGCGGCACCGGCGGGCGGTGGGGGCGGTCCGCAAACTCCTCATGCGCGACAAGGACAACGTCGACGCGTACAAGAACCTGGCCCTGATCTACTTCGACCAGAAGAAGTACACGCTGGCCAGAACCATCCTCGACAACGCGTTGAGCATGTCCCAGGCCCAGGGGCGGCAGGAGCCGGACATCTATGTCAATCTTGGACGCATCTTCGTGGCCGAAGGCGACAACGGTCGGGCGATGGCCATGTTCAAGCGGGCCGTCGCTTTGGACGCCGGTCACGCCGTCGCGAGCTACAACATCGGGGCGTTGGCCCTCGGCCACCGCGACTATCAAACCGCGGCCAACGCGTACGAGGTGTGCGCGAAGGCGTGGCCGGAGAAATACGATGTCTGGGCGTCTCTCGGGTACGCGTATCAGGGCCTGCAGGCGTTCGCGAAGGCCGAGCAACATCTTGCCAAGAGCCGAGGTCTCCTTCGGAGAGCGGCGGCGGCCACTGCCGACACCTCGCTCGAACAGCGGTTGGCCCGAGACGAAGAACAGCTGCTGGTTCAGCTGGTGAGCACCGCCCAGGGGGCTCAGCAGACCCAAAAAGCGCTCGACTACGCGCAGGAGTACATGCGGCTCAAGGGTCTCGAGTGCCGACAGGACGATGTCGACGGCTTCTGTGGGCGGTACAACGGCATCAAGCTGACGTTGGAGCTCGAACGGGAGGCGTCGCAGGCGCCGGAACCCGTCGAAGCGCCCGCTGACGCCGACGGCGGCAATAGCTGATGGGCCCCGACCGGGATGATCGAGAACGGGGACGATCTGGAAGCGGGATTATCTGGAAGTCCCTCGCCAACAACAGGTGTCGAACCCCGGTCGTGGGAAGTAGAAAGAGAGGGCCATGCGAGTCTTTATAACGCGTCGAGTCATGAGCCGCGTCTTCGCTCGGATCTGCGGTGTCGCCGCCGCGGTGGCCTGTGCGACGGCGCCGGCGGTCGTCGCCGCCCAATCGCAAGGGCCGCAGCGGGTGGTCCAGCAGTCCGACCGCACGGTGTACAAGCGCAAGACGGTGATCGACTTCTCCGACGTCACCATCCAGGGCGAGCTCACCAAGCCCGAAGGCTCGTATCTGCTGAACCGGAAGAAGACCAAGTTCAAGACGCTGCTGCAGATCCGCGCCGACTTTCTGCAGGAGCTGTTCAACTCGACGGACAATCTGTGAGGCGGCCCCGTGTTACCGCAGACGACTGAGCCGCCGCCGGCCGCGCCGGGCCTCGATGCGGGGCTCCTGGAGGCCGAGCTCGATCCTCGCAACCAGCCGACGCCGGAGCAAAAAGCGCTGCAGGTGTCCCTCCTATGGGGCGACTCGGTGGTGTCGACGGCGCAGGTCGACAAGCCGGGGCCGGTGCGGGTTGGCCATCGACTGACCCGACCACGGCCCGCGCTGGAGGTCGACGGCGGTCTTCCCGCCGCCGCGTTTACCATCGCTCAGCTGGAGGACGGCGAAGCGGAGATCGTGATGCCCGACGGGGCGAGCTCGGCCGTCCGCGAGCGAAGCGGCGCGATCAACGCGCAGCCGACCCTGGTCGACGCTGATGCTCCGTTTCCCGCCCAGGCGTATCGCCTGCGGCTCGGGGAACGACTGGTGTACCGAGCGGGGACGCTGACCGTGGTCGCCCAGTTCGTTCGCGGCGACGCCTCGCTCGGTCGAGGGCGGATGTTGGACTGGTTCTTTCCCGCCATCTTCACCGTGTCCGCCCTGCTGCACTTCTTCTTCGTCGCCGCCACGTTCATCGCGCCCGACCCCGACGACCTGCGACTCGAAGACCTCGCGAAGAATCAGCAGCGGTACGCGAAGCTGCTGCTGCGGGTGAAGGCCCCCGAACGGCGCCGACGAAAGCTGGATCTGTCGGGCAAAAAGGGCGGCGCGAAAGCGCGAAAAGAAGAAGGCAAGTTCGGCAAGCGGGACCGAAAGCCCTCGGAGAAGGCGGCCTCCAAGGCCGGCGCGCCGCGGGTGGATCCGAAGAAACGAGAGCGGGACCGCAAGATCGCCATGCGCTCCGGGTTGCTGGCCATGCTCGGGGGCGACAATCAGCCGGCGACGTCGCGGGTCTTGGGGCCCGGCGGTCTCGGCACCGGCATCAACGAGGCGATGGGCGGTCTGCGCGGGACCGCGATGGGTGGTGCCGGCGGCGTCGGTGGCCTCGGCACCCGCGGCAACAAGCGCGGCGGCGGCGGTCGATCGCTGGGCATCGGCGGTCTCGGTACCCGTGGCCGCGGTACGGGCGGCGAAGGCAACATCGACCTCGGCAAGCGCGGCAAGGCCCGCACCCGGATCGTGCCTGGCCGCACGGTCGTGAAGGGGTCTTTGACCAAGGCGGAGATCAGCCGGGTGATCCGACGCAATCTGCCTCGCTTCAAGTTTTGTTATGAAAAGCAGCTGGCCGCGAATCCGCAGCTCGCGGGCAAGGTATCGGTGTCGTTCACCATCGCGCCCACGGGCGCGGTGGCGCGAGCGTCGGTCCAAGAATCGTCGATGAACGAGGCCGCGGTCGAAAGCTGCGTCGCGCGGGTCATGAAGTCGTTGAAGTTCCCCAAGCCTCGCGGGGGCGGCATCGTGGTCGTCACGTACCCCTTCGTGTTCGCCGCTACCTGAGCTTGCCCATGAATCGCGCGATCGTGGTACGGTCCGCGCCTATGCGGAGAGGGAGCCTGCTCGCGTGCGCCTCGCTCGTGATGGCGACGGCCGCCGCCGCGCTGCCCGCGATGACCGCCCACGCGGCCCAGCCCGCGGCCTCGCCGTCGACGGAGCGGTCCAACGCGACCCCGCCGAAGACGAGAAAGAACGTCACCGCCTCCGGCTATACGACAACCGATGAGCCGTTTCGGCCGCGCCGCGGCCTCTCCGTCGAGGCCGAAGTCGGGGTCTTCGTCACCTTCGGGGGCCGCAACGCCAATGACGCCGACCCCAACAATCTGTTTCCCAGTCGGTCTGCGTCGAACGCGAATCCCTACTTGGCGCTCATCGTGGGCTACGACGTCGTGTCGACGGAGAGCTTCGCGCTCAACATCGGGCCGAAGTTCGGGGTCGCTTTCAACGGCGGCTCGTCGCGACTGAGCGAAGACGACGTCGCGGTCGTGGGCGTGAACGGCGGCTCGACGTTCGCTAACGACTACGCGGTGTACGAGGCCGGCCTGAACGCGACCCTCCTGTTCGGGGTGACGGAGCGGCTGTGGCTGACCGGCCGGGTGAACGGCGGCGCGATCTTCGTCGATGCGAACCCGAACGTGGATTTTTGCGGGCGCAACGCGGACAGCGACGGCCCGTCGCCGGTACTGCCCGAAGACCCCACCCAGGCAGAGATCGAGGCGTTTCGGGCGGCGTGCGGCGACACCGACGCCGGCGATCTGGCCATCGGGGGGCTGTTCGCGGCCTCGGTGGGCATCGAGTGGTACACCCTTCTCGACGGCTTCTCGGTGGGGCTCGAGGTGCGTTTCCACGGCATGTTGGTCGACGACTTCATCCCCGGGCTCGCGATCCCCGCCACTCTTCGCTACACGTTTTGAGGTTCCGTCATGTCGTGGCTCGACCGATTCGCAGAAATCCGCTCCCGTGATTGGTCTCAGGTCCCCGACCCCGAGCGCAGCGAGATGGCTCGGGAGGTGGTGCAGATGACCGCCTACGCGAGCGCGGCGGCGGCCGTGGTGCCCATCCCGTTTACGGATCTCGCGCTTCTGCTGCCGTTTCACACCGCGATGGTGATGACCGTGGGCCATGTCTTCGGTCGCAATCTCACCGACGCAGAGGCCAAGCGGGTGGCCATCGAGCTGGGCACGATCGCGGGGGTGACCATCGCCGGTCGGGTCGCGATCTCGGTACTGAAGAAACTCGTGTTGCCGGGGATCGGCGGCCTGCTGGCCGCTCCGGCCTCCTTCGCGGTCACCTGGGCTTTCGGCCGGCTGACCATCGCTTACTTCAAGGATCCCGAGCTGAGCCGCGAGGACCTCGACGCGATCTTCAAAGACGCAATGAAAGAAGGCTCCAAGCACTTCAGCAAGGAGGCTTTCGACCGGTTCCGGCGGAGCCAGAGCGATGGCGGCGACAAACAGGCCGGTCCCAACGATGAACGCGGCGCGGCGAAAGGCGCCGCGGCCACCGGTCCTGACGCGCCCACCGGCCATGAGGTCGGGTCTGACGCCGCGGACCGAAAGGCCGGGGCATCTCAACCCCCGGGTGAATCCGGGGCCACCGAACCCGAAACCGAGGCCGTGCGCCCCGTCGCGCCCGCGGATCCGACGCTCAAGACCAAGAAAAGGTCCCTGTAAAGACTGAGGCTTTGGCTTGCGAAAAGTCTTGAGTCGTGTCGATCACGTAAGCACCTAAGCGTTGGAGGGTCTACGAGGGCCCTGCTACGCTCGAAGAATCGATATGGAGGCGCCGATGGGTTCGACCGAGCCGACGCCCGTGACGTGGCGTGGACTGACCGCTGCCGAGCCCGAGGTCATGGCGGCCGCGAGCACCGAGGTGGAGATGTACGTGCGGGCCCTCGCGGCCTACGGCGTGATCGTCGACCGGGACGCGGTGCCATCGGAGCTCGAGGATCGGCAGACGACGATCCGGACCAAGCTGTGGCCAGGCGAGCCGCTCGACGGCTATGGACTTCATTCCAGCCTCGGGGCGTACCTGGTGACGAAAGTCGCAGTGGACCTGGTACCGACCGGACACATCGGCCTTCGCCCCGAACACCTGGATGCCGAAGGCCTCAAACGGACCCTCGTCGAACACGGGCTTTCCGAGCCCGCCGCGCGCGCCCTGGCCGGCGACTGGCCTGGCGAGCCGGAGGGCTTTCGCGGAGACGCGGTCGGCTTGTCCCTGTCGGTGCTGTCGGGGCTGGCGGCGCGAACGCTCACGCGCGACGAGCGCGACGTCGCCCTCGCTCAGGTCGCGGCCAGTCCCCGTGACCTGGCCCGCCTCGCCGCTGCGGCCAGCCTGCTGGAGGTGGTCCGGGCGGTACTGCCGCTGCTGCCCATTCCGTCGCTCGGTCCCCGGTACGACCTCGCGGTCGTCGGTCTCACCGTCGGGCGGGGCGATCGGGTGGCGTCGTTGCTTCGCGATCCGGCCGACGTGTTGCAGGCGGCCTTGCAAGAGCTGGGGGCGGCGATGTCCACCTTGGCCGGCGGAGATCCGTACGGCCACGAGCTCGACCTTCAAGTCACCTTCCCCGCCACGTTCGCGACGGATCTGTGGAACGACGACACCGACAACAACGCGATCCTCGATATCGTCGAGGAGGCGGGGCCGATGGTCTCGGCCTGCCGCTGGCGCCACGACTCGGTGGACGTACCGGACCTCGAGGCGTGGCAGGCCCAGATGCGGCGGTGGCGCGCCATCGACGGCACGATGGGGCTTCGTTTGCCGACGGCAGCGCGGACGGTGCTCGGAGCGCCCATACCGCCCGATGCCGGTCTGGTGGCGCAATCGCTCGGCCTCGGAACGGCCGATCTGA
>JANQQN010000287.1 GCA_028289325.1 Myxococcota bacterium | reverse complement strand
TTGGGCGACGCCCAAGACCACGACGTACGGGGCTTCGGCCGGCGGCGAGGCTGGGGGCCTCGCGGCGAGCAGGACGGCGATGACGCCGACGAGCGGCATCATGGTCGCCTCATCGCACGCCCGCGTACGGGATGCCCGTCAGATCCGCGAGACTGCGATCGTAGGTGGTGATGTCTTCGATCTCGAAGTTCGCCAGTCGGCCGTGACCACACGCGCGAGCGAGGATCCGCATCAGTTCGGTGGTCGCGGACAGGTAACGCTCGAGCCGAGCTGCGCTCTTGTCGATCTCCAGCCGACGTCGGAGGCCAGGCTTCTGGGTGGCGATGCCCACGGGGCAGTTGTTGGTATGACATGCGCGCATACCGAGACAGCCGATGGCCTGCAGGGCGCTGTTGGCGATGGCCACCGCATCGGCGCCGAGGGCCAACGCCTTGACGAAGTCGCTCTCGGTCCGCAGACCCCCGGTGATCACCAAGGACACCCCGTCGGCCCGCTTTCGGTCCAAATGGCGGCGGGCGCGGGCGAGGGCGATGATGGTGGGGATGCTGATGTTGTCTCGGAAGATCAGAGGGGCGGCCCCGGTGCCTCCGCCTCGGCCGTCGAGGATGATGTAGTCCACGCCGACATCGAGCGCGAAGTCGATGTCGCGCTCGATGTGCTGGGCGCTCATCTTGAATCCGACCGGAATGCCCCCCGTCGCGTCGCGGACTTCGACGGCCGCCCGCCGAAAGTCCTCGACGGTGGCGAGATCATCGAAGCGGCTGGGGCTGACCGCCGGCTCACCTTCCCGCAGCCCTCGGACCTCCGCGATCTTGCCCATGACTTTGTTGCCGGGAAGGTGCCCGCCGGTGCCGGTCTTCGCGCCTTGGCCTGCCTTGAAGTGAAAGGCTTGGCAGCGCTTGACCTTATCGATGCTCCAGCCGAAGCGCCCGCTCGCGAGCTCGTAGAAGTAGCGCTGGTTGGCGGCCTGCTCTTCGGGGAGCATCCCGCCTTCACCCGAGCAGATGCCCGTCCCGGCGAGCTGCGCCCCCTGGGCGAGCGCGATCTTGGCTTCCTCGCTGAGCGCCCCGTAGCTCATGTCGCTGACGAACAGCGGGATATCGAGGACCAGCGGCTTTTTGGCCCGCGGACCGATGATCGTCTCCGATTCCACCGTGGCGTGGTCGGAAAGCGGTCGTCGGGCCAGCTGGGCGGTCAGAACTTGAATCGCGTCCCACTGCGGCAGGTCCCGACGGGGCACGCCCATCGCCGACACCTGACCGTGGTGACCGACCTTGGTCAGCCCCTCGCGGGCGAGCTGCTGGATGTACCCGTTTTGGTCTTCCTCCGGGCCCCCATGGACGTCTTGGTAGAGGCCGAGATAAGCGCGGCGATCGTAGGGCTGAGGGTGCTTCGCCTGAAACGCTTGCACGTCGGCCCGACGGACGAACACCGCGTCCTCCTTGCGATCGATGGTCGCCTCGAACTTGTGTAAGACTTCGTCGTTGGCGTAGCTACTGACCCCGGTGTCGAACCGGTAGTCCCAGCCGTGAACCCCGCAGATCAGATTGTCGCCGTCGATATGGCCATCGGACATCAGGGCGCCGCGGTGCAGGCAGCGACCGTACAGGACCGAGACCTGGTCATCGTATCGAATGACCACCAGGTCGGTGTCCAGAGCCAGCGCGTACGCCGGCTCGCGGTCCGAAAGCTCGCTGTAGGTGGCGACTTTCAGCCGCGCGTTCGTGTCGTTGTCCATGGCCATGGCATTCTCCCTGCCGTTATCCGGGGCCTCGGTGCAAGATCGAGCATCGAAACCCGACACGCTAACCTTCGGCCGTAACGATAGGGCGGCCCCGAGCATCAAACCGAGGATCGAACATGACAGAGCGTCAAAACCCCGGCCCGGCCCCCACCGTTTGGCTGAAGACCCTCAGCCCCGACGAGCTGCCCGAAGGGCGCGTCAAGCAGGTCACGTGCGCCCGTCGCACGGTGTGCATGACCCACTTCCGGGGCAAGTACGCGGCGCTCGACAACCGATGCCCCCACCAGGGGGGGCCGCTGGGCGAAGGCTCGATCGAGAAAGGCTGGCTGCGGTGCCCGTGGCACGGCTGGGACTTTGACCCGCTCACGGGCGACAGTCCCGGCGGTCACGACGACGGGGTCGAGACGTTTCCGGTCGAGGTTCGGGACGACGGGGTGTACGTCGGCTTTCCGGAAGAAGCGGCTCACGTCCGCACCTCGAGCGACGCGATGGTCGAGACCATGGTCGCGTGGGGTGTGAAACACGTATTCGGGATGGTCGGCCACAGCAACCTGGGCTTCGCGGACGCCATGCGGCGCCGAGAAGCGGCCGGCGACCTGCGGTTCTACGGCATTCGTCACGAGGGGGCCGCGTCGTTCGCCGCGAGCGCGTACGGCAAGCTGACCGGCCGCCCCGCCGGGTGTTTCTCGATCGCCGGCCCCGGCGCCACCAATCTGCTCACCGGCCTATGGGACGCCCATGTCGACCGGGCGCCGGTGTTGGCCCTGACCGGCCAGGTGCCCAGTCAGCTGATCGGCCGCGGCGCCTTTCAGGAGGTCGACCTGGCCGCCGCCTTCGGCGGGGTCGCGGTGTACACCGGGGTCGCCATGGCCCACACCAACTATCCGGAGCTCGTCAACCTGGCGTGCAAGAACGCGATCCTGAAGGGCGGCGTCTCTCACCTCGTGTTTCCCGACGACGTGCAGGTCGAGTCTTCGTCGGCGGCGCCCGGAACGCCGATCGGTCGGTTGCCCGAGCGCGAGGTGGCGCCTCCCGAGGCCGCCCTCACCGACGCGCTCGATCGGCTGCGGGCAGCCAAGCGGCCGGCGATCATCGTCGGCCACGGGGCGAGATTCGCCATGCCCGACGTCCTCGCGTTGGCCGAGACGCTTCGATGCCCGGTGCTAACGACGTTCAAGGGCAAAGGCCTCGTCGCCGACAATCATCCCCTCGGCTGTGGGGTCCTGGGTCGAAGCGGCACTCCCATCGCCAGCTGGTTCATGAATGAGGCGGATTTGCTCGTGGTCTTCGGGGCCAGCTTTTCGAACCACACCGGCATTTCGAGCTACAAGCCGACCATTCAGATCGACTACGACCCCATGTCGTTGGCGCGGTTTCATCCCGTCACCGTGCCCGTGTGGGGCGAGATCGGGGTCACCGTGCGCTTGATGCAGACCCTGCTCGGGGACACGCAGGCCGTCGACCAGACGGCGGAAGTCGCCGAGCGATGGGCGATCTGGCGCGCAGAGAAGGACCGCCGGCTCCACGAGCGCAGCGACCAGGGCGTGGGCTCGCCGGCGGTGTTCCGGGCCCTGACCCGGGCCGTCCCCGCCGACGCGATCATGGCCGTCGACGTCGGCAACAACACCTATTCGTTCGGGCGGTACTTCGAGTGCGAGCGGCAGGCGATCCTCATGAGCGGTTACCTCGGTTCCATCGGCTTCGGTTATCCGGCGGCCATGGGCGCGTGGGCCGCGACCCAGGAGGACGATCCCCGCTTCAAGGGGCGCAAGGTCATCGCGGTCACCGGAGACGGGGGCTTCGGCCAGTACTTGGGCGAAGTGACCACTGCGGTGAAGTACGGGATGAACATCACCCATGTCCTGCTCAACAACAGCGAGCTGGGTAAGATCAGCAAGGAGCAGCGAGCGGGAGACTGGGACGTCTGGCAGACGTCGCTCAAGAACCCGAGCTTCGCCGCCTACGCCGAGCTGTGCGGGGCCAAAGGGATCCGCGTGGATGATGACGCCCAGCTCGACGCCGCGCTGGCGGAGGCGATCCACTACGACGGACCTTCGCTGGTGGAGATCGTCACCGACGCGCTTTTGATCTGATGCGTTAGCCCGCGGCGGTCAGGTGGTGGCGGAGTCGGAGTGCCCACTGAGCGAGTGAGGGCGTCGACGATCTCTCGCGCAAGGCCAGCGGCAAAGCCCGAGCGGGTTCGCGGCAGGAGCGCGCCAAACACCAACGCTCCAAGAACGAACGAGAGCAGCCCTGCCGAGACCTGCTCCGCTCGCGCGGGCTCGAGCCCTGCTCTATGAGGGCTCGGTCCAAACGGCGAAGCTCAGCACTCAGGACCCGCCGGAGCTGCTTGTGGACCTGCGGGCTGCGAAGGCTCTCGGCAAAGAGCCCGACCCACGCCCGTGCGGCCCTCACCCCGCGTGCCCCGCGGATCGCGAGCGCCGCATCGAGCACGCCGTGGAAGCTCTGATCCCGAGAGACGGCCCGGAAGCGCTCGTAGAGAGATCGCGTGAGCTCGGAGAATAGCTCTTCTTTGTCGGCGAAGTGATGATGAACCAGTCCCGGCGCGAGCTCCGCCTCATCCGCCACCGCCGCGATCGTAGCGCCGGCAAGACCGGTGCGCGCGAGGACTCTTTCCAAGGCCAGCACGATCTCGCGGCGCCGTGTCTCCCCGTTGCTGGGCCTGGCCATGATTCTGACCTAACACGGCGATCCGGAAGTTCCGATCCCGTTCCAGGCTCGAAACCTCCAATCGCCGTCCTAGTTGCCTCCCGAGGATCGCCGCGTACACGCGGCTCGCGTCCGGCAGATCTCAAGTCCTTCGCAACTGGCTCAGGACATAAGATCTGCCGGACGAGCACGCGTTGATTGGTTGGATAACCAATTTACGAGGTTCAGGCTCTAGAGCATGGTTATCGTACTCATTGCAGCCGTTCTCCTTATTGTTTGGGCGCTCTTCTACGGGCGCAGGACGCCGAGTTTGCCCGGTGAGGTCACCATCGCCGATGACGCGGTCACCTACGCCGCCTCGGACGGGGATACGCGTTCCGTGGCCATCGGTCGGCTGGTCGCGGTCGATGTGATCACCACCGACGAGGGGCCCTTTGTGGACGATGTGTTCTGGGTCCTGACCCCCAACGATGACGACCCGTTGGTGATTCCTAGCACTGCGGAAGGAAGCTCCGAGCTTCTCAACCGACTCGGGGACCTCGACGGCTTTGACCACTTGCAGGTGATCGTTGCCATGGGTTCCACCGACAACGCCCACTTCCCCTGCTGGCGGGCGGGCGCGGCGGACTCGGCCTAGAACACCGTCCCGGTGCTCAAGGTTGGCGGAGAATCCGTGGCCTTCACATGAGCATGCTCTCGTTTGGGATGACGTACGGGCCATCTATGCTTTGGCGACACCGCCGGCGAGCCGAGGGCGTTCGAGGCGACGCCGCTCCGAACGCTAGCCCGGCATGTCCTCCATCCGTAAGGACCCGATGTACGCGCGTTTACCGATCTGCGCCCCCGCCTGGCGCAGCAGGGCGTAGGCCATGGTGGTGTGAAAGTAGAAATTTGGCTGTCCGAAGCTTTGAAAGTACTCGGCGCCCCGCGCCCCCTTGCCGGGGGCGAAGCGAAGCGGGATCAGGCGGTCTTCGGCCCCGTCGAAGTCGGCGGCGGTCAGCGTGTCGAGAAACGCGATGGTGGCGCGGATCCGGTCGAGGATCTCCTGCACCGTCGCCTCCTCGTCCGGGTAGCTCGGGGCGTCCTTGGCGGTGAGGCGGGCCGCGGTCAGCTTGGCGGTATCGCAGGCGGCCTGGATCTGTTGGACCAGGGTATACTGGTCGGCCGTCAGCTTGTAGCTCAATAGCTTGTCGGGCTCATACTTGCGCTCTTCGGCGAAGGCGCGCCCGGCCTCCAACCACTTGGCGAGGTTGCTGAGCATCTTCTTGGGTTGCTCGACACTCATCTCGTACAGGCTCATGGGGTGGCCATGCCGGTCCGATGGGTCTCGGTCAACGTAGACGGCGCTGGTTGCCGTCGGTTACGGACGCGCAGTAGCGTTTTCCTATGAACGAAATGGCGGGCACCTTTTGTCTTCGGCCGATCGCCGCCGCCGACGACGCGGCCATGGCCGCCCTCATCCGCACAGTCATGCCCGAGTTCGGCGCGTCCGGCCCGGGGTTCGCGAGCGAAGATCCGGAGGTCGACTGGATCTCCCGGGCCTACGCCGGTGAGCGGGCCCGGTTCTATGTCGTCGAACAGAACGGAAGGATCGTGGGGGGTGGCGGCTTCGGACCGCTTCGGGGCGCGGAGCCGACGGTCTGCGAGCTGCGAAAGATGTACTTCTATCCGGAGGTCAGAGGCTTCGGGATGGGCAAGCGGCTCCTCCTGCGGATCCTCGACGACGCAAAGGCGGTCGGTTACGAGACCTGCTACCTCGAAACCCTCGACGGCATGGACCGGGCGGCGAAGCTGTACGCGGCGCTCGGCTTCAAGAAGCTGAGCGCGCCGCTCGGCGAGACCGGTCACTGCGGCTGCAACCGATGGATGGCCAAGGCGCTATGACCGACCGCGCCCGACCGCAGAAGACCGCCTTCAAGGACTACTTCGATCGGGAGGCGGCGCGGGCCCTCTCGGCCCAGATTGTCTCGGCATACCCTCGGTTCGACGGATCGCGGTTCGTGCGTCGGGCGACGAAAGGCCTCGAGGATCTGGCTTTTGCGCAGCGGGTTCGACAGTTCTCGGACGCGCTGAGGGCCGGCCTTCCCGACGACACCCCGCGTGCGCTGGGAATCCTGGTGGACAGTCTGCCCTCGCCGTTGCCGGACTGCGAGTCGGTGACCGACGGCTGGTTGCAGTGGCCGCTGGGCCAACTGATCGCCGACCACGGCCTCGAGTACTTCGAGCCCTCGATGGAGGCCATGATCGCCCTGACCCAGCGCTTCTCGTCCGAGTTTGCGGTGCGACCGTTCGTCGAGCACCGGGCGAAAGAAACCTTCGCCCGGCTGCGAAAGCTCACCGGCCACCGGAGCCCTCACGTTCGGCGGTGGTGCTCGGAAGGGGTTAGGCCTCGGCTGCCCTGGGGCAAGAAGCTGACCTCGCTGATCGAGGATCCCCGCCCGATTTGGTCGATTCTGGAGGCGCTCAAAGACGATGACGAACGCTACGTCATCCGTTCCGTCGCCAACACGATGAATGACATCGCCAAAGACCACCCCGAACAGGTGGTCGAACGATGCCGTGCTTGGGCGCGAGGGGGTGGTCGCCGATGGGTGGTCGAGCATGCGCTGCGAACCCTGGTCAAAGACGGCGACCCCGGCGCGCTGGCGGTCGTAGGCTTCGGGGCGCCTAAGCGCCTTCAGGCTCGCCTCACTGTCCGTCCGGCGCGCATCGGCATCGGGCAGGCGGTCGTGTTCACCGCCGAGCTCGTCAACGGCGCCGCCCAGGCTCAGGAGCTGATCATCGACTATGCGGTGCACTACGTTCGTTCGGGGGGACGAACGTCGGCCAAGGTGTTCAAGTGGACTCGAACGCGAATCGAGCCGCGCGAGACGCTGACCGTCGACAAGCGCCACTCGATGCGTCCGACGACCATCCGGGCCCTGTACCCGGGCGTTCACCGGGTGGGCGTTCAGGTCAACGGCCAGACGCTGGCGGAAGCGGAGTTCGTGCTCGCAGGGGCATGATCGTGGGCTACGCCACCGCATCGCGCGTAGGGGGAAGCGGCCAGCGATCGAGGTTGCCCTGCCGTGCGACATGTGGCCCGGCTGAGCGACCATGCAATGGCTCTTGCTCGCGATGGCTTTCGGGTGTGGTCTGATCCTCCCTCTTCAACCCGGCATCAACGCTCAGCTAAGGACGCATCTCGATAGTCCCTTCGCCGCGGCGCTGGTCAGCTTTACCGTCGGTATGCTCATCCTGCTCGTGGTCACCGCGGTGGCCGGCCGACCGGCGGCCGGGGTGATCGCCCGCCTGGACGAGGTCCCGTGGTGGGCGTGGCTCGGCGGTGTCATCGGCGCGGTGTTCGTGACCGTCTCCATCGTCGTGGCCCCTCGCCTCGGGGCGACCCTGCTCGTCGCGGGCGTGGTCACCGGCCAGCTGATCGGATCGCTGGCCATCGATCACTTCGGGCTCGTCGGCTTCGCGGTCACGCCGATCACCTGGACCCGGGTTTTGGGCGTCGTTCTGCTGCTGTCCGGCGTGCTCGTGGTTCAGCTCAGCCCGGGTCGCTAGCGGGTCGCGCTCGCGGGTAGGTTCCGCCATATCGCGAGCGAATCACCGTCGACCGGGTCTTCGTTGCGCATGAATCGATCGATATGAGCGAAGCTGTCGACGCCCCAAAATAGTTCCCCGTCGACGATGACCGTGGGAACCCCGAACACTCCCGCCGCGATCGCGTCCGCGGTCATCGTCTTCAGGTGGGCCTTGTGGGCGTCGGCGGAGGCGGCGGCGACCAGCGATGCGCCGGCCACGCCGAGCTCGTCGAGGGCGCTCGCGACCCGGGCGGCGTCGGTGACGCCCTCCCGGGTCACCCAGGCCATCTCGAACAGTCGATCGATGATCTTGCGCTGCAGTTCCCTCGGGTGAGGCAAGGCCGCGATACGCAGGGCGAGGACCGGGTTGAACGGGTGAGCGGGCGGGGGGGCGACGGGGACGCCGAGGTCGTGCGCGATCCGGACCACGTTCTTGTAAAGATGGTCCCGCTTCGGCGGGATCTCGGCCGGGCCCTTGTGGCCCCAGTGGTTGAGCATGGCCGCGAACAAGACCGGAACGGGTTGGACCGTGCGCCCCACTGCCTGTTCTAGCCGATAGACCTGGGTCCAGCCCAGGTACGCGTAGGGGGAGATGAAGTCGAAGTAGAACCGGAGCGGCTCGGGTTCGGCGGCGGTCATTGACTCCGATTTGTACCACCCGCATCCGATGGGGTAGGACTCGCTCGTGGCCCGAATCGCACGCTATCTCATGGGGGCGCTGGGGGGCGCGATCGTATTGTTTGCCGCCGGTCCTCGGACGCGAGTGCGGCTCGACGGACCGCCCCCGCAGGTGCCTTCGGCGCCATCGGTCGCCGCCGACATGATCGCGAAGCGCGAGGCGGCGGTGCAAGGGGTGGTCCCGGGCGCCGAGGCGCGCGTGGTGTGGGGCGGCAAGCCCGGCGAGAAGACGCGGCTGGCCTTCGTTTACCTCCACGGATTCTCGGCGTCCCGGCGGGAGACCGCTCCCCTATCCGAGAACGTCGCTCGGCGATATCAGGCCAACCTGTTCGAGGCCCGGTTCACGGGGCACGGACGGCCGGGGGAGGCATTGGCGCGAGCGACGGCCGAAGACTGGATCCGCGACACTCGGGAAGCGATCGCGATGGGACGAGTGCTCGGGGAGCGGGTGGTGATCATCGCGAGTTCGACCGGGGCCACGTCGGCCCTGCTCGTTGCCGCCCACGACGCCCCCGAGGTCGCGGCATATGTTCTGCTGTCGCCGAACTTCGGCCCCAAGAGCGCGGCCTCCGGCCTGCTGTTGTGGCCGTGGGCGGAGACTTGGCTGCCTTGGATCTTCGGCAACGAGTACAAGTGGGTCCCGGAGAACGAAGATCACGGAAAGTACTGGACGACCCGGTACCCGGTCGCGGGCCTGTTTCCGATGATGGCCACGGTGGCTCGGGTGGGCACCGTCGACCTCGAGGGGATCGAAGCGCCGGTCTTGATGCTCCACTCGGAAAACGACCATGTCGTCGATGCCGAGGCCGTCGAGGAGACGTTCATTCGGTTCAAGCGGGCCGAACCTCGGTCCCGTCAGGTGATCGACGGCCCCGGTGACCAACACGTCCTCGCGGGAGACATCCTGTCGCCCGCGCGAACCGCGGACATCGAGGCGCGGATCGAGGCCTTCCTCCGCACGGCCGGGATCGAGCCGTAGGCCCTCGCCTCACCAAGCCTCGGGGTCGGCGAAGGGGTCCGAGCTGCGGGCCGGCTGGCTCCGGATGAACGGGCGATAAGCGAGCACCGCGAACCAATCGCCGTCGAGGTTTTGGGGGACGGGGGTCTCATCGTCCCCCAGTCGCCACGCCCGGCTCTGAACCCTCAGCTCCAGGTCGCCGATGGGCTGGGGGCCATCGACGAAGGTAAACGCCAACCCGCCCGTGAGCTGAAGCAGCGGCCGCACGGGGCCGGCCACGCCGTCTCGGACCACGCCGCCCGCGTAGGCCCGCAGCTGGTCGGCGATCTGCACGGACAGGGCGCCTTCAGCTCGCCACGACACTACCCATTCGTCGCGCTGGGCCGCTTCGATCTGCGGCCGGAGGTCGAATCGAAGGCGGTCCGCGACCGATACCAAGGTCGGCGCGGCGGCCGCGAACGCCAACCGACCGTCGGTGGGCGCCTGGCCGAAGACCTCGGCCGCGGCCTGCAGGCTGCCGTCGACGAAACGGTAGCGCAGGTACCCACCGGGCTCCTGGAGGCCGGAGTCGCGGTTGGGGGAGACGATAGCGTCGATGAGCACGATGCCGACCTCGAAGTTGTCGCTCACCCCGTAACCGGCCCCGGCAACGAGTTGGACTGCGGCATCCGTGCGGTCGATCAGCCCGCCGCCGGCGACGAAGTCGAGCCGGAACAGGCCGTCGATCAGGGTTAGGGGCCGGGCCGCGTGGCGAACAGGGAGCGTCCCGTCGGCCTCGATCCCCGGCGTTTGAGCGGCGGCGGGGATCGCGAACGAGAACGCCAAGGTCCCCAAAGACCAGCCCAGGAGGCGCCATAGGTTACGCACGGGGCGGAGCATACCAGGTAGGCGCCTGTTCCAACTCGACCTTGCAGGGGTCATCCCGTTGGCCCAGCGGGCAAGTTGAGCCTAAATGACCGGGTGGTCGTTACCCGCAACACCAGCGATCTGTTGCCGACCGACGAGCGGCTCGCGCACATGGTCCTGTCGGTCTTCGAGAAGTACCGCGTCGAGTTCAAGGAGCTGACCCGCGAGGCGTCGACGTGGTTCGAGTCGAAGGCGTGGCTGAAACATCAGCAGGCGGCCTCCGACCGACTGGACCTCTATAGCCGAGCGGTTCAGCAGGCGCTGCACGACGCCCGGCTGCTGCTCGGGGGGCGCCTGAAGAGCGAAGACGCCTGGGCCCACGCCAAGACGACCTACTCGCGGCTGATCGCGTACCGCAACGACGAGGACCTCGCGGAGACCTTCTTCAACTCCGTCACCCGCGCCAACTTCACCACCGTCGGCATCCATCCCCGGATCGAGTTCGTTTCCTTCGACAACGAGCTTCTTCCCTCGGGCGAAGAGATGCCTATCTATCGGTCGTTCTACCGCACGTCTTCGACGAAGAGCGTTATTCTCGACATCCTCGACGAGTACGGCTTCGAAGCCCCGTTCGAAGACGCGAGCCGCGACGCCGAGCTCGCCGCGGCGGCGATCGATGCTCATCTCGAACGCACGTGGACCTACGGGCAGTTCGACGTCATCGAGCTCGCGGAGCCCATCTTCTATCGCAACAAGGGGGCCTATCTGGTCGGGCGGCTTCGCCGGGCGAACCGGATCATCCCGCTCCTGCTGCCTTTGGTTCATCGCGATGACGGGATCGCCATCGATGCTGTGTTGCTCACGGAGACCGAAGCCAGCGTGGTCTTCAGCTTCACCCGGTCCTACTTCTTTGTCAGCGCCGAGCGCCCTTGTGAGCTGATCGGATTCTTGCGGTCGATCCTGCCTGCGAAACCGGTCTCCGAGCTGTACATCGCGCTGGGGTTCATCAAGCACGGCAAGACGGTGTTGTATCGGGGGTTGTACCGTCACCTGCGGTCGGCGGCCGACAAGTTCGTGATGGCGCCGGGGATCAAGGGAATGGTCATGTCGGTCTTCACCCTCCCGTCGTATCCGATGGTGTTCAAGATCATCAAAGACTCGTTCGACTATCCGAAGCGGACCTCGAAGCAGGACGTCAAGAACAGCTATCGACTCGTGTTTAAGCACGACCGGGTGGGCCGCCTAATCGATGCCCAAGAGTTCGAGTACCTCACCTTCGAGCGGGAGCAATTCGAGCCCGAGTGCCTCGAGGAGCTGGTCAACGTGGCGGCGGAGAATGTGGAGGTCCGCGGCGACGAGGTCGTGGTCAAACACGTGTACACGGAGCGGCGCCTGACGCCGCTCAACCTGTACGTCGAACAGGTCAGTCAAAAGAAGGCGGACGCGGCGATCCTCGACTACGGCAACGCGATCAAGGACCTGGCGGCGGCGAACATCTTTCCTGGGGACTTGCTGATCAAGAACTTCGGCGTCACTCGCAACGGCCGGGTCGTGTTCTACGACTACGATGAGCTGTGCTTGCTCGACGACTGCAACTTCCGTTTCATGCCGCCGAACCACGACGACTTCGCTGAAGGTGGGCCGGCGTTCTATGTGGGCGACAACGACATCTTTCCCGAGGAGCTCGGCAATTTCCTGTGGAGCGACCCTCGACACGTCAAGCTGTTTCGAGAGCACCACGCCGACCTGTTCACGGTGAAGTTCTGGCAGCGGCTCAAGAAGCTCAATCAAGCGGGGGAGGTTCTCGACGTTTATCCGTACGACGACGCCCGCCGGTTGCTGCCGGATCGTGAGTGACGCCCGGACCGTCAGCGACCGATCCGCTCTTCACGAGTTCCGCGAAAACCGGACGGCTTCGTCCGACGATCCGGCGGCTCATTACGCTTCTGGGCGATGATCACCCGATCAATGGCGGGCCGGCTTTTTGCGCCGGACGCTGGTCCACGGCATGCAACAAGCGGCCGCCATGAGCGGGCTGCACCGACTGGCGGATCGGCTCTTGGGCCGGTTGGTCGCCCTCCCCGTACCGGGCCTGGTGACCATCGTGAACGGGGGCAAGACGATCTGGGTCGATGGGCGCCGTATGGTGCGGGTCGCCGTCCGCGCTCGTCGGGGTGCGGTGCGGGTGGACCTGATGAGCGGCTGGCCGTGGCCGCGGCGGCGCATCATCCTGCGTTCCGCCACCGGCGGGGTGATGTGGGTGCGCGACGAACGAACGCTGCGGGTCGCGACCGAGGTCGTGCGAAGGACGCTGTGGCGCGCGCGCCGAACCGGAGGTCTCTAGTACGCGGCGGCGGGAGTTCCAATCCGGTGGAATCGGTCGACGCCGCGTACGCGAGCGGAGCGTAAGCGAAGCGATCAAAAGGTCGATATGACTGG
>JANQQN010000063.1 GCA_028289325.1 Myxococcota bacterium | reverse complement strand
CGATATCGACGGAGATGAGCGGGTCGACGTTCTCATCGCCTCCGCGGGACGCCCGCTGCTGGCCCTCGATGCCGCCGGCCGAACCCTGGCCACAACCGCGAACGCGCGGGCGCTGACCGGGGCCGTGGCCGTCGGTCCCCTCGACGAGCCCGACGTACTGTGGGCGCTGCTGGCCGTCGGTCGGCCGGCCGACGTGGGGCTCGCTCAGGAGCGAGCCGCGGGCGCGATCGTGTGGCCCGAGGGGCTAGCGCCCGCGAGCTATCCGGTTCCGTGGGGAGACGTACTACCGCTCGAGCCGGTGCTGATCGATGTGGATGGCGACGACCGCGCGGAGGCGCTGTGGCCAGAAGGGCCGGACCGGCTGCGGGCACTCGACCGGGATGGCAATCCACCCGCCGGCTGGCCAAAGCTGACCGGCGACGAGGTCGTCGGTACCGCCGCTGTCGGCGACATCGATGGCGACGGCCGACGAGAGGTGGTGGTCGTTACCCGGCGGGGGCGGGTGTTCGCGTGGCGAACGCCGGCCCTGACCATCGGCACCGCGCCCTGGGATGGCCACCGCCACGATCTGCGGGCTTCGGCCGACCTTCGCAGCCCTACCCGGCCCGTGGCTTCGGGCGAAGGATGCGGATGCGCTACGGCCCCGGGAAGAAAGACCAGGCCCCGGTGGAGCCTGGTCATCATGGGCCTCCTCGGCCTCCTGACCCTCAGATCTTACCCTGCAAGAAGAAGGCGATAACCAGCGCGAACAGGACCAGAGACTCCATCATCGCAAGGGCGATGATCATCGGGGTCTGAACGCGGCCTGCGGCCTGCGGGTTGCGAGCGATGCCCTCGAGGGCTGCCGCCGCGGCGCGGGACTGACCGAGCGCGCCGCCGAAGGTGCCCGCGCCCATGCAGATGCCTGCGGCGAGCGCGATGTAGCCGAGGTGCATGCTGCCGCCGGCGGAGGCATCGGCGTTGCCATCGGCGGCGAACGCGACCGCAGCGAGCAGCATCAGGGTGACGGTGGTGAACATGGAGACAATCAGCTTCTTCATCGTTTTTCCTTCCCAACCTCGAATCGGCGGATGACCGGCATCGGCCCTCTTCTCTCTCTCTACGCCCTACCTTGTGCCTTTGACGGGGCCGCTGTTTTCGAGTCGAGTCGTTTTCGCCTCAGGCGATCGTTGTCGGCGGACTCGCCGTACGGCGTCCCGCGGTGTCTGGGTCCGCTCCTCAGTGGGCGGCGGCGGCCTCGTGTCCGTGGTCGCCGTGACCGTGGGCGTGGAGGTGGTGCTCGACGTTGGCCTCGACCTCACCGATGTACACGCAGCTCAGGAGAGTGAAGATGAACGTCTGCACCAAGGCGACGAACAGGCCCAGGGCCATGAACGGAATCGGGAGCAGGAACGGCGCGATTCCGATGAACACGGCCAACACGAGGTGATCGCCAGCGATGTTGCACAGCAGTCGCACGGACAGAGAGACCGGCCGGATGAAGTGCGAGATCAGCTCCACGGGGAAGAACAGCGGGGCCAGGAACCACCCCCACGGCTCGCCAACCGGATTGGCCATGTGGGCGAAGTGGCCGAGACCCATCCGACGGATCGCATCGAGGTTGTAATAAACGAACACGATGGTCCCACAGGCGAAGGTCGTGTTGAAGCTCTCGGTCGGCGGCAAGAAACCGGGGATCAGGCCGAGCAGGTTCGAAAAGAGGATGAAGAACGCGAGGGGCCCGATGATCCAGAAGTGACGCAACGCCGCTTCCCGGCTCATCGTGAACTGCATGAGCCCCAGCAGCCCTTCCATGAGCAGCTCGACGAAGTTCCGCGCGGTGAGGGTGCTGTCGGGAAGGATGTCGCCGGGCTCGCGCTTGGCCAGACCGTTACGGGCGAAGACCGCGATGGCCAGCATGACCGCCAACACCAGCAACAGGGCCACGATATGCTGAACGTGAATGGCTTCTGCGAAGAGCCAACCCTCGCCTCCGCCGAGCTCGGCGATCGCGCGCTCGAAGTCTTCGAAGCCCGGAATGAAGCTGAACCAAGAATGATGCTTCGGCATGGTTCCCTCTCAGACAGCAGCTAACGTGATTCGTCGTCGCTGTCTCCAAATTCCTCGCGGATTCGAGCCTCCGTTTCTTCGATGGCTCGTTTTCCTTCGACCGAGTCCGCTCCTTGCACCAGGCCCATCTGAATCGCCACCAGGCCTACCCCGATCCCGAACAGAATGCCGAAACCGGATACACCCCAGCGGCTCATCGACAGCCACAGCAGAGCCGCAACGGTGGTCATCTTGAGCACCAGCAGCAGCGTCAATCCGGTCTTGCGAACGCTGGCCTCGGTCGGGTCCAGCAGTCGGCCCACGATGAACACCAACCCCCCCACGGACAGGCCGATGATCCCGGCCCCGACCACGAGGCCGAAGGCGTGGTCCCACCCGAAGATCAGGCCCATCAACAGGGCCGCCGGACCAACCAGCCACACCAGCGACCGAATCATGTGGCGAAGCAAAACGTGATTGAGCATCGGTCAGCCTTTCATGTCCTGCTCACTCGCCTTCGCGAGCTTCCAAAGCAGGCGAAAGCCGACCAGGGAACCTAAGAGTAAACCTGCAATCGTGAATCCCGGTTCAGTGTTGTACCGTTGGTCTAGCCAATAGCCACCGAGGAGACAGGCAACGACGGCGGCCGCGAACTCGATTCCGATGACCGCGGCCCGGCCGAAAGCCCGCCGTTGCTGGTCGTTTTCGAACCGCACGCCGCATCCGAGCCCGGTTGGGCGGAGACGGTCAACCGTTCGCGGCGTCCACCCAAATGGGTACCAAGAGGCGCTTAACCGGGGCACGGGGATGGTGTGCTCTCATTCTGGTGCGTGAATACGCGCTAAATTCAGCTTCGCGACGTGGAGCCGATGTGGCATATCCTACGCAGAAGTGGCCGAGTCGGGCACAAATGCGATGTCCCTGAATGTCGCGCGGGTTTTTGTTGATCGCCTTCCGCAGGCCGCGGCCCTGATCGCGCCCCATTCGGGTCAGTGCCTACATGCCAATAACCTGTTCATCGCCCAAATGAGTCTGGGCGGACCCACCGATCTCCTGCCGGCCGGCGTGCCATGGTCGACCCCGGGCGTGTTTACCTGGCGCCGCAGCGATGGTCACATCTCGATTCGGGTAAGCGCGCTGCCCATCGTTGAAGACGCCGAAGCGCTGCTCGTACAGGAGTCCCCGCCTTCCCTGTCCACACCCGTCGCCGACGCGCTGAAGGCGAGCTTCCCGCTGGGGATCGCGTGGATCGATCGGACCAGCGACCATGCAGTGCTGGTGAATGAGTCGTTCTGGTCGGTGTGGCGGCTACCGCCCGGACGCCAAACCGATGTCGGGGCCAAACTCCGCACGGCCTGCCGAGGTCTCGCCCTCAGCGGGGAAGACTTCGATGGCGCGTGGCCGGCCGACCGCGGCGGCGACGGACGGTTCATCGACGTGGCGCTCACCGATGGTCGCACCCTCCGCCTCGCGACGTTCAACGGCTCCCCTCAGCATCGATGGGTGGTCGCCGAAGACGTCACCGAGCCCAAGCAGCGCCGGCTCGCGGTCCATGCAAGCGAGCTTCGAGAGCAGGAGTCGCAGCGGCTGGAAAGCCTGTCGGTGCTCGCGGGGGGGATAGCGCACGACTTCAACAATCTCCTGCTGGTCATCCTCACGAACGCCGAGATCCTGCGGGAGGCGTCGGATCTCGAGGCCGGCTTGCAGTCGGCGGTGGACGACATCCGCCTCGCCGCCGAGCGCGCTTCCGAGCTGAGCGCCAAGATGCTCGCGTATTCGGGCCGCGGACACATGAACAACGTGCAGCTGGACTTCGGCCGAACGCTGGACGCGGTGGTGCAAGAGGTCGAGGCACGCGGCCACGACGACGTCGAGATCCGCGTCGAGCCGGTCGACGGCGACTCCGCGGTGTCGGGGGATCCGAACCAGCTCCGGCAGCTGTTCAAAGCGGTTCTCCTCAACGCGGTCGAGTCCGACGGCACTTCATCGGTGATCTCACGCTGCGAAGTTCGCCCCTGGACCACGGAAGAGCTCAGCCGGCTGTACCTGGGCGACCGACTGGTGAGTGGACCGTACGTCACGGTCACCATCGTCGATGACGGAGAGGGGATCGATCCCGCCGCCCTGCCTCGGATCTTCGATCCCTTCTTCTCCACCCGAGGTCCGAGCCGAGGCTTGGGCCTCGCCGCAGCGACGGGCATCGCCCGCGGCCACGGCGGCACCGTCGACGTGCAGAGTGTCCGCGGGCAGGGGGCAAAGGTCCGAGTGTTGCTCCCCGTCGCCCACGCACCGCCGGCGCCGACCGCGAACACCGTGGCCGCGCATCCTTCAGGGACCGGCGGCACCGTCCTGCTGGTCGACGACGAGTCCCTCGTCCGCCGCAGCGCCCGTCAAGCCCTCGAGCAAGCTGGCTTTCAAGTGGTGGAGGCGGAGAACGGCGACGACGCGCTGGAGCTGTTCTCGAAGCAGCCCGACCGCTTCAACCTGGTCATCATGGATATCTCCATGCCCGGGCCGCCGGGAGACCTCGTGGCCCAGCAGATTCGAGATATGACCGATCCGCCGGTGCCCCTCGTCCTGTCCTCCGGCTACCGACCCAGCCTCGACCTCGGCGAGCACGGCGTCGCCGATAGCTTTCTCCAGAAGCCGTATCGGCGAGCGGAACTCATCGATACGATACGGCGCCTTCTCAGCGGAAGCTAGCTTGTCGACGGCGCGGGCGAAGACGCCGTCGACGGCGTTACTTCGCTACTCGTCCCAGCCGCCGGTGAGCCCGACGGCCAGGGTCACCACCGCGGCCCCCGCGGTCTCGGTGCGAAGGGTGAACGGACCGAGGTGGGTCGGTTCGAACCCCGCCTCGACCGCGGCCGAGACCTCGCCCGCGGTCAGGCCCCCTTCGGGCCCCACGAGCAACTCGATCGCCGGCGGCGCGGACAGGGTGCTCAGTCTGGCGGACAGGGAACCGTTTCCATCGAGCGCCAACACGTACGCCGGGCCCCGGCGAGGTTCGGCGAGGACGTCGGCGAGCGCGCGGGCCGGCCGCACCGAAGGACGCCAGGCCCGCCCCGATACCCGCATCGCGTCCTCGACCACGCCGCGCAGCCGATCTTCCCGTGGTGCGCGCGGAACGGCCCGCTCGGTCAAGATAGGTTGCACCACGGCCACCCCCAGCTCGGTCGTCTGCCGGACCACGGTCTCCAGCTTGTCGCCCTTGCCGAGCGCCTGAAACAAGACCACCTCGGGGCCCCGGCGGGGGGGCGCCCGCCGACACGCCTCGAGAGCGACGGTGACCTGCCGCCGGTCGAGCGTCGCCACGCGCCCATCGGCGATCCAGCCCGCACCGTCGGTGATCGCCACCGGCGCCCCCGGCCGTACCCGGAGCACATCCCGGACGTAACGGGCGACCTCCTCGGGCAACACGATCGGCGCCTCGGGGGGCGTCGTGGGCAACGCGCCCTCCGGCAGCACCAGCGGCCTTGTCCTCACGGCGCCTATCCGACCCGGGTGAGCTCGAGGCTGACCCACTCGTCGCGCCGGCGCACCGTCGGCGTCGACAGCCCCTGGGCCCGATAGGCGGCGGCGACGGCTTCCGCCTGGGAGGCCATCAGACCCGACAGGATGAGGCGACCGCCGGGGGCCACGCGGGCCGAGATCGGCGATGCGAGCGCGATCAGAGGCTCGGCGAGCACGTTGGCCACCACCACCGCGTACTCGCCGTCGATGGCGACCGCCGCGTCGAGGTGAACCGAGACCCGGTCCGAAAGGCCGTTGGCCGCCGCGTTATCGACGG
>JANQQN010000253.1 GCA_028289325.1 Myxococcota bacterium | reverse complement strand
CGTCGACGATCTCATCCCTCACGCGGCCACGTCCGGCCTCGCCCGCTTTTGCGACATCTTCGTCGAGCGAGGCGCGTACACCGTGGCCGAGGGGGAGATGGTGTTCGACGCCGCTCGACGCCACGGCCTGATCCCCAAGGTTCACGCGGATCAGTTGAGCCCGGGGCGCGGCGCTCAGCTCGCGGCGAAGTCCGCCGCCGCATCCGCCGACCACCTCGAGCACGTCGACGACGAGGGCATCCGGGCCCTGGCCGAGGCCGGGGTGGTCGCGGTCCTCCTGCCCGGCGCGATGTTGTACCTGGGGGATCGGGCCGACGGGCTCGGTCGGCGCCTCGTCGATGCCCAGGTCGAGGTCGCCGTGGCCACGGACTTCAATCCCGGATCCTCGCCCACCCACAATCTTTCCCTCATGGGCACCATCGCCTGCACCCAGATGGGCCTCACCGCCGACGAAAGCCTGCGCGCCATGACCCGAGGCGCGGCCAACGCCCTTCGGCGGCCCGACATCGGCCACTTTGATGTTGGGGCCCGAGGGCGGTGCCTGATCCTGAACGCGCCCGACAGCCGGGCGCTGGTCGCCGCGTTCGGCGAGCCAGTCGTTCGCGACGTGGTGCTGTGTTAGGCGCGCCGTCCGGTCGTCGGAGGGCGCACCAAGTAGTGAATCAACTCACACTGAAGCGTCAGCCCAGGCCCTTGGCGCGCTTGAGCTGGCCGACGATCCGCTCGTATTCGATGTCCCACTCGCCGGTCCCTTCGCGAAGGTTCTTGAGCCGGCTGCGGGCCTCGCGGTCGATCTCCTCGTCGATGCCCAGATACTTACGCATCGTGTCGGTGATCTTCTTCCGCATCTCGTGGTCCTCGGCGAACACTTCCTCGATGTTGCGGGAGTGCATCAGGGTCTCGAGCATCTGATTGATGACGAACTCCGCCCCTTCTTCGCCGGTCTTGTGGTTCCGAGCCTCCGCGAGACCCTTTTTGACCTGACCGAATCGTTCGGCAGAGAGCCCGCGTCGGGTGAGCGTATCTTTGGTCTCCTGGTTCAGCCGGTCCTCGGCATTGCAGTACTCGACCAAAATCGCGGCCACGTCGAGCTCCGCTTCTTCGAGCTTCTGGTCATCGATTTCTACATCGCCCTCGTTCTTCAGAGTGGCGATGATCTCTTTCGACATCTTAGGGATGATCTTTCGGTAGAGCCGCATGTTCCCTCGCGCTCTGGCGGCGGACGCCGCTTGGCACGGAAGATGCCCTATGCCCTTCCGTCGATCGAGTCAACCAATTCGTGGACGGAAGCGGGATGCAAAGCGCGATAGATCGCCTCCGCGGCCTTCTTTCCGATGCCCGGCACCGCCGCAAGCTCCGCGACCGTTGCCGCTCGAACCCGTTTCAAGCTGCCGAGGTGTTTCAATAGGGCCTTCTTTCGCGTTGGACCTACACCGGGGATCTCGTCCAGCGGCGACCGCAAGCGGTCCTTTCTTCGAAGCTCACGCTGAAACGTTATCGCGAATCGATGGGCCTCATCCCGGATCCGAGCCAGCAGCAGCAGCTCCCCCGAGGACTGGGACAAGACGATGGGATCGCGCAGGTCGGGCTTGAACACGCGCTCATTGCTGCGGACCGGCGCGTCGTCGGCATCGGTCCCCTGGACCCGACTTTTGGCCAACGAGATGAGATCGACCCGCTCCACCCCCAGATCCTTGAACACCGCCTTCGCCACCCCGAGCTGACCTTTGCCGCCGTCGATGATCACCAGGTCCGGCAGGTCGTTTTCGACCAGCCCCCGCCGAAATCTTCGACTGAGGACCTCGTACATCGAAGCGAAGTCGTCTTGGCCGGGAGTGGATCGGATCTGATAACGCCGGTATCCCTTTTTGGCCGGCGTCCCGCGTTCGAAGAGCACCTTGCTGCCGACGATCCGTTGATCCCCGAGGTTCGAGATGTCGAAGCACTCGATGGTCTGGGGAAGGTTACGAAGCCGCAGCTTCCGGCGCAGGTTGTCGAGAACCTCGTCGAGGGCCCCGGTCTTTTTGCGCTGTTCGTGAAAGCCGTGCTCGGCGTTGTTCTGGGCCAGGCTCAGGATCGCGGCTTTGTCCCCGCGCTGGGGAGACACCAGTCGAACCTTCGCGCCCCGCCGGGCGCTCAGCAGCTCCTCGAGCTCAGAATCCGACTCGAGCTCGACGGGGACCAGGATTTCCTTGGGCGGCTGCAGGCCCGTCGGCTCGCCACCGTCTTCGATCAGCGCGTACCGCTGCATGAGGATCGAGCTGATGACCGCCGCGTCGTCCTCGGCCACCCGGGAGAACAGACGCGCGCTGATGTTCTCCGCCCGTCCGTTGCGAACCTCGACGATGGCCACGCACACCTGCTCACCCTCCCGATACAGCCCGAACGCATCTTGATCGACGAGCTTGGTCAACGCGACCTGCTGCTTCTCGATCGTCCGCTGCACCGCCCGCAGCTGGTCTCGGTAGTGGGCCGCGACCTCGAACTCCTCTCGACCCGCGGCGGCCAACATGCGGTCGCGCAGCCGATCCGCGAGCTCGGCGCCCTTTCCTTCCAGGAACATGAGCACGTCGTCGACGTTCTCCTTGTAGCGCTCGCGGTTGATCTCGTACACGCACGGCGCGGGGCACCGACCGATCTGGTGCTCTAGGCAAGGCCGTTTGCGCTTATAAAGGACCGAGTCCCGGCACGTCCGAAGCTGAAAGTGTCGATTCACTACCCGCAGGGTCTGTCGCGCCGCCGACGCGGAGTGAAAAGGACCGAAGTACCGCGCGCCGTCGGTGCCCATGTTGCGGACCACCTGAACCCACGGATACTCGTGATTCGGATCTACGCGCAAACACAGGAACTGCTTGTCGTCACGCCAGATGATGTTGAAGCGCGGCTCGTGACGCCGGATCATCTCTCGCTCGAGGATCAGCGCTTCTTTTTCGGTGCGGGTGACCACCGTCTCGATGTCCGCGAGCAGCGCGGACAGCAGGCCGATGAACGCCCGGTAGTCCGACGTTCCTTCTTGAAAGTATGACGAGACCCGGGCCTTCAGGTTCTTCGCTTTGCCGACGTAGACCACCGCCCCGCGGTCGTCCTTCATGAGGTACACCCCGGGGCTGTCGGGCAGCGCTTTCGCCCGCTCGAGCCACTTTGCCCGTTTGCTGACTCTCGTCATCTGCCGCCTGACTCGACCCTCGCCGTTCACGGTCGCCGGCGCCGCTGCCCGCCGCTGCCGCTTCGTCCTCGACTGCGCTTGGCTTTCGCCGCCGTCGGTCGGGGCTTGGGCGGCTCGCCGATGCCCAGATGGGCCGCCTCGATGGACCGGATCTGGTCTCGAAGCTCGGCCGCGGTCTCGAAGTCGAGCCCCTTGGCCGCCTCCAGCATCCGCTTGCGAAGCTGGTCGACGACTTTGGGGATATCCTTGTCGGCCACCGTCTGTCCGTCGACCTCCAAGGGACGACCGGGCGCGGAGGGCGCGTCGGCCTTGAATCCCGCGACCTCCCGCAGGTCGCGGATCCGCTTCTTCACCGTTTTCGGGGTTATGCCGTGGTCCTCGTTGTACTTGAGCTGTTTCTCTCGCCGGCGTTCGGTTTCGTCGATCGCCGCCTTCATCGATGCCGTGACGGTGTCCGCGAACATGATGACCTTGCCGCGCTCGTTTCGGGCCGCCCGCCCGATGGTCTGGATCAAGGAACGTTCCGCCCGCAGGAAGCCTTCCTTATCGGCGTCGAGGATCGCCACCAGCGAGACCTCGGGCAGGTCCAACCCTTCCCGCAGGAGGTTGATCCCCACCAGAACGTCGAACGCCCCCTGGCGAAGGTCGCGAAGGATGTCTGCCCGCTCGATGGTGTCGATGTCCGAGTGGAGGTAGCGGACCCGGATCCCGAGGTCCTGGTAATATTCGGTCAAGTCCTCGGCCATCCGTTTGGTCAACGTCGTGACCAAGATCCGTTCGTTTCGTTCGACCCGAAGTCGGATCTCTTCGAGCAGCTCGTCGACCTGATGACCGGCCGGTCGCACCTCGATCTCCGGATCCAGTAGGCCCGTCGGACGAATGATCTGCTCGACGACCACCCCCTGGGTCCTTTCCAGCTCGTAGTCCGCCGGCGTGGCGGAGACGTAGATCGCCTGTTCGACGAACTTCTCGAACTCGTCGAATTTGAGCGGGCGATTGTCCACCGCCGACGGGAGACGGAACCCAAACTCGACCAGGATGTCTTTTCGCGCCCGGTCCCCGCGATACATCGACCCCACCTGAGGGACCGTCTGGTGGGATTCGTCGATGACCACCAGGAACCCCTTCGGGAAGTAGTCGAGGAGCGTGGGCGGCGGCTCCCCGGCCGCGCGCCCGGACAGGTGGCGCGAGTAGTTCTCGATCCCCTTCACCATCCCCACCGTTTGCAGCATCTCGAGGTCGTAGATCGTTCGCTGCTCCAGGCGCTGCGCTTCCACGAGCTTGCCTTGACTGGTGAGCTCGGCCAGGCGCTCTTTGAGCTCGACTTCGATGCTCCGGATCGCCTTCTCTCGTCGCTCTTCGGTCGTCACATAGTGCGAGGCAGGGAACATTCGAATCTTTTCCAGCGACCGATGCGCCTGCCCTCGCAGAGGATCGACCTCCCGGATGGACTCCAGTTCGTCGCCAAACCACTCGAGACGAAGTGCACGCTCCTCCTCGTAGGCCGGAAACACCTCCACCACGTCCCCCCGGACCCGAAATCGCCCGCGGGCGAAGTCGATATCGTTGCGCTCGTACTGCAGCTCGACCAGTCGACGAAGCACATGGTCTCGCTCGATTTCCTGCCCCGGCTGAAGGTCGAGGACCATGCCTTGGTACACTTCGGACGCCCCGATACCGTAGATGCAGCTGACCGACGCCACCACCAGCACGTCGTTTCGCTCGAGTAGAGATCGGGTTGCCGAGTGACGCATCCGGTCGATCTCGTCGTTAATCAGGGAGTCCTTTTCGATGTACGTATCGGTGTTCGGAACGTAAGCCTCGGGCTGGTAGTAGTCGTAGTAGCTGACGAAGTACTCGACCGCGTTGTGGGGGAACAGCTCCTTGAACTCCGCGTACAGCTGGGCGGCGAGCGTCTTGTTATGGGCGAGAACGAGGGTCGGCCGGTCGATCTGATCGACGACGTTGGCGATGGTGAACGTCTTGCCCGTCCCCGTCGCCCCCAGGAGCAGCTGGTGCCCGTCTCCTCGGCGTAGGCCCTCTACGAGCTCGGCGATCGCCGCTGGCTGGTCGCCCATCGGCGACATGTCGGTCTTAAGGTCGAAGCTCATCGGTCGTGCGGCCCAGCTGGCCATCCAGGCCGCCGTCTGTCCAGGCGGCAGACGCGGCGAGACCGCAAACCTGACCGACGTCCGTCAGAACTCGTAGCTCAGGGTGAACCTAAAGGGCGCGGCGGCGATGATGCTGCGGGCTCGGACCGCGGTATCCACGCCCACCGAGGCGCCGAGGCCGCCCCAAATCCGCCCGAAGACTTCCGCGCTGGGCGAGGTGTAGGTCACCCCGTCGCCGAGCCCGGCGAAGCCGCCCTGATCCGGCTCCGAGAACGCCTCCACCCCCCGCACCCGCAGGATGAACCAGAACCGGTCGAGGAAAGTCACCGGCACTTGAGTGCCGAACTCGACCTGGTAGGTGATGGCATCGACGAAGCCTCGGGTGCGCAGCCAGTAACCGACCCGCGCCGTAACGAAGTGGCGAAGCGGCCAGCTTTGGCCGCCGAACGCGTAACCGAGGACCACGGTAGGGGTCACGTCAACCTCGCCGTCGCCGGTGGGCAAGGAAGCGGCGGTCAGATCCGCCTCCCCATCGATGCCCGAACTCGGATCGTCATCACCGGTCGGGATCCCCAGCACGACCCCCACCGTCAACCGGATCGGCCCCTCGATGAGGCCCGACCACGCGCCGATCTGGAGGTCACCGAGGCCCTGGGTGGCGCCCTGGTTGTCGAGCGCGTTGCGACGGTAGAGCTCACCGTTGAAGGTCAACATCAACCATCGGTCGATGACGCCGAGCTCCGCGTACAAGCCGATGATCGTCTGACTGTAGGTGTCGACGATCTCTTGTCGTTCACCGTCTTGGCTGAAGATCTCATCCCCCGACAGCCGCGAGAGGCTGAGGTTCACGTACCCTTGCCCCGGGTCTCGAATCCAAGCCTGGGCGGACGCCGACGGCGTGGCCAGGCCCAGGACGCTCACCGTGGCCACCGCGAGGGCCGCCGCTCTGATGCCCCACATCACGGGGCCTCCAAAGGCGCGCGGGCCACTTCGAGGCCGAACGGAAGGCAAAAGACCCAGACGTAGGGCCGATCGTCGACCCCCGCCGGCAACGTGTAGGTCTGGGCCCCGCGATTGGCGCGAAGCACCCCGACGTCCACATCGCCCCGCACCGGATCGATGCGGGACCCGAGCGACGGTCCATTGGTCAACACGATGACCGGACCGGGCACCCGATCGACGACGAAGTCCTCGCTGAATCGCAGCTCCAGGTCTCCGTTCTCCAGACGCACGATCTGCGACTGGCCGGACGCGTCGTAGCCCGACCGTCCGGACCACTGCCCGACGGTCAACACCTCCTCCGTCCCGGAGCCGCCTTGGTCGTCGCCGGCGTCGACGGTCCCAGCGTCGACCGGCCCGGCGTCAGGGGCGCCTCCCCCGGCGTCGGCGGATACCAGCTCCTGTTCATCCGACTCGCGAAGGTCGACGAAGTCGGCTTCACAGGCCACGAGGGCGACGGACGACAGCACAAGCCCGAGGGTAGCGATCCGGCGGGGTCGAGCACGTTCGAAGGGCACCATTGGCACGGCACCCCGAATGTTCAGTGTTTTCACGCAGGACTTACGCCAGCGCACGTTCGCCGTTACATCCTGGCCGTCGATCCGCACAAACCGTTCCACAAACCGGAACGATTGGACAACGTCACAGGACGGCGCCAACCCCAACGGACGGTTGGGGTCGGGCGCCGGTCACCAATGCCATGACGACGCGAGGGTGGCCGGTCGTCCGCCCTCGTCAGGCGAGGGAGAATCAGGCGTGGAAGATCTGGACGAACTCTTGCTCGACTTCGTCTTCTTCCATATCGCGGGCGATCGACAGCTCTTTGACGAGGAGGGACTTCGCCGTATCGAGCATCTTTCGCTCGCCGAACGACAGGTCTTTGTCATTCTTCAGGAGATAAAGGTCCCGCAGAACCTCGGCGATCTGTTTCGGGTCTCCCGAATCGATCTTGTCTTTGTACTCACGATAGCGACGGTTCCACGTCGTGGACTCCACCGAGATTTCCTTCTCTCGAAGGACTTCAAATACTTCGTCAACTTCCGCCGGGCTCATGATCTCACGCAGGCCGTTGGCCCCCGTTGGGATCATCACCTTCACCCCGTTGTCGAGGATGCGGAGGATGTAGAACGTTTGCTGGTCACCGCCGACTTCGTGGCTCTCGATACCCGTGACCTCGGCCACGCCATGAGCGGGGTAAACAGCTTTATCTCCAATTTGGAACGGCAAATTATCCATCCACGCCTCCGGGCAACTGTTTCGCGCCGGCCTTGTACGGGCGGCCGACGAGCGATATGGGTCGCCTTTGGTTAGAGCGTTGTGGGCATATCGCTCTGGAATTGGGCGGCTGCAAAAACTCAGCGCGCCTAGCCGCGGCTCCAACGATCAACGAACGCTCCCCCTGAAAACGTTCATCTCCATAGAGCATGCGAGCGTACTCAGTGGGCGCACACGTCACCAACTGAGCTTGACGAGGCTAACACGCCGCGTTGACTAAGTAAAGAGTTATGCCGTCGCCGTCTTGACAGCGAGTCGGATGCTCGGCTAATTTCCCGGCCCCTCCCGATACCCCTAAGGCATCGATTTTGCTCAAGATCTGTCGGAACTCGGGGAAAACGCCGGCGTCTGCGGGTCGACGGTACTGTGTCCCGAACGAACACCGCTTACAGAAGGTCTTGCCGTCCCTTCTTTCGCAGTGCTTCCACGACTTTTTTGACCGACTGCGATTGCCCGCGGCGAACGACCAACACCGCGTCGGGCGTATCGACCACGATGACGTCTTCGAGGCCCACCACCGCAACCAGTCGTCGGCCGTCGGACTGAACGTAGCTGTTGCGAACGTCGACCACCTCCGCGTCCCCCCGAATCACGTTGCCGGCCTCATCACGCGGATAGATATCCATGGCCGCGTCCCATGAACCTACGTCCGACCAGTCGAAGCGCGTGGGGATCACGCGGGTGGACGAAGATCGCTCCATCACCCCGTAGTCGATGCTGATCGACGGGAGCGTCGGATAGACCTCGTCCAGCTTTCCGTCGTGGACGCAGGCGCGGATCCCCGCCCCGAGCTCGGGCATCAACGCGTCGATCTCGCGGGTCATGACCCCCACCGCGTACACGAACATGCCCCCGTTCCACAGATAGTCGCCGGCTTCAAGGTATTGCTGGGCCGTCGGTAGGTCGGGCTTTTCGACGAATCGGGTGACTTCGTGAACCGGCCGCGCGTCCGTTCCCCCGCTCCTGGTGCCGCGCTGGATGTATCCGTAGCCCGTCTCCGGGCGATCAGGAACGATCCCGAACAGGACGATGTGCTCCGCCGCGGCGTCGAAGGCGGCGTCGAGCGCGGTCAGGAAAGCTTGCGGGTCGCCGATGTGGTGGTCGGCGGGCAGAACCGCGACCCGGGCGTCGGGTGACCGCTGAGCGATGACCTCCGTGGCCCAGGCGATGCACGGCGCCGTGTTTCGCGCCGCCGGCTCGACGAGCAGGTTATCCTGCGGGAGCTCGGGCAACATCTTCGCGGCGTGTTCGGCGTGATGTTGGCCGGTCACCACCCACACCCGATCGATGGAATGCCGCTCGACAACGCGATCCACGGTCGCCCGGAGCATCGAGCGATCGCCGCCGATGGTGAGAAACTGCTTCGGGAATCGGGCCCGGCTCGCCGGCCAAAAACGAGTTCCGGCTCCGCCGGCCATGATCACGATGTGGCGCTCGGTCACGATTTATTCCCACCCTCGACGCGATTACGTCCGTTGGTCTTGGCCTCATACAGCTGATGATCCGCCGCGGCGATGAACGCCATCGGGTCTCGGTGTTGCGCCATCTCCGCGATACCGATGGACACCGTCACGGGGATGGTGCGGTCTTCGTAGTCGAAACGACTGCCCTCGACCTTGTTTCGGATCTTCTCGGCGAAGATTCGGGCCCGTTCTCCGTTGGTCTCGGGCATGATGATCGCAAACTCTTCGCCCCCGTATCGGGCAAAGCACTCTTCTCGTCGCACGTGTTTGGAGACAAGCTCCGCCAGCCGCCTGAGAACCGCGTCCCCGGCCAAGTGGCCATGAACGTCGTTGACCCGTTTGAAGTAGTCGATGTCGAACAGCAGCAGGGCCAACGGCCGACTATAGCGCGTGCATCGGGCCATCTCCCGTTCCAGGAACTCGATGAGATACCGCTTGTTGTAGACCTGGGTGAGGCCATCCACGATCGTCAGTCGATAGATTTCCTCGTGAAACAGCGCTTCGATGTTGCCGCCCTGAAGAAACTTAAGAATCGCGCCGCCGATCTTGATCAGGTCGCCATTGGCCAACCGCCGCCGACCGACAACTTCCTTACCGTTGATGTACGTCCCGTTGGTTGAGTTGTTGTCGCGAACGACGAATCCATCGTCGCTGCCTTCGACGATGGCGTGAAACCGAGAGACGTTATCCATGTCGAGGACGACGTCGTTGTCTTGCCCTCGGCCGATGCGGATCTCGTCGTCGGGAAGCAAGCGGTACTGGCGCCCGAGATCCGGACCGGCGGGGCCGTAGATGGTCACGAGGCAGGAGTCGCCGGAGATCGCGCGAGCGTCGATCCGCGACACGCGGGAGATTCGCGTCTCCTCGTCGTGCTCGCCCAGCTGTCGGAACTCGGCCACGACGGCATCTTATCGGGTAACGGGTCGAAGACGGTAGTGGCCCGGGTTGGGGTTAACAGGCGGGGGTTAACAGGCTGGGGTTAACAGATCGCCGCCGAGGATTAGTTCTCTTCTTGCGCCGCCGACCCGGATCCGACCTCGGACGTTCCCAAGCTTCCCGCCTCCCGACGCATCTGTTCGATCTCGGCGAACGGCGGCATCGCCGGCCCTTCGCTGCGCGCATCGGACAACGCCTCGTTGGTCGCACGCAGGCGGTGGGATAAGACCTGCACGAAGCTCCACAAAAGCTTCGAGCTGAGCACCGGCTCCGTCCGCACCAGATGGTAAAACGCCTTGCGCGACAGCGACATGAGGCGTGTTTCGTTGCGGGCCATGACCGTGGCCGACCGAGGCGACCTATCGACGAGGGCCATCTCGCCGAAGTGAACACCGGGGCCCAGGATCGTCAGCGGACGGCCACCTTTGGTCACTTCCACCTCGCCGGAGAGGATGATGTAAAACTCCTCACCGTCCGACTGCTCTTGGATGACGACCTGCCCGTCGGTGAAGGTCTGCTGCTGGGTCTGATTGAGGACCTTCACCAGCTCCTTGTAGTTCAGGTGTCGAAACAGCGGGATCCGACGAAGAATATCCAGCTTCTCGATGACGTCGACGGCCGACGGATCGCCGGCATCGCCGGGCACCCGCAGCGCGACGCAGGTAATGTTGTCTTTGCCGCCGCGGGCGTTGGCCAACCCCACGAGGCGGCGAGGCATCTCTTCCCCGTCCTCGGTAAACAGGATCTGCGCGAGCTCGGCTTCGCTCTCGATGTAGCCGTGAAGGCCGTCGGAGCACGCGAGGTAGGTGTCGCCAGGCAGGATGTCGAAGACCAGGGTGTCGACCTGAACCGTCTCCGTGATGCCCACGGCTCGAGTGATCACGTTGGAGAACGGGGATCGCTTCGCCTCCTCGACGGTGATCGCGCCTTTCTTGATCTGTTCCCAAAGATAGGAGTGATCCTCTGACAGCTGATGGATCTGGTTGGCGCGCGCGAGATAGATCCGCGAGTCGCCGACGTGGGCCATGAACGCCTTGTTGCCGACGAGCAGCAGCATCGACAGGGTGGTACCCATGCCGTGCTGTCGCTTGTCCTTTTGCGCCATGTGGTAAATGGCGCTGCTGGCGACGTTGATGGCGAGTTCGACCTCGCGGAGGATCTGCGCTCGCATCTCCGGCGTCGGCTTGTCCGCGAACTCTTCGAGTAGGGCCTTCTTCTTGACCAGCTGCTCCTGCACGCAGCGAAGGCCATACGCGGAGGCGACCTCGCCGGCCGCATGGCCGCCCATGCCGTCGGCTACCGCGTAGAGGCCGAGCTGGTCGTCGATCAGCCAGCCGTCCTCGTTGTGTTTTCGGGCACGTCCGACGTCTGTCAGAGCCCAAGAATCCACGCGCATGGGTACCGACCTCTGGCCGGGAGCCTACCCGTGGGGTGGATTACGGTCAAATGCTACAGTTGGATACCGCGTCGTGAGACCATGAGGGCCTCGAATCAAGGCAGGAAGCGGTCGAAGATCGGGGCCAATTCCCGTCGCCGGTCGGGAGGAATGCGATCCCGCGGGGTCATCAACCCTTGCTCGGCCGCCGTCCCGCACATCTCGCAGGTCGAGGCGGGCGCCGCCACCTCCACGTAGGCCTTGAGCAGGGCTTTGGCTCGCTCGACGTTGGCCTTGAGGACGGCGATGATCTCCTCGACCGAAACGTCTTCGTCCGGCGCCCGCCAACAGTCGTAGTCGGTAGCCAGGGCCACCGTCACATAGCAGATCTCCGCTTCGCGGGCGAGCTTGGCCTCCGGCATGTTGGTCATGCCGATCACGTGGCATCCCCATTGCCGGTACAGCAGAGACTCGGCGCGGGTGGAGAACTGCGGTCCCTCCATACATAGATACGTTCCGCCGTTGTGCACGGTGGTGTCGGTGACCGCCCGCAGCTCGTACAGCTTGGTCCGCAGGGGACTACACACGGGATCCGCGAGCGGCACGTGCACGACGACCCCATCCCCGAACATGGTCACCGGTCGGTGTCGAGTGCGGTCGATGAACTGGTCGACCAAGACCAGGTGGCCAGGCTCGATTTCTTCGCGCAGCGAACCGACCGCGGACACCGAAATCAGGCGATCGACGCCGAGTTTTTTCATCCCCCAAACGTTCGCTCGGTAGTTGAGCTCATGAGGGAGCAAGCGATGGTCGGCGCCGTGACGGGGCAAAAAGACCATCCGTCTTCCCGCCAGCTCACCGGTGATGAACGCATCCGAAGGATCACCGAACGGCGTCTCCAGGCGCACCCGCTCGACCCGCTCGAGGCCCTCGAGCTCATAAAGACCGCTTCCCCCGATCACGCCGATCGCCGGCTCCGTCGTCGCTGACATGACTATCGCGGCTACACCGGGGCATCGCCTCGGTCAACGAGCGCCGGTCCCGGGCTAAAGTATCCCGGTGCGAAATGCGGTCCCTTGGTGGTTGGCCCTCATGGTTCTCGGGTGCGGGGGGGACGACGGCGACGGACGTTGCGACGCGCCGCCCACCTTCGCCGAAGACATCGCGCCGATCGCCGACGCCAAGTGCATCACGTGCCATGCCCCGGGCGCGGCCCGCCGGGGCGCGCCTTTAAACCTGAACTTCGACACGTGGCCGGCGGTCGAGCCGGTGGTCGAGACGTTCGCCGATGCCATCACCTCCGGTCGTCAGCCGCCGGTGGGGTTCGAACCCACGGTCACCGTCGAGGAGCGGGCGTTGGTCAGCCGGTGGCGGACCTGCGGGTTCAGGGAATGACGTTCAACACGCGTCGCGGCGCCTCGACTTCCGCGCCGAGCATACCGCACGCCGCGCTGATGTCGTCGCCCCGAGGGGTGCGGACCAGGACCGTGAACCCCGCCTGACCCACGATCTTCTGAAACCGATCCACGGTTTGGGCATCGGGGGTCGAGAACGGGGCGTAGGGATGTTCGTTGAAGGGGATCAGATTCACCTTGCACCGAATGCCCCGCAGCAGCTTCACCAGCCGGCGAGCATCGGCCTCCGAATCGTTGATGCCCTTCAGCATCACGTACTCGAAAGTGATGCGTCGCCGGGGCGGGAGCGGGAACTTTCGACACGCATCGAGCAGCTCAGCGATCTTCCACCGCTTGTTGATGGGCATGATCCGATCGCGAACCTCGTCGGTGGTCGCGTTCAGCGAGACGGCCAGATTGACGGGAACGTCCTCGCCGAGCTTGGGGATGCGGTGGGCGAGACCCGATGTCGATACGGTGATCCGCCGGGGCGAGATGTGGTGACCGAGGTCCGCGCTCATCGTCTTGAGGGCGGGGACCAGCTGTCCGTAGTTGGCCAGCGGTTCACCCATCCCCATCATGACGATGTTGCCAATGCGAGGCGCGTCGTCGGCGGTATCGGCGCGCTCGGCCGCCCTTCGATCCCGAGGGGCCTGAGCCCCGACCGGCGGCGGTCGGCCTTCGTCGTCGCGCGCCGCCGCCGCGGACCGCGGATCGTGGGGAAACGCGGCGAGGTCCTCTTTCACCCGGGTGATCTGCTCGACGATCTCGCCGAAGGTCAGGTTGCGCAGCAGCCCCAAAGAGGCGGTGAGGCAGAACTTGCAGTCGACGGCACACCCGACCTGAGAGGAGATACACAGGGTGTGGCGGCCGTCGGCGGACGCGTCGGGGATGAACACCGCTTCCACCACGTCGCCCGTCGCGGTCTTCAGCGCGTACTTGCGGGTCCCGTCGACGGCCCGCTCCACCTTCTGGATCTCCATCGATGCCAGACGGGTCGTTTCGGCGAGGGTCTGTCGCAGGTCCTTCGATAGGTCGGTCATCTCATCGACGGAACGCGCGCCCCGCTGATGCACCCATCGAAAGACCTGCTTGGCCCGGTAGGCCGGCTGACCCAGATCCCCGAACAGGCGCTCGAGATCCGCCAGCGACATGCTACGCAGATCCGGCAACGAACCGGACGCCGAGCGCGCGGGACGGGCCGGCGTGCTGAGGGGATCGGGGTCACTCATCGTTAGTACTGATGAACCTCGGCCGTGCCGAAGAAGAATCCCGTCTCGTCCGCGGCGGTCTCCGGCGCGTCGGATCCATGGACCGCGTTCTCGCCGATGTTGGTGCCGTACGCTTTGCGGATCGTCCCCTCTTTGGCCTCGGCCGGGTTCGTCGCCCCCATGACCTCACGGTACTTCGCGATGGCGTTGTCGCCCTCGAGGATCGAGACCACGACCGGGCCGCTGGTCATGAACTCGACCAGCTCCCCGTAGAACGGGCGCTTCTTATGAACGGCGTAGAAGGCTTCGGCCTGCCGCTGGCTCATGTGGATCATTTTTGTGGCGACGATCTTCAGGCCGGCTTCCTCGATCTTGGCCAGGCAGCCGCCGATGACGCCCTTACGAACGGCGTCGGGTTTGATGATGCTGAAGGTTCGCTCGATGGCCATGACGTGTGTTTCCTCGCAGTGTTTCCGGGCCGGAACCGATACGGGTCGGCTCGAGCCGAGCGGCGGCGCTGCCGTCCGCTGTCCGCTCCATGCCAGGGCGAACCTCGGGAGTCGACGACGATGTTGTCGATCCGCGCGACGAGATCAGGACGAGGCGGACGCCGCTTCCGATACCAGGTCGAACCCGGCGCGAAGCGCCTGCAGATGAAGCTCTTCGCCGCCGCGGGGCACGTGATCCTTGACCGCGGCCTCGATCGCGGTCCGGGTCACTATCTGCGATAACCCCACGACCGCGCCCAGAGCGACGACGTTGACGAGCTGAGCCCGGCCCAGCTTCTCGGCGGTGGCGCTGAGCGGGAGGGCCACCACCCGCTGCGGAGCCTCCAGCCGCTCCAGCTCACTGTCGACGATGATCGTGCCTTCCGGCCGCAGGTCCTGCACGTAGCGATCCACCGCCTCTTGAGTGGTGGCGAGGAGCACGTCGAGCTGGGTCGCCTTCGGGTAATCTATATCTCCGTCGGAGATGATGACCTCCGACCGGGACCAGTTGCTTCGGGCCTCGGGCCCGTAGCTTTGCACATGGTGCGCGTTCAGGTCGTCGTAGATGGCTGCGGCCTCCTGAAGAATGAGACCGGCTTCGATCATTCCGTGGTTTCCGGCCCCCGCCAGTCGCACTTCTTTACGTTCAGCCACCTTCGTCGCTCCTTGTCCGTCTCGGGCGTATCGGCCCAGCCGAGCCTCGTGTCAAACCCAAATCGATCGGGTGACGGGGCTAGCGAACCGCCTTACCGAATCGGCCCCAATCTATCCCGTCTGGGCCCCAAGAGAACCACACGAACATCGCGCGCCCCTTGACCAGCCGGTGCGGAACACCGCCCCAAGCCCGGCTATCTTCCGAGTTGTCCCGGTTGTCCCCCATCACGAATACGTAGCCCGGTTCGACCGTGCACTCGGGCGGACCGTCTTCGGATTTCGGGCACCGCAGCCCATCGAGCTGCGGGTCCCGATACATCGACCGATGGAGGGGGTCGAAATAGGGGAAGCGGCGCAGCGAATCCGCCCCGATCCGGTACTGAACAGTGTATTCCTGGCCCGTGTCCCGGCTCGTCTCGTCGTAGCTGGCAAAGGGGACGTGGCCAAACGTCTGATCGAAAGCACGAAAGTTTTTCCGGTCTCCGTGGGTCAGCTTTTGACCGTTGACCCAGACGTCGTGGCCCCGAACCCGCACGCGGTCTCCGGCCACCGCAACGACCCGCTTGATGTAGTCTTTCGAAGGCCGCTTCGGATAACGAAATACGATCACATGGCCCCGCTCCGGGCTGCCCCAGCGCGCGAACCACGACTCCGTGGACAGCGGCACCCGCAAACCGTAGATGAACTTGTTCACGAAGATGTGATCACCGATCTCGAGGGTCGGGATCATCGAGCCGGTCGGGATCTTGAAGGCCTCGAGAACGAAGAACCGCAACAGGACCGCGATCAGCACCGCAATGCCGATCGACTCCACGTACTCGCGGGTGGTGCTCTTGCGGGCGAAGCCGAGGACCTGATCCGCGCGGTGCTCGAGGTCTTTGAGGGCCACCGAGATCCGTTTGTCTTGGCCCTCGTCGAGGGCGTCGCGGGCCTCGTCGAGCGCGAGGCGCAGCTTCGCCTCGTCTTTCGGCTTCACCCGCTTTGCGTGCTTCTTCAGCAGTCGATCGACCTCACCGACGACCCGCTCGCCCTGCTTCAGGGTGCCCTTATCGGCCCGCGAGCCCTCATCAACTCGGTGCTTGCGCGTGCTCACTCATCCACCTTGAGGATCGAAAGGAAGGCCTCTTGGGGCACCTCCACGGAACCCACCTGTTTCATGCGCTTCTTACCTTCCTTCTGCCGCTCGAGCAGCTTGCGCTTTCGCGAGATGTCGCCGCCGTAGCACTTCGAAGTGACGTCCTTGCGGTAGGCTTTGACGGTCTCGCGGGCGATGACCTTCACCCCGATCGCGGCCTGGATAGCGACGTCGAACTGCTGACGGGGGATGATCTTCCGCAGCTTGGCGGTCAGCGCCTTGCCCCGTTCGTAGGCGCGCTCACGGTGCACGATGATGCTGAGCGCATCGACTTTTTCCCCGTTGAGCAGGACGTCGAGGCGCACCAACGGCGCCACCCGATAGCCCACCAGCTCGTAGTCGAGCGAAGCGTAGCCCCGGCTTACGGTCTTCATCTTGTCGAAGAAATCGTAAACGACTTCGGCGAACGGCAGCTCGTAGCTCAACAGCACGCGGTTCGTGCCCCCACCGAGGTACTCGATCCCTTGCTGGAGCCCTCGCCGGTCTTCACACAGCTTGATGATCGCGCCCACGTGCTCGCTGGGGGTGTGGATCTTCGCCAGCACCGCCGGCTCTTCGAGCTGCTTGTACTCGCCGGGCGACGGCAGCTTCGAGGGATTGTCGATGTCCACCACTTCGCCGCTGCTGAGCGTGGCTCGGTAGATGGTGGTCGGTGACGTCGTGATCAGCTCCGCACCGAATTCTCGCTCGAGACGCTCCTGCACGATGTTCATATGGAGTAACCCGAGAAAGCCGCAGCGAAATCCGAACCCCAGCGCCTGCGACGACTCCGGCTCGAACGAAAACGCGGCGTCGTTCAAGCGTAGCTTCTCCAGCGCGTCGCGCAGGGCCTCGTAGCCCGAATTCAGGATCGGGAAGAAGCCAGCGTACACCATGGCCTGAACGTCTCGAAATCCCGGCACGACCGCCGTCTCGGGGTGTTCGGCCGACATCACCGTATCGCCGACTTTCGCGTCGCGAACCTCTTTGATGCTCGCGGCAAAAAATCCGACCTCGCCCGCCGACAGCTGCTTCAGCGAGGTCGGATGCGGGCTGAAAACCCCGATCTCGAGGACCTCGAAGCTCCGCTCTTTGTTCTGCCCGAACAGGATGTGGTCCTTGAGCTTCAGCTGCCCTTGGCGGACCCGCACGAGGCAGATCACGCCTCGGTACGGGTCGAACCACGAGTCGATCAACAGGGCCTGCAGGGGCTTTTCCGCATCGCCGTCGGGGGGAAGGATCCCGTGGACCACCGCTTCGAGGACCTCTTTGATCCCCACCCCGGTCTTGGCCGAGGTGAGGGTCGCATTGGACGCGTCGAGCCCGACCACCTCCTCGATTTCCCCTTTGATCTCCTCCGGCCGTGCGGCGGGCAGGTCGATCTTGTTGATCACCGGCAGGATCTCGAGATCTTGGTCGAGGGCGAGGTACACGTTGGCCAAGGTCTGCGCCTCGACCCCCTGCGCCGCATCGACGACCAGCAGCGCCCCTTCGCACGCCGACAATGACCGCGATACTTCGTAGGTGAAATCGACATGTCCGGGGGTGTCGATCAGGTTGAGCTGATACTTCTGCCCATCGTCGGCCTTGTAGTACAGGCGGACCGCCTGGGCTTTGATGGTGATGCCTCGCTCTCGCTCGAGGTCCATCTTGTCCAGCCACTGGTCGCTCTTTTCGCGCTCGGACAAAGCCCCCGTGACCTCCAGGATACGGTCGGCCAAGGTGCTCTTTCCGTGGTCGATGTGGGCAATGATAGAGAAGTTGCGGATCCGCTCCCGCGGAAACTCATCACGGCTGTTCATGGCTCGATCGGGTTGGCGCAGGTATCGGCCGCTGAGCGCCTCGGCGTCCGTGTATCGGACGCGGGAAGCGAGATTGGCAAGCCACTTCGGCGCCTTGGGACAGCGTCGGGGGCGCGTCCCATGAGGTGATGCTCGCGGTCTACAGGTGTCGGCGCCCCGCCCGAGGCGGGATTCGGGGCTGGCGATGCTCCATCTCGTAGTCTTTTCGGAGCGGATGCCCCTCGAACTCGGGATACAGCAGGATGCGTCGCAGGTCGGGGTGACCCTCGAAGATGATGCCGTACAGGTCGTAGGCCTCGCGCTCCATCCACAGCGCACTCTTGTAGAGCGCGACGACCGAAGGCACGCGCGGATCTTCGTCTTCCACGCCCACTTTCAGGCGAAGGCGATGATTCAGAGACAGGCTGTAGAAGTGATACACCACCTCGAAGCGCGGCTCCTTTTTACCCAGGTAGTCCACGCCGGTGAGGTCGACCAGCATCTCCAGGCTCAGCTTGGGGTCATCGCGCAAGAAGCGAACGATGTCCGTGAGCCGCTGGGGTTTGACGATCGCGGTGTCATCGCCGTGCTGGCTGTGGGTTTCGATCACCTCGTCGGCAAAGGCCTTCGACAGGTGCTGCAGCGTCTCGGACATCATGCGGACGGGCCTTTCTCAGGTCGAAGTGACAAGCTCAAGCCTGAACCTCAGCCTCGAACCTCAATCTCGAACGATGGGCAGGAGGTCGCGACGCTCGGCCTTCACCTTGTCCTGCAGCATCATGATCGAGTCCAGCACCGCCTCCGGCCGAGGCGGGCAGCCAGGGATGTATACGTCGACGGGGATGATGGTGTCGATGCCCTGGACAGTGGCGTAGTTGCGGTAGAATCCGCCGCTCGACGCGCACACCCCGAAACTGATCACCCACTTCGGCTCGGCCATCTGCTCGTAGATCGTGCGCAGGATCGGCGCCTGTTTGTGGCTGATGGTGCCCACCACCATGAGCAAGTCAGCTTGCCGAGGGGAGAACCGGGGCAGCTCGGCCCCGAACCGCGAGTAGTCGTATCGCGGGCCGGCGGTCGCCATGTACTCCATCCCGCAGCACGCGGTGACGAACGGGTATTGGAAGAACGACCACCGACGCCCCCAGTTCACGACGTCGTGAACGGCTTCCGTCTTGTTCAGCAGTCGGCGGAAGAAACCCTCCGCGGCGTCTTTGGTCGTCGCCACCGCCTCGGCGCCCAGCAGATTCTGTTCGTCGGTGCTCATGGTCGTCCTTTCAGTCCCAGTCGAGCGCGCCCTTCTTCCACACGTAGATGAGGCCCAACGCCAACACCGAGACGAACGTCATCATGCTCACGAAGCCTGTCCACCCCAGCTCCCGGAAGATCACCGCCCACGGGAACAGGAACACGGTCTCCATGTCGAACAGGATGAACAACAGCGCCACGATGTAGAACTTCACGGACACCCGCTGCTCGAAGCGGCCCGGAATGTTCCCGCACTCGAACGGCTCCGCCTTGATGGGATTGGGCGCGCGCGGCCCCAGCCACGAGGTCAATCCGAACAAGACCGCTGCGACCCCCGCCGAGATCAGGAACAGCAGCAAGATGGTGCCGTAGTTCCCCACGCCTGGTTCCTAACGGCTTGTCGCGGAATCATCAAGGCGCATCGCCGGGCGCGAAAGACCAAGCTCGGGCGTAGGAGGGACCGCGGCCCGGTCGGTGACCGATGTACGGGCGAATATCGCGGTTCCCTCCTCGGCATAAACCAGACGCCAGTCGGGGGCGCGGGCCAGAGTCCGCGCGAGCTGACCCGGATAGCGATCGGGCCACGGCCACGCGTTCTCGCCCACTGAAAGCAGCACCCAGTCGGCTTTGCGCCACTGCCCGAGGCGGTAGATGTACGGCCGGTCCGCAAGGTGAGGCAGGATCCGATTCTGCACCGCGAGCCGGGCCGAACGGCCCTCGCCCCGCAGCAGCGCCACCGCCTCGAGGTTGCTCGCACGGCGGGCGGGGGTCGAGAAATAGTCCGGCTGCCAGCGATGATAGTTCGATGGGTGCCGGTAGCCGTACTCGTTCACCAGCCCAGCCGCGGCGATGACGTAAACGCCGATCGCGGTCGGGGCGGCAGCGGCCAACCGCCGGTCGGCGAGCCAGGTCAGTCCGGCCCCGGCCAGCCTCGCTGCCCGCTGGTACCCCCGCGCGGCGGCCCAGCCCGCGTAGAGTGATAGGGGCGCCGCGTAGTGGTAGCCCATCTGCCACATCGTGGCTTTCGACGACAGGAATCGCTCCGCAAACAGCGGGAGGGCGGCCAGCCCGACCTGTGGCGCGAGCAGCGGTAGCCACCCGAGACCGCCGAACGTCGTCACGTGGCTCCACAGCTTATCCCCGGGCACGAACAGCGCCCCGAAGGCCTTGAGAGGTTGGCTCGCGATCCCGATCAGCGCCAAGAACACCGTTGGTCCGAAGTCCCCGAACGTCTCGTGGGGCTCGGGGGGACGAGCGCGAGCGATGAGGGCCGGCATGAAGACTCGGTTCACGAGGACGAACCACACCGCCCCCCCGATGATCCAGCCAACGCCGTACATCCACCACCGGCGCCCAGACCCGCTGAGCCCTCGCCATACGGCAAGCAGCCCGAGGCCGACCACATAGGCGCCCAGACTCTCCTTGAACAGCGCGAACGTCGCCAACAGAACGGTGGCCAGGCGAAGCCGCCCGGTCTCGAACGCCCACAGTCCCCAGGCGAAGAAGCCAAATCCGACGGTGATCTCGTGGCTGTCGAAGTACGCGGCGGACTGCATCCCGAACGACAATCCCGTCGCCAGCGCGAACGCGACCGCGACCCCCATCGGCGCCCGGTGATGGCGAGCGATGAGATACACGGCGGGCGCTACGCAGGCTAGATTGACAGACTGGATCGCGAGGACCATGTACCCCGACGACGAGATCCACATCAGCGGTGCGTACAGGTAGATGCCGACCATGAAGTGGTCGCCGAGAAAGTCCACCTCCCCCAGCACCGTCGACGTGGTGGAGGCAAAGCGAGAGGCGCGATAGAAGTTGTGGACCATGCACCCGTGGTCCCAGCTGCCGGACCCGAACCACGCGTGACGGTGCATCGAGTAGATCATGTGGACGACGCTCACCGCGGCCCACAGAATACCGACCGCCCATCGGTCGGCGCCGGCGCGATCCGGCAGCGGCCACCGCAGCCCCAGCCCCGCCACCAGCACTGCGGCCACCAGCGACAGGCCCAGGATGCCGGCGTGATGCCCGACCGGTGAGACGAACGCCGCGAGCCCGGTCAACAGCGCGAGCACCGCCAACCCGGACACGGTCCGGCTCGACGCCAAACCGGGGCGCCGAACGAGCGCGACCACGGTGAGGGCGGCCGCGAACACCCCCCATCCCCACGCCACGGGGGTGAATCGCAGCCCGTCGAGCCCGGCCACCGAGGGGATGAGATGACCGAGACCCGAGCGACGCGGCAGGATTCCGCCCCACCACAACACCCAGCTGCCGACCAGTACCGACAACAGGCCCGTCATCAGCGCCGCGGCGGGGTCGAGTCGGCGGCGGTCCGGAGCGGGGGGGTCGATCACGGCCCCGTCGGCACGCCAAGCAAACGTCGGATCTTGCCCGCGTCGGGGGCCCGTGGGCGAAGCTTGAGGTAGGTTTCGAAGTGGGTCTGCGCGCGGGCCTGCTGCTCGAGTCGTCGATAGACCTGCCCCAGCTCCCGGTGGCAGGCGGGCAACGCCTTTTCCGCGCCCAAACACTCTTGAAAATGTCGCTCCGCGTCCTCGAGTTTCCCGTTGACCATCGCCCGGCGTCCCCGCCGGTACGCGAGCACCGCGGGACGCACCGCTCGGCGGATGCGCGTGGTGGGC